>MUKC01000127.1 GCA_002049795.1 Desulfobacca sp. 4484_104 | reverse complement strand
CGAAGCCACGGCAGAAGAAACTTTTTCGCATCGGTGAAGTAAGCCACTTGACCGGGGTGGAGCCACATGTGTTGCGTTATTGGGAGTCAGAGTTTAACCTGATCAGACCTAACCGGCAACTGTCCAAGCAGCGATGGTACCGGCAGTCAGATATCGATCTGATCTTGGAGATCAAGCGTCTGTTGCAAGAGGAAAAATATACTTTACCCGGGGTTAAGCAATACCTGGCCCAAAGTCGACCCCAAACCAGCACCGCGTCAACTTCGGATAACCATCCAGATTCAAAAACCGCGGGTCCAGAATTTCAAGAGACCGATCTTATCAGCCTGATCCGGGCCGAACTCAAGGCCTTGCAAGAGATCCTGCGGTAGCCGCGGGTAATTTTACCGGAGCGCCGCCCACCGTTTTTTTTCTGATCGCTATCTAACCATTTCTAAAAGAAACTCTTTAGCCAGCCCATAAAGGATTTTTGGGGCGGCGCCGGTGTGGGAGAGGGGGTCTCGGCCTCCTCTGGGCCGGACTCGGCCTGGGATGCTGGTTCGGTGGACTCCGGACCCGGAGCCGGTGCCTCAGTGGGGGCGCTGGGGGGTTGAGGACTTTCTGCAGTCGTGGGCGCTGACCCTGGCATGGCACTTTTTTGCGTCATGGTGGTAGTCGGAATTATCACTGGGGGAATTAGGGCCGGAGTTTCCCGCGGGGTAGTAGACGACGAAGTGGGGCCTGACTCCAAACTTGTGGTGACCTCAGTTTTAGGTTTGGGGAGGATAGTTTTGGGTGCCCGGGCTCGAGGTCGAGAGCGCACTCGCTGTCGCGGCAAGGCTTGAATATCCGCTTCGCTCAAATGCAGCTGTCGTTGCAAAAAATGCAGCCGTCGATCGATGTCCAGCACCAGGGGACGATAGGCCGCCAACCCGGCAACCTGACCTTTGAGAAACCGGTAACGAAGCAAGGCCTCTTCAAACTCTGCCAACCGCAGCAACTCCTCGGTTTTGGAAAAAAACTTTATCCCTCCGGCCGATTCAAATTCCTCCCACATCAAGCGATAATCCAAGGTCAACGGGGAGCGCGGCCAGACCCGCAGACTGAGGGGAGCGAGCAGCATTCCGACCAGGCATATCGCCCCGATTACATAACGTCCAGATTTCGGGTCCAAGTGCTGGTTTTACCTCCACGGCTAGTAAATCAGCCGCGCCAATATTTAATCTGCTGGCAGTTACAGAGGAGTACTAAATGCATGCTAGTGAACGAGTGGCAGTCTATTCTACCTTGCTTAATATCTTCCTGGTGTTCCTTAAATATGCCTTGGCAGTGTTTTCCGGCAGTCTGGCCTTGTTGGCCGACGCTATTCACTCCTCCGCGGATGTGATATCTTCGGCCTCCATCTGGGCCGGGATCAAAATCTCCCGCCGCAAAAGCAAGCGCTTTCCCTACGGGCTTTATAAGGTGGAAAACCTGGTGGCCTTGGTAACCGCCGGGCTGATCTTCCTGGCCGGTTATGAAATTCTCCGCAGTGTTTTTGTGGCCAGCGAAGAACTGCGCCCCGAGCGTTTGCCTGTA
Organism: Desulfobacca sp. 4484_104; assembly: GCA_002049795.1. Lineage (GTDB taxonomy): Bacteria > Desulfobacterota > Desulfobaccia > Desulfobaccales > Desulfobaccaceae > Desulfobacca_B. Next base: position 5,657 of record MUKC01000127.1, on the reverse strand, counting down.
GCCATCGCCGGGGTCATCCTGGTGGTGCTGCTCCTCTGGGCCTTTTCCCGTTACGAACTCAAGAAGGGGAAGCAGTTCGGTTCCCCCAGTCTGGTTGCGGATGCCCAACACGTAGCTACTGACCTGTTTTCCTCGCTTATCATCCTGATCGGGCTGGTCGGCGGTTATTTTCAGATTAATTTTCCCCTGGATCGGGCGGCGGCCCTGATCATCGCCGGCTTGATTATCAGGGCCGGTTTAAAGATTGTCATTGACGCCATTCGGGTATTACTGGACGCGTCACTAGATTTTAGCACCCTGAATAAGATCAGAGAACTCGTCCTGGAGACGCCTCAGGTCGCCCAGATTATTTCCCTGACCGGTCGTAATTCCGGGCCGTTTAAATTCATCGAAGCGGATTTAGCTCTAAAGGTCAGGGACCTGGAAAAAGCCCATTCTCTGGCCAACCAGATCGAACAACGGATCCGCCACCAGGTGGCCAATGTTGATCATGTCATTATCCATTATGAGCCTATCCGCAAGGAAACCGTGGTCCAGGCCCTGCCCCTTAGCGAAGATTATCACCATCTTTCCGAGCACTTCGGGGAAGCTCCGTTTTTCCTGTTAATCACCCGGCAGGTTCAGGACCGCCGCATCGTGCGAGAGCGGATACTGGCTAATCCTTTTGTCGAAGTTCCTACCGGCAAGGGCATCAAGGTGGCGGAATGGTTGCTTAGTCTAGGGATTGATGAGGTGACATGATCCAGACCGAACTTCGTTCCATTGATGAGATCAAGGCCACTTTAACTTCCGATTCAGGCGCGTCAGAATCAGATGCAGGACCGCAGGTTAATGATGCTTAATAGAAACATAACTTATCTGACCAGGGTATTTATAAACCCCGAGAGCTGCCCCGGTCCCTTGCCGATAATCTTACTATCACACCAGGAGGATACCCATGAGTTATACTAATGACCAGTTACAGGCCAAAATCGCTGACATGTATCCTGAAATTCCGCAGCATAAAATAGCCCTAAGTCTAGATTTTAACCCGGAGAAGAACGCTTAGATCATCAAGTTAAAGAAGGATCAGCATGAACTCACCACCCACCTTGACAAGCCAGATGCGGACGCGTGCCTGGAAGGTAATAAGTGCGTTTACTTCGGGGTTCAAATCGGACAATTCGTCAAAAATTTTGAGAAATGAAATATGCTTAACTTAAGTTTAGATTGACCAGGGTAGTTCCGAGAGCCAAAGTTCCCTCCTCCGGTCACCGGGGGAGGGAAACCAGTTCTGCGGCTGCGATCCTAGGGTAGCCCTCGGTTCCAGCCGGCGCCGGAATGAAACTGCCCGGGGAAATGAACAGACGCAACCTAAATAAAGGTTGCAGCTACAGATCTCTTGATGTCGGAACCCTTAAAATTTGTCTGAAAAGGTTTTATCCCGCCCATCATGGCCATACCTAAGATCATTTCTGCCGAATTCTGCCTGAGTGCTTATCAACCATCGCAATTTCCGGCCGCGGCTTATCCCGAAATCGCCTTTATGGGACGCTCTAATGTGGGCAAGTCCTCCTTGATTAATACCTTGTTACAACGTCAAAGTCTGGTGCACACCAGTTCTCGGCCCGGTTGTACTCAGGCGATCAATTTTTTTCTGGTCAATAACCGTTGGTTCCTGGTAGATCTCCCCGGGTATGGTTATGCCCAGGTGCCCCGGTCGGTAAAGGCGGGTTGGCTGCGGCTGCTGCGGATCTATTTGACCGAACGCCGCCAGTTAACTGCGGTAGTATTTTTGATGGATAGCCGCCGTCTGCCCGGAGATGAGGAAGTGGAGTTGTTGCAGAGCTTGGATGAGCTGCAGCGCCCGGTAATTCTGGTCCTTACCAAGGCCGACAAACTTAAATCCAATGAACGGCGCCGGCAACTGCAAAGTTACGCGGCCCGGCTACCCCATCTGAAAACCAGCCCCACCGAATTAATCTGGTTTTCGTCCCTCACCCAAGAGGGACGAAAAGAACTCTGGAGCTGTCTGTTGCCTTTTCTAAATCCTGGCCGTTAAACTTTGGGTGTTGCCTTCCCCTCCCCGCCTGGTTTAGAGAGAGTTTAAATCACAAAAGTGATTTACAATCGGATTTCCTTGGTTTATTATAAAAATTTATAGAAATCCGGCTTGCTGCTCCCTTGGTAATCCTGGGGCTGGATAATCGCTACAAATCTAATAGAATAAAATATTGACAAAGCCCAGGTCATAAAGAGATTTTTACCCTGATGGTCCTTACTGAGTGTTATCATATCTTAGGGGTGCCAGCCAGCGCCAGTTTTGAGGAAATCCGGCACCAATATCGGCATCTGGCTTTACGCTATCATCCTGATCGCAATCCTGGTGATCCAAACGCCGCGGCTCGCTTCCGGGAAGTAGTCGAGGCTTATAAAATTCTGGTGGACGCCTATCGCTCCCAACCATTTGGACGGTCCTACGGTATTAAGGGGCAACGTCCCGCGGGGGCTAGTTTCTACAACTACGATGACCTGTTTTCTCAGTCCGATGACTGGCTGGGGGATTTCTTCGGAGTCAAGGACCGGGCCCCCCGGTTGAAAAGCTGGTCGGGGCCTGACTTCCGTTATGATCTCCAAATTCCCTTTATGGCCGCCATGTTAGGGATGGAAACCGAGATCGAAATTCGCTGTACCCGGAACTGTGAGTTTTGCCATGCCACCGGTCTCCAGCCCGGCACTAGCTATCAGACCTGTCCCGATTGTCAGGGTCAGGGGACGATGTTCCGCACTCCAGGGCTTCTCCGCTTAGGTCCGATCTGTAAACGTTGCCAGGGTCAGGGCCGGATCATCCCTTGTCCCTGTTCCCAGTGCCAGGGTAGCGGTAATCTAGAGCACGTAGAACGGTATTGGATAACCATTCCACCGGGCATCGAAGATGGCGCCCGGCTGCAAATCCCGGGGGAAGGCGGAGACGGCTTCCACAATGGTCCGAGGGGACATCTGGTCATCGTTATCCATGTCCAACCGGACAATTTTTTCACCCGTTACGGCAATGATCTGTGCTGCCGCATCGAGGTATCTTTTGCGCAAGCGGCCTTGGGCGCGACCATCGAAGTACCGACCCTGTTGGGTAGTCAATTTCTAGAACTGCCGCGGGGTACCCAATCCGGGCGCACGTTCCGCTTCCCAGGATATGGCGTTCCTTGCCGCGGGGGCAATAAACCAGGTGATCAGGTAGTCGAGGTCGTCATCACCACCCCCACTAAATTAAATTATCGCCAACGGCAGGTGTTAGACGAATTTTCCCGATTGGATGCCGCCAAACAGACTGGCAACCCATTATGAAAAGCCAAGGATCGACAGAATTTACCCATCTGGATGACCGAGGTCAGGTGCGTCTGGTGGATGTCGGCGATAAACCCGTGACCCGGCGGCAGGCTACCGCCCTGGGATCAATTTATCTGGGGGACAAAATCTACCCCCTGCTGATGTCTGATCAACTGGAGAAGGGCGATGCCTTTGCCGCTGCCCGCCTGGCCGGGATCATGGCCGTCAAAAATACTGCCAACCTGATTCCCTTGTGTCATCCCTTGCCGCTTACGGGTATTGAGATTGATTTTATCCCCCAACCGGAGCAGAAATCACTGGCGATCAAGGCTCGAGTCCGAACACAGGCCCAGACCGGCGTAGAAATGGAAGCCCTGGTTGGCGTAGCCGTCGCGGCCTTGACTATCTATGACATGTGCAAGGCCATTGATCGCCGCATGGTCATTGAAGATATTATGCTGATTGATAAAAGCGGTGGTAAAAGTGGGGTTTATCAGCGCCCCGGCGAAGATAAAGGACGTATACAACTTGACCCAGAATCGAGGCGCGTTGGTGATGGAACCTGAACGTCTGGAATTCTTTCGAGATCTGTTGCATAGACGGCTCATGGAACTACTGGAAGAGGCCGGAAGGACAGTCAGTGGCATGACTAATCCTATTGATATGTTCCCGGACCCCACCGATCGGGCTACCCTGGAAACCGACCGCAACTTTACCTTGCGCATCCGAGATCGGGAACGCAAATTGATCAGCAAGATCAAGGAAGCCCTGGATCGCATCGATGAGGGCAGCTATGGGATTTGCGAGGCCTGCGGGGAACCGATCTCCGAAAAACGACTACTGGCCCGTCCGGTTACGACCTTGTGCATCAAGTGTAAGGCCAGACAGGAAGAGCAGGAGCGCCTGCGCGGTCAGTAACCAGTTCCAGAGTCTGAAGGTTTCCGACTGCTAAGGCCAGACCTTGGTACTTTGAGCAGATCTATCATCTATCAAAATGCCATCTCTCATTGATCTGAAAGAATATACCGCCACTGAATTAGAACGTCTGCTGGCCTCCTGGGGGCAGGCCCCGTACCGGGCCCGGCAGTTGCAGAAATGGTTGTATCGGGGCGCTTTTAACTTCGACCAAATGACCGACCTCAGCAAGGATTTTCGCCGCCTACTGGCCGAAAAGGCGCTGATTAGCCGCTTAACCCTGGCGGCCCAACAGCATTCCCAGGATGGCAGCGTGAAGTTTGGCTTTACCCTGGCCGACGGCGGCGGCATCGAAAGCGTGGTCATTCCTGACGGCGAACACCTCACTCTTTGCCTGTCCACCCAACTCGGTTGTGCTCAGGGCTGCCGGTTTTGCCTTACCGCGCAACAGGGCTTTACGCGACATCTCACCGCGGCGGAAATCGTCAATCAGGTCCTGGAGGTCAAGGCCCGCTTGGGTCGTGATCAGAAACTCACCAACCTGGTCTTGATGGGGATGGGCGAGCCGTTGGCCAATTTTAATAATATTCTGCGAGCCTTGACCATCATGACCGCCCCCTGGGGTTTGGATTTTTCGTCCCGTCGAGTCACAGTGTCAACCGTAGGCCTGGCACCGCAGATCATCCGCTTGGGCCAGGCCATCCGGGTCAATCTGGCCGTCTCCCTGAATGCTCCGGACAATGCCACCCGCAGTTGGCTAATGCCGGTTAACCAGCGCTATCCCCTGGAAGAGCTGCTGGCCGCCTGCCGGGCCTTTCTGCTCCCTCAGCACCGCCGCATTACCTTTACTTATGTTCTCCTCAAAGGCGTCAATGATGCCCCCAGCCAGGCCCGGCAATTAGCCCGCCTGCTGCTGGGCCTGAAGGCCAAAATCAATCTCATTCCCTTCAATCCGCATCCACAATTGCCTTTTGAACGTCCCTCCGAGCATACCATCCTGGCCTTTCAGGAAGTCTTGGTGGCCGCCCATTATACCACCCTGATCCGCAAAACCCGAGGTCTGGATATTACCGCGGCCTGCGGGCAATTATCCGGGAAGAAAGCAATCACGCGGCGCGATATATCCGCCAATTTTACTTCTCCAAAATAAATTGTAAAACAGGAGTTTAAGACTTCGTAACCGTTCACCCTAGGCCTTGAAGCCGGCATAATTTTTTTGGAAAAATCGCATTTTTGACTTGTACGCATGTGAATAATGTGTTGATAAAGGTTTTGTGGAAACCAGGCCGATTGCTCCAGAGATTTGGGGAAAACTGCCTCCCGAAGTTCAGGCTTATATCCTGTTTTTGGAAACTACCCTGCACCAGGCATTGAATAAAATTGCCCAACTGGAGCAGGAGGTCATGGAGCTTAAGGCCAGGCTTAACCGCCATTCC
>MUKC01000026.1 GCA_002049795.1 Desulfobacca sp. 4484_104 | reverse complement strand
ATTATTAGCCAGGTCCAGGAAGGATGAAAATATGCAATGCTTAAATTTTGGACAGAAGATTTTCCTCCTCAGCCTCTGTTGCTGTCTGGGTTCGGTCTTGGTAACCAACGCTCAGCAGCATCCCTTTTTGTTAGACGGGGAATATTGGCTGAAGTTACCCTATGAGGCCCGAGTCACCTATATTAAAGGGGTGGGCAACATGGCCGATTTCGAGTTCAGAGCCGGGGGCACGGGCCGCGGGCCTTGCATCGCCTGGGCCTTCGTGGAGGAGCTGAAGAACAAAACCGTGGCCGATATTGTCCAAGATGTAGATCAATATTACCAGACCCATCCGGAAGATTTACAAAAAACTGTGATTGAGGTAATTTTACGCAGAAGCGCCCAATTATGTCCCCCTGAGGTAATAAAGGAGGAAAAACAATGACTAAAAAACTAGCTTTGCTCTTGGTGCTGGCTATGTTTTTAGGCGGGTGTGCCGGGATGTCATATACCGAACAACGAACCTTATCGGGTGGCGCCATCGGTGCCGCGAGCGGAGCAGCCATAGGAGCCATCGCCGGCGAAGCCGCGGTGGGGGCCGGTATCGGGGCCGGTGCTGGGCTCCTGGGTGGTTATCTCTACGACCGTTACGAAAAATATCACGGTCGGGATTAACGTAGTGAAGCAGACCAAGATTAATAATCCCTCTTAATCGACATATCTTCCAAAAACAAAGGCGTTGCTTGCTCTTGAAGTTAAGGGGAAGCAATGCCTTTTCTTTTAAACCACGCAGACTGCCCGGCGGTTATGGTAATCTGCTTAATTTGTTTGGTCTGGGCCACTTTTTCGCGCTCTCCTAATGCAGGCGAGATCGGGGTATTAAGGAACCACCTTGGAAGCAGGCCGCAACCGACGTCGACGCCAGACCCAATAACCGGCCAGAGCCAGGGCGGCACCGGCAATCACCACGAAGTCCAGGATATGAGAATAGTGATGGATAATCACCCAGTGCTGCCGGAGCCAAAAACCCAGATAAGTAAGAAAGGCATTCCACATGGCGGCGCCGATCGCGGTATAGATTATGAAAGGGAGCAACCGCATCTTGCCTAAGCCGGCCGGTATGGAAATCAGATGGCGGACCACTGGAATAAACCGAGAAATAAAGATGGTCTTCTTGCCGTGCCGGACAAAGAAGTCTTCGGTCCATTTCAGGTGATGCGGGTTGAGGAGCAAATAGCGGCCGTAGCGCAACACCACGGCTTCCCCTTTATAACCCATGCCATAGGATAGCAGCGAACCGGCAATGGAGCCCAAAGTGCTGGCGACGATCACCCAGATGGTCTGAAATTGACCGGTAAAGATAAGAAATCCGGCAAAGGGCATGACCATCTCGCTGGGTACCGGAGCGACCATACTCTCCAAAGTCATCAAGACAAACACCCCGCCGTAGCCCAGGGTGGAAATCAAACGGGTAAACAACTCCAACAAGCTTTCAGTAATTCCCATAATTAGCCTTTATTTTTATTGATTAAACCTGGCCTAACTCGGTGACCTGAATCTCGTGCTCCACCCTACCCTCCAGTTCCTGTAAGGCAGGGCTGATGTTAACCGGATATGGCGGTGGTTGATGGAGAACCTTAAATTTCTCCGGCAAGCGGGCAAATTCCTGTAAAAAAAACTCCCGGCTGTCTTTTAAGCTCGGTACCGGGCGGATTAATTGGCCCTTCTCCATGACCTTGGACAGCAGCGGGGTGGCCTCGGCAATGGTCTCATCCCGCAAAGCAATGGTATCCTCCTGCATCTGACCCTGGTCGTCAAAGCGGCGAAAAACCTGCTTCTTGTCCACCAGCGTGACCTTGCCGGTAGAAAGTTTCATCACCGGACGGGTGCCATACTTCACCAGCTTATAGGCAATATCAAAGTAAGGAGCGTCCGCCGACACCCCCATCTTGGTACCCACGCCAAAGGCATCAATCTGCCCTCCCGCTTCCAGCACCCGAGCAATCTTGAATTCGTCAAACCCCCCGCTGGCGAAAATCTGGACATAATCCAACCCGGCTTCTTGAAATAACCGCCGCACCGCGATGCTGATGGCCGCCATATCGCCGCTGTCCAGACGCACGCCGCGCAGTTTTTCGCCCCGGGCGGCCATTTCCTGGGCCACCTGGATAGCTTTTTTAGCCCCGACGATATTATCGTAGGTATCGATCAATAAGATGGTATTTTTCGGAAAGTCTCGGGCAAAGGCCCGGAAGGCATCGAGTTCATGCTCAAAACTGGTGATATAAGAATGGGCCATGGTGCCATAAATCGGGATCTCATAGAGTTTTCCGGCCAGGACATTGCTGGTCCCGATAAAACCGGCCAGATAACTGGCCCGTGCCACCTTGAGACCGGCGTCCACGCCCTGGGTGCGCCGCATGGAAAAATCCACCAGGCGGCGCGGCCCGGCAATATGACTGGAGCGCGAGGCCTTGGTGGCAATCAGGGTCTGAAAATTAATGGCATTGATGATAAAAGTCTCTACTAGTTGGGCTTCGATGATCGGCCCGGTGACTTCCAGGATGGGTTCATCCTTAAAGAATATGCTCCCCTCCGGTAGGGCATAGACTTCGCCGGTGAAGCGTAAGTCTTTGAGGTAATCAAGAAAGCGGGGTTTAAACAGGCCGGTGCTTTCCAGGTAGGCCAGGTCAGCTTCCGAAAACCGGATAGTTTCCAGATAGCGCAGGACTTCTTCGAGCCCAGCAGCCACAAAATAAGCCCGATCTGAGGGATACTGGCGGATGAACAGGCTAAAGGTAGCCTCTTCAAACTTCTCTGCCTCGAAGTAGCTGGCCGCCATGGTCAGCTCATAGAGATCTGAAAACAGCGCCAGCCGTTCCCCCAGCGGTTGGTGTCTCATGCTGAATTCTCCTTTTTCCTGCAGTTAGCCGTTATTTGTAAAAAAATAACCGCCTTAAGTCAATAAAAATCATTTTCCCTTCGGGTTGACTTCCGGGTCGGTCCTTGGCAAGCGCTAATAAAAAAAGCCCATCGTGATGGGCTTTTAAGGGCAGCAGATTTCTGTCCGCGATGGCAAGAATTGACCAGAACTTTGATGATAAGCTTAAAAGACGATTCCGCTACATCATTAGTTCTTGGGCTACCTGATTATGGAACATCAGGGAGGCATCCTTGTTCCCTATATAGCCAAACCGTACTGCCACCGTAGTAATCTGATTAGGCTTGGCCTCAACTTCGATCTGCACCAAGGTGCCGTCCGGTTGAGTGGCTTCAATCCTTCCAGCCAGTGGAAAAACTTTTCTCTCCACCGTCTTCATGCGAAAATATTCTACCGCGGCCAAGGTGGCTTCCCAAGTCTGAGCGAAAGGATAAGGATATTCTCTTTCCATGCTCCCTTCCAACCATTTGTAGCCCCCTACCCCGGCGGCCGCGCCTATCCCAGCTGCGGTAGTGGCCACACAACCGCTAACCCAGACCAGACACAATATCACCCCTAAGATTCTTTTGGGCCGTCTAGCTAACATCTTCTGCTTTTCCCCCTGTGGGATTGATGCCGCTGTTATGCCATGATTTTCAGCGACTGTCAACCTAATTTCCGGTTATGGCTAGAGCTTACGGTTTCTTAAATATCATCCCCAGCTAATTTAACTTAGCGGTTGCTGCTGCTGACCATATTCACAATAGGGCAATAATGGACACTGTGCACAGCGGGGTTTCTTGGCATTACAGATCTGACGACCGTGCCAGATGAGCTGGTGGGAAAATTTGATCCACCGCTCCTGGGGCACCAGGGCCATCAGCTCATGCTCAATCTTGACCGCATCCTGGTTACTGGTGAGACCCAAGCGGGAAGCCACTCGACTGACGTGGGTATCCACCACAATGCCGGGCACCCCAAAGGCATTGCCCAAAATGACATTGGCGGTCTTGCGGCCGATCCCCGGCAATTGCACCAGCTCTTCCATCCGGGCCGGAACCTGGCCCTTAAACTTCTTAGCCAATACCCGGCCGATTTCCTTCAGGCTTTTGGCTTTCTGGCGAAAAAAACCGGTGCTATGGATAGCCTCTTCCAGTTCTTCGAGGGGAGCCGCAGCATAATGCTGGGCCGTGGGATAGCGCTGGAATAATCTCGGAGTAACCTGGTTGACCTTGACATCGGTGCATTGCGCCGACAGGACCGTGGCCACTAACAGTTCTAGAGGATTGTTAAAGTTCAAGGCAGTGTGCGCCTCTGGGTAATATTGGTCTAAAAGCTCAAGGATCGGCCCGATTTTTTCTTGTTTATTCATTCTGTTACCTTTCAAATGTTAAGATGCCCGGCCTTTCTTGAGCCTGGCCACCTGCCGCTTTAATTCCTGAACTTCTGGGATCTTAAGCATATGAATTAAAAAGAAATAAAGACCGGCACCGGTGAGAATGGTTGCCAGGAGGCTGATGATCTGCCCCCCCAAGCCCTGACCGAGCAGGGCCGCCAACCACGGGTGGAGTTGGCCGACCACGAAACCCATAACCAGGGCGGCCAGTGTCACTTTGGCCAGCGTACGACATAAATAGCCTACCGGGTAGCCATTTAATTTGCGATATAGCACCGCGCCTAAAAAGATAAAATTAATGAACACGCTTAAAGACGTGGATAGGGCAATAGCCCGATGCTGAAAGGCTTCCAGGGTGAAGGTAATGATTATCAGATTGGCCGCCACGGTGATAAAACTGCCGATCACCGGGAACCGGGTGTCATCCAAGGCGTAAAATACCGGCACCACGATCTTCACGCCGGAATAGGCAAACAATCCCAGGGCATAAAGCGCCAATGCCGCCGCGGTCTGTTGGGTATCATAAGTTGAAAACCGGCCGTGCTCGAAAATCAGTGCAATCACCGGGCGGGCCAGGACCACCAGCCCGACCGCGGCCGGGATGGTGATAATCATCGCCATGCTTAAGGCCGAGCTAAAGGCCGATTTCAGCCCGGCCAGATCCTGCTGGGAGGCATAGCGCGAGACTACCGGCAAGGTGGCAATGGATAGTGCGACCCCGAAGATGCCGATGGGAAATTGCATCAGGCGAAAGGCATAGTTTAACCAGGAGACGCTGCCCTCGGCACAACTAGAGGCAAAGAAGGTGTTGATAAAGATGTTGATCTGGGTGGCGGACAGGCCGATCACGGCTGGAGCCATGAGGCGAAAAATCCGATGCAGTCCCGCATCCCTAAGATCGAAACATAATTGCGGGCGATACCCCACCCGAAATAAGACGGGTACCTGTCCCAGCAATTGCAATAGGCCGCCGACCAGGGTGCCGACGGCCATACCCACAATGGCTGGATAACCGCACCAAGGGGCCACCAGAGTCAGCGCCACGCCGATCACAATAGAGCCTAAATTGAAGAAACTGGAGGCCAGGGCCGGGATAAAAAACCGCCCCTTACTATTGAGGATCCCCATAACTAGGGCCGCCAGCGAAATCAGGGGTAGAAAGGGAAACATGATCTGGGTCATCAAGGAGGTGAGACCCAGCTTGCCCGGCACCTTCCCAAAGTCCGGGGCCAGGAGTTCCACCAGCGGCAAGGCATAGATGATCCCCAAAGCCGCGATCAGGGCTACCACTAGACCCAGAATAATCAAGGTGTTGTTGGCCAGCCGCCAGGTAGCCGCGGGCCCCCGCCGCTGATCATAATCGGTAAAAACGGTGACAAAGGCCGAACTCAGAGCGCCTTCGGCAAATAAATCGCGGAGCAGATTGGGAATCCGGAAGGCCACCACAAAGGCGTCGATTGCATAACCCGCGCCAAACAGTCCAGCAAATATCTGCTCGCGCACGAGTCCCAGGATGCGGCTACAGAATACCGCCAGGCCTACCGTTCCCGCTGAGCGAGCAATAGTTCCGGTTTGAGTGGATACTGGGGAGGTCATAACCGGGTAAACCGCCGTCTAAGATTACCGATGGGGTGCTCCGCAAGCTCCGATCCCTACGATTCCAACTCTCTGCTGGTTTTCCCAGTTAAAATCGTCAGAAACCGGGGATTAAACAATGTATATCTTTTTCGAACGGCGGGGGTAGGGAAAATTAAATCGATTTATCGGTTTTTTCTGAAAACTCTGGTGCTGGAGGAAAAGCCGTGCCTAACCAAGGCTTATCTTCGGCCCGGAGACCGTAAGCCGAGGGTGCCCCACTCTGGTTCCGCGGGTCTGGCCAGATCTGGTCCGCCTGGATGTAGCAATACATAAGCCGGTTGCGACCTCGGCTTAAAATTTTTGCTAGCCCGCAGACTGGCTGGATTAACCTCCCGGCTCTGTTCTATTTTCTGACTGACAGGCAGGATAAGGGCCGGATCAGAGGCAGATCCAGCCAACGAAGGAGAGCTTGACACTTGTGAGACATAAATAATCAACCACACCAAGCCGGCACCGGCCATTACCCCAAAGCTAGCAAATCCATAGAGTAGAAAATTCGCCCCCAGACGGCGACGGGGTGAGAACATGGCACCTCGGCATATACGCATGACCGCCAGCAAGCCATAGGCCACGGCTAAAATTATCATGGTCTTAAGCACCACTTTTCTCCTCTGGAACAATAGGCAGGCATTAATCAAATAACATATAAGACAATTATAGTAAAGCCTTTTTCTGATAAGCCCATAACCTTGACATATTCGCCGTTTTTGTATATTCTTGGTTATCTGATAACCATCTCATCGCGGCGTTCCTGATCATTTTATCAGGTATTTCTTGACATTAACCCACTGAACAATTTATCCTGTAGAATATTTTCTTAATGCCCTCCGGGAAAGGTATGGCTCACGAAGCCGTATTGATCATTGATGATGAAGCAGCTGTTCGGACCGGTCTCCGCGAACTCCTGGAGTCCGAGGGCTACGAAGTAGAAACGGCCGCCGACGGTGAAATAGCTCTCCAACTGCTCCAGGAACGCGGGTTTGACCTGGTCCTTGCCGACCTGTTTTTGCCCAAGTTGGACGGCATGGAAATCCTCACCTACCTGGTGAACCACGTCCCAGAAACTATCTGCATCATCATCACCGGACACGGGACTATCCCCAACGCCGTCGCCGCCATGCGCTTAGGGGCGTACGACTACCTCTGCAAGCCCATCGAGAGCACCGCCCTGCTGATGGTCATCGACCGGGCTTTGGAACATCGGCGCTTGAAAAAAGAAAATATCCGGCTAAAAAAACAGCTAAAACGAAAATATGGGTTTAGTAATATAATCGGCACCAGCGAAGCAATCTATAAAATTTTTGATATTATCCGCAAGGTGGCTGACACCGACAGCACAGTGTTGATCCTGGGGGAGTCTGGCACCGGTAAAGAACTTATTGCCCGAGCCATCCATTATAACAGTAACCGTCGGGAAGGACCTCTGATTCCGGTAAATTGTGCCGCCATCCCGGAGGAATTGCTGGAAAGCGAATTGTTCGGCCATGAACGGGGAGCTTTCACCCATGCCATCCGCACCCGCTGCGGGCGTTTTGAACAGGCCAACGGTGGGACCATTTTCCTGGACGAAATTGGGGATATGAGTCCTAATCTGCAAGTAAAAATCAACCGCGTCTTACAGGACCATCAATTTGAGCGCATCGGCGGCCTAAAAACCATCAAAGTCAATATTCGGGTAATCGCCGCCACCAACCAAGAATTGGAAAAGTTAGTCCAACAAGGAAGATTTCGGGAAGATCTTTATTATCGCCTCAATGTTATTCCCATTAAACTACCTCCCTTAAGAGAACGGAAAAGTGACCTGCCGCTGTTAGTAAAACACTTCTTGACTGAATTTTCTCGAAAAAAAGGTAAAAAAGTCAAGTGCTTCACCCCTGAGGCAATGAATCTGCTGCTCCAATATGCCTGGCCCGGAAATGTGCGAGAGTTGGAGAATCTCTTGGAACGACTGGTGATTCTGGCCGATGGGGAAATCTTGGATGTCTCGGATCTGCCGGAGCGATTTTTAACCACTGCCCCCAACAATAACCTGCTCACTGCTGATATTCCTGATGATGGTATTCAACTGAATGAGGCGGTTTCGGAGTTCGAACGGCAATTGATCATTCGGGCGCTCGACAAAACCGGCTGGGTCAAAAATCAAGCCGCTCAACTGCTGCATCTCAACCGGACGACCTTAATCGAAAAGATTAAAAAACAAAAAATCAGTAAGCCCCCGGAAAGTTCCGATTTACCCCCCAAGCTTTTCTGATCCTCTCACTACCCTGACTGTCAAAAACAGGACGCCCTAACGCATTTTTGACGCCCACCTAGCCATCTTTGACACCCCCTTTTTAATAACCTATTGATCTAATTAACTTAAAAGATTAAAAGGCCAATTTCTGGCCATAGAACAATCATAGGCATATTTCCCTGTTTTCATTATTAAAATTATATTTGGTATGACATTTGCTTTAAATGTTCCAAAAAAGGATGTGGGGGGCGATGTGACCATAAGATGGCTGTTGATTAGTAGTTTAGTGGTCTGCTGCCTAGGTTTGGAGGCGATTCTGGCCCCTCTCGGCCATCCGGGAGGTGATGGTTTACCTCCTGGTGGCGGCGGCACCTATCTGATCCTGTCTAAAGACTTCTGGGAAGCCATGCAAAATCTGAATAAAGGCGGGGTTACCTATGGTGATCGCCAGGAGGCCTTGCTAGAGCAGATCGCGGTAGCTGCTCAATTTGCGGTCAAAACCAATCTCACCATGATCAAACAGCACGACCAGATCATCCATCTACTCGAAGAGTTTAACCGACGGCAACTCCAGGAGGGGAGGTAAAGTGGGGTCCCGCCGAGGCTTAATCATGGTTTTACTAGCCTTGGGGTGGTGGCTGGCCGGGATCAGTTGGGGACCGGGCACTGCTGCAGCATCCCGCTTTCGGGCTAAAAATGTTAATCAACCGCGCCGCACCGCTAATCAAGCGGCGCTTACCGTGCAGCAAAAATCCGCTCCGGAAACGCCTACGGATAAGTCAGCCGCGCCATCCCAGAACCAGACAACTATCGCCAGCAATGAAGGCCGAGAACCGCTGAATTTAGCGCCTCAAGACCTTCTTAACTTAGCTCGGGAACAGGCGCACCAAGGACGGCTTCAGCAATCCGGTCAAACACTCCTTAGCTTTATCAATCTCTTTCCGGCTCACTCCCAGTATGGTCAGGCATTTTTAGAACTGGGGAAAGTCCAGTCACGGCTAGGACAGCAAGAGACGGCTATCCAGTGTTACCAGTTGGCCATCCAATTTTCCTCACAACCCCAAGTCGTCGGTTGGGCCCGTTTCCATCTGTTCACATCGGATTTTTACCAGCAATTAGACCAGGGTGAGCCGCTTAAGGCCTTCCAGCATTATTTTACCCGGCTGGTCAGCCTTAAAGAACTTGACCAGGACACCGTTGGCGCCCGGCAAGAATTGCAGTCAACCCTGGCCCGGGCCTGGGAGGCGATTATTCCTGATTTGGCCCAAAGTTGCGCCGATAATCCGCAGGCCCTGGAGGATGTCTTACAACTTTGGGAACAGCATCCGGTGGCCTGGCGGCCCTGGTCAGTGGCCCTGCTTTTAGGAAAGCTATTACATTCCAAAGGGTTAAATATAGCCGCCCAAGAGTTCCTGGAATCGGTGCTAGAGTTAGGCCCTGGTCCGCAACGTCAAGAAGCCCGGCGATATCTGGCCGACATTTATTGGGAACAGCGTGACTTTGCCCGGCTCGAAAAAGCTCTCCAACAATGGCAACAGGAATGTGGGCCACTTTCGCCGGCAGGCTTGGCCCGGCTAGGGTGGGCACAACTGGGCAACGGCCGAGCCTCTGCGGCCGTTGAGAGTTTGCAGAAGGCGCTGCAACGGGCCGAGGTAGCCCAGTGCCCCGAATACTGGAGCGCCTTGGCCCTGGCTTGCCAACAAGCGGGCCAGCAATTACCGGAAAATTTGGCCTGCCCGGAAGTCCTGGGGCAAAATTTGCCGACCGCCGATACTGCTAAACTGCGACAGCAATTGGCCTGCTATTATCTACTGCAGGGCAATTATGGTCAAGCGGCTCAACTTTATCAACAGGGCAGCGAAGGCCAGCCAAATAATTCAGCAACCCCGGTGGGCATGGCTCTTGAAGCCCTCTGTTATCTGAAGGCCGGGCAATTTCCTCAGGCTCAACAGGCTTTCCAAGCCTTAGCTCAATCTCATGAACATCTATGGCAGGAGCTGGCCCGGATTCATTTGCAGGGTTTAAAAACGCAGATAGCGAAGTCCTCTAAAAGTTTTTAATAGTATGCTTTTGTTTAACGTAATAGTTTAATTTTGCAACATCATCGATGATCACTGATTTTTAAAGGTAAGCATGATGGGCTCCAAAGCAATTCTTGTCGTCGATAATGAACCCCACTGGGGAGTAGCTTATGACCGATGTTTGGCATTCCGGGAGCTAGAATTAATTCAAACTAGCAAACCCCAAGAAGCCCGGCAATTATTAAAAAAACAGTTGTTTACCTTGGTAGCCATTGCTGACCATCTGCCCGGCATCGATGGCTTACAATTACTTCAGGAACTCAAACAACACGCTCCTGCCACTCCGGTGTTGATTTTAACCGACCGGCCGACGGTAGCCCGGGCAGTGGCCGTGATGAAACAAGGAGCCTGGGATTATCTGGCCAAGCCCTTGACCAGCGAACGTCTGCAAGAGATGCTCGCCCTGGCCCTGAAGAACGGCAACCATAACCATAGCGTCAGAGTCAATCCCGCGCCCCGGGGAAGCCAGAAAAAAAACCGGCAGATCATAACTCGCGATCCAGCTATGCAGCGCTTGTTAAAAATCGCCGAAACCATTGCCCCCAGCCGGGCCACGGTCCTGATTCAGGGCGAATCGGGCACCGGCAAGGAGCTGTTTGCTCGTTATATTCACGCTCATAGTGATCGCGCCGCCGGGGCCTTTGTGGCGGTGAATTGTGCCTCTTTACCAGAAGGTCTGCTGGAAAGCGAACTTTTCGGACACGAAAAAGGGGCCTTCACCGGGGCTATCATGAAAAAATTAGGAAAATTTGAGATTGCCCAAAATGGCACCCTGCTTCTAGATGAAATCAGCGAGATGCATCCCCAGTTACAGGCCAAGCTCCTCCGCGTGCTTCAGGAAAATGAGATTGATCGAGTAGGGGGCACCTGTCCTATTCCCATCAATGTTCGGGTCATCGGAACTACCAACCGCGATCTGGCCAGAGCCGTGGACCAGGGAGAGTTTCGGGAGGATCTATATTACCGACTTAATGTAATTAACCTGACTCTGCCGCCCTTGCGCCAACGCCGCGGCGACGTCTCGCTGCTGGCTGATTATTTTCTCAACCATTATGCGCAGTTGTACGGTAAAGAAGCTATACCCCTCACTCCCGCAGCACGGGCGACCCTGGAAAAAGCTACTTGGAAAGGCAATGTGCGAGAGCTGGAAAATGCCATTGCCCGGGGAGTGCTGCTCTCTCAAGGAAATGGTATTTGCCCGGAGGAACTCTTTCCCGCCAATCCGGAATATCATTGTCTGCCTGAGGAAGCCGAACCGATGTCGCCCTTATGTCTCCGTGATATGGAACGACAGATGATTTTTCAGGCCTTGGATGAAACCGAGGGCAACCGGACCCATGCCGCTAAACTTTTGGGAATCAGTGTCCGGACCCTGAGAAATAAATTACATGAGTACAAAAATGCCTATGTTTAGGCCCCGGCCAGAAGGAGACCGGCATGTCAAACTGGGGAAATCTGAGCGATCCGATCATTAATCTGCTCAATAAGGCCATGACCTTCCGCACCCGACGTCAGGAGATCATCGCCACCAACGTCGCCAACCTTGATACTCCTAACTATACGCGTCAGGATCTAGATTTTAAGACTGCGCTAAGCAGTTATCTCAACGGCAACGGACCCATCGGTCTCAACCGCACCAATCACCGCCATATCCCGGGAGGAGGCCCAGGCTTGTCCGGCCAGGTCCAGGATACCCAAGAACCAGTTGATATTGATCAAGAAATGATCAAGATGACCCAGAACAATCTACTTTTCCATGCTAACCTGCAGATGTTGATTAAAAAGCTAGACACTTTGCGGGGAGCTATTGAAGGAGGAACCTAATTGAATTTACTTAGCTCTATGGAAATTAGCGCCTCCGGTCTGACGGCCCAACGCATCCGCATGAATGTGATTGCCGAAAACCTGGCCAATGTCCAAACTACCCGCACTCCGCAAGGAGGTCCCTACCTGCGGAAATCGGTGGTTCTGGAAGCCACTCCGGCAGAGGACTTTCAGAATCTGCTGACTACGGATTGGACTTCCCCGGCTGAAAAAGTTGAAGTGGTGGAAATCGTCGAAGACGGGCGAGGATTAAAAGAGGAATATAATCCTGGCCATCCAGACGCCAACCAGGAGGGGATAGTCTTGTTGCCCAATGTCAACCCGATCAATGAAATGGTTAATCTCGTAGTCACCTCCCGGTCTTTTGATGCCAATGTAGCGGCTTTTAATGCTTCTAAATCTATGGCCTTAAGGGCACTGGAGATAGGTAAATAAGCCGGCTTCTGCCCCGCGTCGGCTAGACCCAGTGCAATTATTATAGATTTTTACTATATCCGTAAACTCTGCCGTCCCGGGTGGGAAAGGGTCGGGGAAGGGGACATAAATTTGCAGGCATTGAGAGCTACAATATTTTTCACCCCCACCCCTACCCTCCCCCATCACCAGGCAAGAGAACAATGGGGTTTTGGATTTACTCTAAAATTATTCTACCTTAACTACCAGGTGCTGACATGAAGATTACAGAGGCCGGCCAATTTGCTCGGCAGATGGCAATGGCGGCAGTGAATCAACCGGAATCAGCCGCTTCCCCCGGGTTCGGGTCCACCTTGACTCAGATGGTTAAGGAAGTCAATCGCTTACAGGCACAGGCGGACCAAGCAGGGCCGCGGCTGATTTATACCGCGGCCGCGGCCGCGGCAATTCTGGCTTTGGTACTTTTGGTCATGATTAGCAGCCGGACTGATTACGCGGTCCTGTTCTCCAATCTGACTCAAGAAGACGCCGGAGCGATCATTGGTAAGCTCAAGGCTCAGAAGGTCCCTTATCAGGTGGACGGCGGCGGGACCTCCATAATGGTACCAAAATCCCAGGTTTACGATCTCCGTCTGTCCCTGGCCAGCGAAGGCCTGCCCCAGGGTGGGGGAGTGGGATTTGAGTTATTCGATAAACAGACCTTGGGAACCACCGAATTTGTCCAGCGACTTAACTTTCAGCGGGCGCTGCAAGGTGAGTTGGCCCGAACTATCTGTCGTTTTCCCGAAATTGCCGAGGCCCGGGTGCATATTGTTACTCCCAAGGATTCGCTGTTCGTGGAGGACCAGGAAGAGCCTTCCGCCGCGGTTGTCTTAAAACTGCGGCCAGGTCGGACCTTGAGCCAGGCTCAACTGGACGGTATCATCAATCTGGTCGCCAGTTCGGTGGAAGGCCTAAGCCCCGGCCAGGTCACCGTGGTTGACATGACCGGCAAGATCTTGAGCAAACCCCAAGATGCCCTGGGTGCCGGGCGACTCACTAACGCTCAGATAGAATATCAGCAACAGGTGGAAAGCGCCTTAAAAGCCAAAGTGCAGAGCATGTTGGATAAGATTTTAGGGCCTAATCA
>MUKC01000126.1 GCA_002049795.1 Desulfobacca sp. 4484_104 | reverse complement strand
TGTGATGCCCATGACCCGGATGATCGGGAATTTAAGCGCTTTCCGCCTCACTGTGTGCGCCACACCTGGGGAGCCGAAATTATCCCTCAGCTAGCGATGCAGCCCGGAGATTATCGGGTCGAAAAAACCCGGTTCAGCGGTTTGTATAATACGAACCTGGAGGACATCTTGAAGCAGGAGCAGGTCACCGCCGTGCATCTGGTCGGGGCTTGCACCTCCATCTGCATCATGGAAACGGCCAGCGACCTCTTGGATCGGGACTATGCGGTGACGGTTTACCGCCAGGGAGTAGCTGACCTGAACCCGCAAGACCATGAGTGGGCCTTAAAACGAATGGCCAAAATCCTGGGTGCCCAGGTGGTCTGAGACGTTGGGAGGGGGAGTCGGGTTATATGAATCCGGCCAATTTAGAGCCATTTATCCTTTATTATCTTCCCGGTTAAACTTGACAGGACTAGTGAATTATTTATAATTAATTGTTTTAAGGTTTATACTTATTTTAGAATTTATCCGTCTACAGTGAAGTTAATATGATCAGCCCTAAATTACTTAAGATTCCTATTGAGCGCATCACCGCCAAGGGATTTGACCTGCCGGTGCTGCTGGGGGCCGAGTGGATGGCTCACTGGCAGGAGCGCCAACCAGGGTTGGAATTTTCCCTGAAGTCGCCGCTAAGCGGTACTATACATCTTGAAAAAGTCGATGGCTATATATTGGTGCGGGGAATGCTTAAGGGAGAGCTGCGGCTTAATTGCAGCCGCTGTCTGGAAAGTTTTCTGGAGCCCTTGGAGTGCCGGTTTGAGCTGGTACTCCGACCCGGCCTGCCGGTGGTGGCCGCCGAAGAAGTAGAATTGACGTTGGAAGAGTTAGACGAAGATTATTATTCCGGCGAGGAACTGGACTTAGAAGGGATTATTCAGGAGCAGCTCTTGCTGGCGGTGCCGCTGAAACCCTTGTGCCAGGAGGCTTGCCTGGGGTTATGCCCTTACTGCGGCGCCAATCTTAATCGGGAAACTTGCTCCTGTCACCGGGAAAAATTCAATCAACCTTTCGCCCTGCTCAGTAAATTGACCAAGACCTCAAAATAAGGAGTTTTACCGTGGCCTTACCCAAACATAAAAAATCGAAGTCCAAACGCAATATGCGGCGCTCGCATCAAAGTCTTACCCTGCCGCAGCTCTCCACCTGTCCGCAGTGCAATGAATATCGGCTGCCGCACCATGCCTGTCCGCATTGCGGCTTTTACAAAGGGCGGCTCGTCCTGCCGCAGAGCGAGTCTTGAGGATCGGCCAATGGACTACCTGCTGACCGAAGAACAGCAAATGCTCCAGGAGTTGGCCACCCAGATTGCCGAGGAGCGCATCAAACCGGTGCGGGCCGAACTAGACGAAGAGGAGCGTTTTCCTACCGAAATCGTTCAGGATCTGGCCCAAGCAGACCTGTTCGGAGTCATTATCCCCGAAGCCTACGGCGGCCTGGGGCTGGGGTGTCTGGAAAATTGCCTGGTGCTCGAAGCCCTGAGCCAGGCCTGCGTGGGGGTGGCCACCACCTATGCCGCCAGTTTTCTGGGGGCTTATCCGATCTTGCTTTTTGGCTCGGAGGCTCAGAAAGGCCAGTATCTGCCGGAATTGGCCCGCGGCGACAAGCTGGCCGCCTTTGCCCTGACCGAATCCCAGGCCGGCAGTGACGCCGGCGGCATCCAGACCGTGGCGGTCAAAGACGGCGACGCTTACGTTTTAAATGGCACCAAGCAATGGATCACCAATGCCGGGGAAGCCGAGACTTACACGGTGATTGCCATAACCGATCGGGCCAAAGGGGCGCGCGGGGCCAGCGCCTTTATCGTGGAAAGTAGCGATCCGGGCCTCTCCTTTGGCAAAAAAGAGAAAAAGATGGGCATCCGGTCCTCGGCTACCCGGGAGATCATATTTCAAAATTGCCGCATCCCGGCAAACCGGCGACTTGGCAAGGAAGGCCAGGGGTTTATTATTGCCCTCAAGACCCTGGACTACTCACGACCCGGAGTAGGGGCCTTGGCGGTAGGACTGGCCCAGGGGGCCTTGGAAGAATCGGTCCATTTTGCCCGCCAGCGTCATCAGTTCGGCACCTCGATCATCTCTTTTCAGGCCATCCAGCATATGCTGGCCGATATGGCTACTGAAATCGAGGCCGCCCGCGCCCTGCTCTATGCCGTGGCCCGCTATATCGACAGTCAACCAAAAGATTTTACTAAACAATCGGCGATGGCCAAACTGTTTCCCACCGATGTGGCGATGCGGGTGACCACTGACGCGGTCCAGATCTTGGCGGGCCACGGTTATATGTAAATAATTTAGATAGTCGTCCTTCCCGACCGCCATCCCCTTGATGAAGATTATTGTCTGTATCAAACAGGTCCCAGAGACCCAGGAGATTAGGCTGGACCCGATCACCCATACCCTGCAGCGGGAAGGGGTGAAAAGCATCATCAATCCTTTTGACCTCTATGCCCTGGAAGAGGGCCTCAGGGTCCGGGAGCGCCAGGGCGGCAGCGTCACGGTGCTCAGCATGGGGCCGCCCCAGGCCGTGGAGACCCTGCGGGAAGCGCTGACCTATGGGGCGGACGGGGCCGTGCTGCTCTCTGACCGGGCCTTTGCCGGGGCCGACACCTGGGCCACGGCCTACACCCTGGCCCGGGGCATCAGCAAATTGGGCGGCGCCGACCTGATCCTGTGCGGCAAACAGGCCATTGACGGCGACACCGCTCAGGTCGGGCCGGAGTTAGCGGCTTTTCTGGAGCTCCCTTATGTGGCCTGGGCCCGTAAATTGACCTTTGTCGAATCGGAGGTCTTACAGATGGAACGGCTTTTGGACCACGGCTATGATGGCATTGAAGTACGCCTGCCGGCCTTGATCACCGTGGTCAAAGAGATCAATGAACCGCGGGTGCCGTCCTTCAAGGCCAAACTGCGGGCCAAAAGCCAAAAAATCCCGGTCCTGGGCCTTCAAGACCTAGAATTAGACCAAAATCAGGTCGGGCTGCCCGGCTCGTTTACCCAAGTGGTCAAGGTCTTCCCGCCCCCGGCCCGGGGCGAGCGGGAGCTGTGGGAAGGAGCCCCGAACGAGTTGGCCCAGCGACTGTGGACGCGTTTACAAAAATTAAAGATAGGTTGAGATCCTCTTTCTTTCTCGTTCCTAAGCTGAGCTTAGGAACGCCTTGATATTCGCCAAGCTTAGCTTGGCAAAGATTTTCATTCCCAAGTACAACTTGGGAACGAGTTAATAGATTTATAATTTATGGCCATCATAGTTGACTTAGACAAATGCACCGCCTGCGGCCTGTGCGTCGAGGCCTGTCCCTTTGGGGTGCTGCGGCTGGAAGGCGAGCGGCTGATCATCGGCGACGGCTGCAACCTGTGCGGCGCGTGCGTGGAGGTCTGTGAATTCGGGGCCTTAGCGCTGCCCGCAACCGCAGCGCCGGAGCCGCGGCCCGAGGTCCCCCCCGATGGCATCTGGGTGTTTGCCGAGCAGCGTCATGGTCGGCTGGCCCCGGTAGCCCTGGAATTGCTGGGAGAAGCCCGGCGCTTGGCAGAGATCTTGCGTGTGCCGGTCAGCGCCGTGCTGTTCGGCCATCAGATTCATGACCTGGCCACAGAGCTCACCGCGGCGGGCGCCGATAAAGTTTATGTAGTAGATCACCCGCGGTTGGCGGAATTCCTGGAAGAGCCTTATGCCCAAGCCCTGATCGAACTGGCCCGTCGTTGCCAGCCGGAAATCATCCTGGCCGGGGCGACCTATCCGGGACGGGCCTTTATTCCTCGAGTCGCCGCGGCCCTGGACACCGGCTTAACCGCGGATTGCACCGCTTTTGATTTAGATTTAGAAAAACGCCTGCTGCTGCAGACCCGCCCGGCCTTCGGGGGCAACATCATGGCGACCATTGTAACCCCCCGATCTTTCCCGCAGATGGCCACGGTGCGACCGCGGGTGATGAAGCGCCTAGCGCCGCAGCCGGAGCGGAACGGCCAGGTGGTGCCGGTCCAGGTAGCCGCCCTGGATGAGCCAGGTAAAAGCCGGTTTTTGCAGACCGTGGCTGAAATCACCGAGACCGTACCCTTAGGCGAGGCCGAGGTGATTGTGGCCGGAGGCCGTGGCTTGCAAGACGGCAAGCATTTTAGTCTCTTGGAAGAATTAGCCGAACTGCTGGGGGGCGCGATTGGTGCCACCCGGGGTGCGGTCGATGCTGGTTGGATTTCTTATCCCCATCAGATCGGCCAGACCGGCAAGACCGTGGCCCCCAAGCTGTATATGGCCTGTGGCATCTCCGGCGCGGCGCAACATCTGGTCGGCATCCAGTCCTCGGATTTCATTGTGGCGATTAATTCCGACCCCCAGGCTCCGATCTTTCAGATCGCCGACGTCGGCCTGGTCGGAGACTTGTTTGAGATCATCCCGGCCCTGATTCAGGAAATCAAGGCCAGCCGATAAGGAGTATCAGTGAACGAGATCAAGCGCGTCGCGGTCATCACCGGGGCCTCGCGCGGCATCGGCCGGGCCTGTGCCCTGGCGTTGGCCCAACCCCAGACCAAGATTTATCTCAATGACGTGGCCAACTGGGACGAAGCCGAGCACACCCGGCAGGCCGTCCAGGCCCAAGGGGCCGAAGCCGAGATCATAAAATTTGACGTCTCTAATCTTGCCGAAGTCAGTGCGGGTTTTGAGCAGATCGCCAAAAACAGTGGCCGCCTGGATATTCTGGTCAATAACGCCGGCATTGTGCAGGACAATTTAGTAGTGCGGATGAAAGAAGAGCAATGGGACCGCGTACTGTCAGTCAATCTCAAAGGTGCCTTTAATTGTACCCGGGCCGCAGCCCGCCCCATGCTCAAACAGCACTTTGGCCGCATCATTAACATTGCTTCCATCGTCGGGGTCATGGGCAACCCGGGGCAGGCCAACTACGTGGCCTCCAAGGCCGGACTGATCGGCTTTACCTTAAAAAAAACACATATTCTATAGACTTATGCTAAGTTTTCATTCAAATGCACCAAATTCATCGCTTACCACAGTGATTAAATTAAGCATTTCAACAGAAAACCGAAAACTACAAAACAGAAAACTGTATTAGACTATATCGCTAGCATATTCATATCGAGGAGGTAAGGACCGATGGCGTCCATTGAGGAACGGATAGTGGAGCTGATCACTAATCAGTTGGGAGTGGAGAAATCTGAGGTCGTCCCCGATGCGACCTTTGTCGATGACCTGGGAGCGGATTCTCTGGATCTGGTCGAGTTGATCATGGCCATGGAAGAAGAGTTCGACCTCGAAATCGCCGATGAAGAGGCCGAAAAGCTGCGCACCGTGCAGGACGTGATTAACTATATCAAGGCTCATGCGTAATGCTTGCCTCATGCTAATTTTTCCCATACAATGATTTTATAGATACTCTTTAAGGGGAACTGGTCGGTATGAGCGCTAGGGTGGTAATAACCGGTTTGGGGCTGATCACGCCGCTAGGCGTCGGAGTGGAGGCGTCCTGGCAGCATCTCCTAGAGGGACGCTCAGGTATCGGCCCGATTAGCCGATTTGACGCTAAGGGTTTTGACACCAGGATTGCCGGGGAAGTTAAAGATTTTCAGCCGGAAGCTTTCATTCCGGCCAAACTTACCCGCCGCACGGATCTGTTCAGCCAGTTTGCCCTGGCAGCCTCGGTAATGGCCATGCAAGACGCCGGGCTGACTATTACTGATGAACTGAGTCCCCAGATTGGCACCATTGTCGGTTGCGGGCTGGGGGGGCTGAATACTATTGAAAAGTATCACGCCATTCTCTTAGAAAAAGGCCCCCGCAAGGTTAGCCCCTTTTTTATTCCGATGTTGATTGCCAACATGGCCCCAGGGTTAGTAGCCATCCATTTTGGGGTCAAAGGCCCTAATACCTCGACAGTGACCGCTTGTGCTTCGGGGGCGCATGCCATCGGCGATGCCTTCAAGGTCATCCAACGGGGAGCCGCCAAGGTGATGATCACCGGTGGCGTCGAAGCCGTGATTACCTCCTTGGCGATTGCCGGATTCAATGCCATGAAGGCCCTATCGACGCGCAATGACGAGCCACAGCGGGCCTCGCGGCCCTTTGACCGGGACCGGGACGGCTTTATCGTTGGGGAAGGCGGGGGCATCTTAATCCTGGAAGAGTTGGAATTCGCCCGGCGGCGCGGGGCCAAAATCTATGGCGAGATCATCGGTTATGGCCTGTCGGGGGATGCCTACCATATGACCGCCCCGTCTCCGGATGGCACCGGGGCAGTGCTGTGCATGCAACAGGCTCTGGAGGATGGACACATCAACATTGAGGAAGTAGATTATATCAATGCCCACGGCACCTCCACCCAGCTCAACGACCTATCGGAAACCCTGGCTCTGAAAAAGGTTTTTGGCCCGCAGGCCTACCAGATTCCGATCAGCGCCACCAAATCCATGACCGGCCATCTGCTGGGCGGGGCCGGGGCCATCGAGGCGATCTTTACGGTGCTTAGCCTGCAACAGGGGATTTTGCCTCCGACGATCAATTACGAAAATCCGGATCCCCAGTGCGACCTGGACTATGTGCCCAATCAGGCCCGGGAAGTGCCGATTCGGATTGCCATGTCGAACTCTTTTGGATTCGGCGGCACCAATGCGGTGCTTGTCTTAAAACGGTTTGCATGATTATGGAAACTATCATCATCGGCTGCGATCACGCCGGTTATGCACTTAAGGCGGAAGTCCTCAAATTTCTAAACAGCCTGAATATTCCTTACCAGGATGTCGGCTGCGACAATGAAGAAACCTCGGTTGATTATCCGGTTTATGGCCAGAAGGTCATCCAGGCGGTGCTGAGCCAACCGGATACTCGGGGTATTTTGATCTGTGGCACCGGCCTGGGGATGTCCATTATGGCTAATCGGTGCCCTGGTATCCGGGCCGCCCTCTGCTACAATATCTATGCGGCGATGATGAGCCGGCAGCATAACGATAGCAATGTGCTGGTATTGGGGGGGCGGGTCATCGGTTCGGGTCTGGCCCGGGAGATTGTCCGGGTCTGGTTGACTACCCCTTTTGAGGGCGGCCGTCACCAGGAACGCCTGGACCTGATTGACCGCCTGTGTTGCTCATCCAGTGGCGGGAAACTAGGTACAGTCCCATGACCTCGCTAGCTCAGACTGATCCGGAAATCTTTGCGGCGATTGAACAGGAACGCCACCGTCAGACTCACAAATTAGAGCTCATCGCCTCCGAAAACTTCGTCAGTGAGGCGGTGCTGGAGGCCCAGGGGTCGATTCTCACCCACAAGTACGCGGAAGGTTATCCCGGACGACGCTATTATGGCGGGTGTGAATATGTCGATCAGGCCGAAAACCTGGCTCTAAGCCGGGTCAAACAGTTATTCCACGCCGACTATGCCAATGTGCAGCCCCACTCCGGCACCCAGGCCAATATGGCGGTGTATTTTGCGATCATGGCCCCGGGCGATACCATCATGGGCATGGATCTGGCCCACGGCGGACACCTGTCCCATGGCGCGGTCAAGAACTTTTCCGGCCAACTCTATCGCTCCGTCACTTACGGGGTCAGACGGGTAACCGGCGAGGTCGATTTTGACACCCTGGAAGGCTTATTGAGGGAACATCGGCCCAAGGTGTTGGTAGCTGGCGCCAGCGCCTATCCCCGCATCCTCGACTTTGCCCGTTTCGGACGCCTGGCCCGGCAGTACGAGGCCTATCTGCTGGTCGATATCGCGCATATTGCCGGGATCATTGCCGCGGGGCTGCACCCTTCCCCGGTGCCAGAGGCCGACTTTGTTACTTCGACGACGCACAAAACTCTACGGGGGCCGCGCGGCGGGCTAATTTTAGCCAAGGAAAAATATGGCAAAATTCTGGACAACCAGATCTTTCCAGGTATTCAGGGCGGCCCGCTGATGCATACCATTGCAGCCAAGGCCGTGGCCTTTAAAGAGGCCTTACGGTCGTCGTTCAAACGCTATCAGCAACAGATTCTCACCAACGCCCGCACCATGGCCGAAGAGTTTAAGCAGCGGGGATATTCTCTAATCTCCGGTGGCACCGACAATCACCTGATACTGTTAGATCTGACCCCCATCGACCTTACCGGGCAGGTAGCCGAAAAGGCTTTGGACCAGGCCGGAATTACGGTGAATAAGAATGCCATCCCCTATGATCCCCGGCCGCCGATGGTCACCAGCGGCATCCGCATCGGCACCCCGGCCGTCACCACCCGCGGGATGAAAGAGGCAGAGATGCGGGTAATCGTGGAGCTGATTGACCAGGCATTATCTGACCCCCACGATAGTGACAGGCTGCAACGTATCCGCGCCCAGGTTAAGGATTTTTGCCATCAGTATCCATTATTCTCCCCGGAGTGGGAGACCTGAGTCGTCGAGCTCGAACTCTTATTAGTGTTTGAGCCAGCGGGCCACGGCAGGAAGTATGATACCCGAAAGCATCGTCCAGGAGGCAGTAAAGCGGCTCAAAGATGTCGGGCAACCTGGCCGAATCATCCTCTTCGGTTCCTAGGGACGTGGCATGCCTGGCGAAGAAAGCGACTTGGATATCCTGGTCATCCAGCCAGTAGT
Organism: Desulfobacca sp. 4484_104; assembly: GCA_002049795.1. Classification (GTDB taxonomy): domain Bacteria; phylum Desulfobacterota; class Desulfobaccia; order Desulfobaccales; family Desulfobaccaceae; genus Desulfobacca_B. Next base: position 1,341 of record MUKC01000126.1, on the reverse strand, counting down.
TCGCGATCGGCGACAGGAGATGGTCAGGCTGCGACGCGTTCTGAACCCCCTCCGTATCCCGGTGGATGTCTTGGTAGTAAGTGAGGACACTTTTCAAAAGTGGGCCGATATCCCAGGAACGGTTTTTTAGGAGGCTGGCCTGGAGGGAAGAGTACTGTATGAGGGCACCGAAGTATCAGCCACTCTGTCACCCTGAGCCGCAGGCGGAGAGTCTCTGGTTTGCCGATAAAGACGAGATTATTCGCCACCTGCGGCGGCTCAGAATGACAACAGAAAGAAACTACTCGTATATTTTTGAACCCTGATTACACGGTATATAAATATAGATGAACATATTGTAAATCCTTATACCTTGACATTTAAGCTCATTAATAGACTACATTTATTAGGCTTGTATGTTGGAAAAAGTTGGCCATGCGTTGTCCTTATTGTCGTAGCAGTAGAATCCGGGTATTAGATTCGCGTATCAGCCGGGAGGCCAACGCCATCCGACGACGGCGGGAATGTCTGGACTGTAAGCGGCGTTTCACCACTTACGAAAAGGTCGAAGACATAACCCCGTTGGTGATTAAGCAGGATGGCCGCCGCGAGGCCTTCAATCGCAGCAAGATCTATGAAGGCATCAAAAAGGCCTGCGAAAAAAGACCGGTAAGCATCGATGATATTGAGAATTTTATTGACGCTCTGGAGCGGGAACTACAGGAAAGCGGCAAGAAGGAAGTGTCTTCCAAGGTAATCGGGGAGAAAGTCATGTCCCAGTTGCGCCAATGGGACGATGTCGCTTATGTACGCTTTGCTTCGGTCTATCGACGTTTCAGTGATGTTACCGATTTCATGGACGAATTAAAGCAGCTGTTAGAGAGCAAAACCGCCTCCACCTCCGAGTCATCCTGATGTCTTTCACCGACGCCGATCGCCGTTATATGGCCCAGGCCCTGCTACTGGCCGCCAAGGGCGCGGGCTATACTTCTCCCAACCCCATGGTGGGAGCCGTGGTCGTCAAAGATGACCAGATAGTCGGCCAGGGTTATCATCGCCAGCTGGGAAGTGCCCATGCCGAGGTTGAGGCCCTTAATGATGCGGGCCCGCAGGCTCAAGGGGCTACCCTGTATGTCACTTTGGAACCTTGCCATCACCAGGGCCGCACCCCACCCTGCACCGCGGCCATCATGGCGGCGGGCATCAAACGGGTAGTAATGGCCACCCGAGATCCCAATCCCCAGGTCACCGGCGGCGGCGGCGAGTTTTTAAAGAGTCAGGGAGTTGCGGTTGAAACCGGCTTGCTGGAGAAAGAAGCCCAGCAGCTTAACGAGGCCTTTTTCAAGGCGGTGACTACCGGCC
>MUKC01000125.1 GCA_002049795.1 Desulfobacca sp. 4484_104 | reverse complement strand
TGACATCCCCAGCCCTATCACTTGCACCGGAATCATCGAACCTGACCGGCTCACCCCATTCCCTGCCACAGCGGTTGCCCGCAAAAATCTAATATGATTGCCGCCAACCGCGGCCCGGAACCGGCAAAAGTGCGCAGGGTTCGCAGTAATCTTTGTCCAACTGGGGCCACCACCCCGGAGGCGCCGGCGGCCCTCAGCCGCTCCAAGGCGCCGCGCGCGGTATTGGCCCGGGCCACTTCCATCGCCAGCTCCTGATTTCCGGTCTTGGTGCGGGTCAATCGAGCCAAGGCCTGGAGATCCACCGTTCCCTGAGAGGCATGGGTATGGCCCAGCCCCTGAGCGATCTTTAGGGCCTTCCCAAAGAAGGCCGCCAGGGTGATCTGTTTGAATCCCATCCGACTGGCCAGTCGCACCGCGAAACGCACATAGTCAGCCATCTGGATAAAGGCGTCTTCGGGAAGGTTCGGTAACAGCTCCCGGACATAGGATTCGCTCTTGCCCCCGGTAGTAAGCACAATCTCGGGCAACCCGGCGGCCTGCGCCACCCGCAGAGACACTGCTATGGTAGCCCGATAGGCCTGGTGGGAGAACGGCTTTACCAGGCCGGTGGTGCCCAGGATGGAGATGCCACCGATGATCCCCAAACGAGGATTCAAGGTATGTCTGGCCAATTCTTCCCCGCGGGGCACAAAGATTTCCACTGCCAACCGCAGCGGTTGCGGCGGAAAAAGCCTCTTCCAATGCTGATCCAGGGCCTGGCAGATCATCTGCCGGGGGACGGGATTGATCGCCGGTTCCCCTACCGCCACCACCAGTCCTGGCTTGGTAACCCGGCCAACCCCTTCTCCGCCCCCCAACCGGATTGCTGCCTCTCCGCTGGAGGAATTAAGCCAGCAGACCCGGGCGCCAATCTCAGCGCCATGGGTGACATCGGGATCATCTCCGGCCTGCTTGATGACTCGAGCTTCTCCCCAATCACCCCGCCGTCCGGACTCATGCAGGGGTATGGCAATGCTCCCTCCACCCGGCAATGACACCTCGACCGTCCCTGGAACGGGAAGGTCCAGCAAGGCCAACAGTGCTCCCGCGGCCGCGGCCGCGGCCGCGGTGCCGGTGGAAAACCCAGTGCGCAAACTCTGGTGGCGAGGCCGTTGAAACAGCCTCCGCAATTTCTCCCTCGTTATCAGTTTTCCTGGTTCGACTTTAGCTTCGATTGCTTTGCTTTCGGATGATGATCAGGGAAAGATAAGACATCTGTTTATCCTTCAGAGTCCGAAGGTCCTGGACTATGGTTTCGCCTTCCAGCCCACAGAAACTGATGCAGAGAGCCCGATCTAACAGATTGAGCTCGTCCAGTACTTGATAGATTTCCCCGAAATAACGATACGTCTTAAGCATTACCATATTTTCAGTAGTGGCAATCGCCTCTCGGAACCGGGCCGCCCCCCCGGCCCCAGAAACCAAATAAAAAGATTCATCTCCCTCCACCAAGGGAATGTTGGCCCGCGCCGCGGCGGCATGATAGGAGGTGATTCCCGGAATGGTAATCACTTTTATGGCTGGATTAATATTTTTGACGGTCCGTAGCAAATAGCCAAAAGTTGAATAAGTTAAGGGATCGCCGATAGTTATAAACGCGGCGTCCTGTCCGCTGGTCAACACCCGCAAAACCGTCCGGGCGTTCTGTTCCCAGGCAGCCTGGAGGAGGTCCCTATCAGTGGTCATCGGAAACGGTAAATATTCTATCCGGGCCTGATTAAGATACCGACTCACAATGTTTAAGGCCAGGCTGTAATCATTTTTGGTAGAACCGGGGGCAAAGATATAGGGAACCTGTTTCAATACCCGCAGGGCCTTGAGGGTAATCAACTCCGGATCTCCGGGCCCGACTCCGATGCCGTACAGGGTGCCGGGGGAATTACTCATTTTTTTCCTCTAAAGCCAGAATGGTCAGGGCGTTAGCGACGCTGGCAACTATTGCCGATCCCCCTTTCGGCCCCAGCGCGGTGATATAAGGGCAAGATTGCCGGGTAAGCGCTTCCTTGGACGCAGCCGCGCCTACAAACCCAACCGGAATGCCGACAATGAGAACCGGAGGCGCCGCCCCTTGTTCCAGCAGCTCCAGCAGCCGCCAGAGCGCGGTCGGGGCATTGCCGATAGCGACCACCCCGCCCGCCAGCTCGGGGATGGCTTTCTCGATGGCCGCGGCGGCGCGGGTCATGCCGCGCTGGACCGCCTCCTGGGCGACTTCGGGATCGTCCATCAGGCATATGGTTCGGACTCCCAATCGGGTCAGGCGACCGGTGGAGATACCCGACTGCAACATCCGGGTATCGGTAAACACCGTACATCCGGCCCGCAGGGCCGCTACCCCGGCGGTTACTGCCTGGGGGTGAAACCGGACCAGGTTCAGATAGTCCAGGTCCGCGGTGGCGTGAATCATGCGCCGCACTACGGACCAGACCGACGGCGGCAGGTTATGAGAGCCGACCGCCGTCTCGATCCGGCGAAAGCTCTCCATCTCGATCTCCTGGGGAAGCCACGGTTGATGGTTCATTTTCGCTCCCTGTAAAGGCGGCAATATTCCACCAGTTGACGGGCCGCCTTCGGGTTGCTGCCAAAATGCAGATGGACATAGCTGGCCAGCACATTATGACAAACATATCCTTCGGCCCAGTCAGGCTGACTCTGGCGGCCGGACAGTCGGTAAACTCGTTGAAGAGCCGTTGGTTCCGCAACGATTTCGGAATAATGGAACTCATGCCCCCGAACCACGGTCCCGCTTGGCCCCAACAAGGAGTCGGTCGTCAGGGTCACTTCACGATACCCCAGGGACTTGAGCCGGGGCAGCATTCGGACCTGCAAGGGCAACAACCCCACCATCAGGTGGGATTGACCTTCCAGATCCTGGATTTCCTGGGAAAGATACATCAGCCCGCCGCACTCGGCGTAGATCGGCAACCCGGCTTCGGCCTGCTGTCTGATCGAAGCTCGCATCGACCGATTGGCGGCCAGTTGGTTTACAAAAACCTCTGGATAACCTCCACCCAGATAGAGGCCGTCCAACCGAGCGGGCAATTCCCCGTCCCCCAGCGGTGAGAAGGGGATCAGTTCAGCCCCGTAATGGGCCAGCCACTCCAGGTTTTCCGGGTAATAAAAGCAAAACGCCCGATCCCGGGCCACCCCCAGGCGGATCATCGGAACCACCGCCGGGGGCAAGGCCGCACCGGACAGAGTAATTTCCGGCATTTTCTTCCAGAGGGCCTCCAGGTCCAGGCATTCCTCCATCAGACCAGCCAGGTGATCCTGATACTCCGATCCCAGTTCATGTTCTTCCCTGGTCATCAGGCCCAGATGTCGTTCCGGGATAACCAGCTCTGATTCTCGGGGGATACCTCCCAGACACCTGACTTCTCCCAATTGGTCGATGACCTGGACCAGATATTCCAGATGGCGGCGGCTGCCAATCCGGTTGAACACCACTCCGGCTAAAGGCAGTTCCAAATCAAAAGTGGCAAAACCATGCACCAGGGCCCCGGCGCTGCGGGCCATGGCCCTGGCATCGACGACCAGCAGCACCGGCAGACCTAGCCACTTGGCGATCTGGGCGGTGGAACCGGCTTCACTTAACCCGTCATAGCCGTCGAACAGCCCCATGACGCCTTCCACTATCGCAACCTCGGCCTGCAAACCATGACGTTGAAAGACGGCCAGGTTTTCCTCTTTGGAAAGCATCCAGCCATCCAAATTGCGGGAGGGGCGCCCGGTCATATGGGTATGGTGGCCGGGGTCAATGAAATCGGGGCCGACCTTGAAGGCCTGCACCCTGAGGCCGCGTCTGCGCAAGGCGGCCATGATACCCAGCGCCACCGTGGTTTTTCCGACCCCGCTGTGGGTTCCGGCGATGACCAGACCGCGGCTCTTAGAATTCATGGCCCCGGCTCGTCAAAAGCCTCGGGGTGGAGAAAGCGGGCCAGTTGCTCCACTGCGATCACCGCCCAGGAACTGGGCCGGGAATAGAGTTGTTCATCGACCATCAGAATGCATCCGTTCTTGATTGCTTTCAGGACGGCAAAATGAAGGCGGCTGGCAGGCTGCCCCGGATTTTGTTCATCAGCGCTTATCTTTGTGATATTTCTGGGTATAGATCGTTTTCAGATGATCGACCCAAATATCGGCAATATCATCATAACTGGCCATTCCCTTGAGAATTGGCACGCAGGTGATCCCTGCTAGGGTGAGAATAGATTTCCAGGAATCTTTTTCATCGCCGGCCATATCATTCCGAGCATGATCGCCGGCCACCGACATGAACGGCATGAGGTAAACCTTCTTGATCTTTTTGGCTAAAAGCGCGGCCTTGATATCCTTAATTGTCGGCGCCCCTTCTACTGTCCCCACAAAGATATTGGGATCCCGGCGCTGGAGGTAATATGCCATGGCCGGGTAGAAGGCATTGGCCGCATGCTCGGTCCCGTGCCCCATCAATACCACAGCCTCGTTCTTTTTTCGCTGTTTGGGAAGATGGCGGATAATGGCCTCGGTTACCCGGATCAGGTCTTCATTCTTGGCCAGTAAGGGATCCCCAATCCGGACCCGGTACAGCCCCCCGGCCATCCTGGCAAAGCGCTTGGCGTTCCGATATAAATCGTGATATTCCTCTCCAGGGATGGTGTGGAGCGATTGTACCGCGACCGATTTGAAACCGACATCCATCATCTTGGCGAGGGCCATTTCCGGGGAATCTAGCTGCTTACCTTCTCTGGCCAGCTTGTGGCGGATAATCCGGGAAGTATAGGCCCAGCACACCGGGACTCCGGGAAAGGCAGGAGAATCCCTTCTTTCGGAGACTCTTCGGCTCCAGCCTCTTTAGCCATGACTGGCGCCGATATCCCCAGAGTAAAAATTACCAGAAATAATAAAGCAACCCAGGTCTTTCTCATTTCTATTCCACCTCCTCGCGGTTTTTGCCCTTTTATCGAGGGGCTGGTGATTTAAATTTATGGGCCGCCACGGAGATGGTATTTCCCCCAAAAAAAAATCCTCAAGTCCTCTGGACTTAAGGATTACACCCAGTTTCTTTTCCTTAAGCAACCCGTAAGGCGACCCTTACGGCACCACAGTCTGCCATCTCTCGCAGCAACTGCAGATTATATCGGGCAGGTCTTCTGGCTCCCGGATCATCCTACTACTTGCGCCTTCCCATCCCACTGGCATGGAACAGTGGCCTCTGGCAGAGTTCGTCCCCGGTTACAGCGGCGGGACCGCGACGGCTCAACCGTCTTCCCTATTAAACCTAAATCGGTACCCAAATATCTGTATATTCCATACCAAATAAGCCTCGAAGTTGTCAAGCCGTTTTTTACCTTAAACTACCCGAAGATTTTTTACCGATACTCAAATGCAAAAGGCGATGCTAATTGAGTAATGTTTTTTGGTCTTAACTCGAGAATGTTAGTATGACAGGCAAAGCTCTGGTGGTTCTAATTCTATTTTGCAGTCAAGATGGTAATCGATCACAGGGTTTAAAATTATGCTTGGGAAATCCAAGCGCTATCTGGAGCTTTTCCTTTAAAATAACAACTGATTGCCTCTACTAAGACTGGGAATGTCTGTATTTGCCGCAGTCGGCAGGTTTGGCGCACAGACAGGATTCGTTCCACCCAGCGATCACCTTTTCCGCTCTGAGTGCCAAAGCTGCGTTTGCGCCAGAGGACGGCAAAGCGCAACAGCCGCTCGGCGTGATTGTTGGTGGGCGTCACCCCCTCTTCATAGAGGAAGACCCACATATTCGGCAAAAAGCATCTGGAAGACTTCGACAGGAATTTTTTTCCGGGCCCGATTAAACGCCGCCTTGTCGGGGGGCTTGACGCCTTCCGGATCGGCAAAGGCTA
>MUKC01000124.1 GCA_002049795.1 Desulfobacca sp. 4484_104 | reverse complement strand
ACCCGATCGATATGTTGTAAATACTGGCTCAGATCGAAGATCGCGGCCAGTTCGGCCCCGGAGAGATATTTTTGGATACCCGGATCAGTACTGACCAAGGTGGCAAAATCCAGGCCTTCCTGCCAGACCCGCATGGCAGGGCCTTGGACTAATAGATAGGCCTGTTCCCGGGTGGCGCCGCGGCGGATCAGTTCCAACAGCAGCCGCTGGGAAAAAATCAGACCGCGGGTCCGCTCCAGATTGTGGCGCATGGTTTCAGGGTAAACCAGCAATTTGCGCAGCAGGCCGGTGAGCCGATGCAGCATGAAGTCTAACAAAATGGTGCTGTCCGGGGCGATGACACGTTCTACCGAAGAGTGGCTGATGTCCCGTTCATGCCAGAGGGCGATGTTTTCCAGGGCCGCCAGGGCGTTGCCGCGCAGCACCCGGGCCAGCCCGGAGAGGTTTTCGGAGAGTATCGGATTGCGTTTGTGGGGCATGGCCGAGGAGCCTTTCTGCCCCTGGGCAAAAAATTCTTCCGCTTCGCGGACTTCAGTGCGTTGCAAATGTCGGATTTCCACGGCGATTTTTTCCACGCTGCTGCCGATCAGGGCCAGGGTGGTAAAATACTCGGCGTAGCGATCCCGCTGAATCACCTGCGTGGAGATCGGCGCCGGCTGCAGTCCCAGCCGGGCGCAGACCAATTCTTCAACTTGCGGCGGTAGATGGGCAAAGGTGCCGACCGCTCCCGACAGTTTGCCGACGCTGACCGTCTTGCGGGCCTGGACCAGGCGTTGTCGCTGACGCTTAATTTCGGCGTAGTACAGGGCAAGTTTGAAGCCCAGGGTGATCGGTTCGGCATGCACGCCATGCGAACGGCCGATCATCACGGTATCCTTGAATTCCCAAGCCCGGCTCTGCAAGACCGCCAGCAACTCATCCAGGTCGGCCAGCAGCAGGTCCGCGGCCTCCCGCAGGCGGAGCGCATTGGCGGTATCCAGGATATCGGAAGATGTCAAGCCATAATGCAGATAGCGGCTGTCGGCGCCGACGTATTCGGCGACATTGCTCAGAAAGGCAATGACGTCATGTCTGGTCTCGGCTTCGATGGTCTCGATGCGCGCCGTATCGAAACGCGCCTTGGCCTTGATATTATCTACGGCGGCTAGCGGGATCAGACCCAGTTCGGCCATGGCCTCCAGGGCCGCCAATTCCACCTGCGGGGCGCTGGTGATAAGAAAACCAGAAAATTGAACTAATGGCCGCAGCCCCATCCAAACTAACGGCAGGGGCGACCCGCCGGGTCGCCCCTAGTAGATTTTATAATATGGAAGAGATGGAGGTGTGTGCTTAGAAGATAACGGCTTAACGTTTCAGGGCCAAGGTTTCCTCCAGCAAGGTATCACTGGTGGTGATGATACGGGAATTGGCCTGATAGCCGCGCTGATAGAGGATCATTTTGACAAATTCATCGGCCAGATCGACATTGGACTGTTCCAGGGCATTGCCTTGTATGCTCCCCATGCCATTGGTATTGGGCACCCCAGTAATCGGCGAGCCCGATTCCGTGGTTTCGATCATTAGATTATTCCCCTCTTTGATTAATTTTTGGGGGGCATTAAACCGGGCCAGGTCCAATTGATACAGTGATTTGTTTTTGCCGTTGGAATAGCTGGCGGTGATAATGCCATCATTATCTATGGTTAATCTCTCAAAATAACCCGGACCATAGCCATTTTGGGAAGCCGAATTGGTGACCGAGGACGCGGCGTATTGGGTGCTGGTACCCAAAGAAAAAGCCGTATTCCCGGTTCCCCCGCTGGCCCCGATGTTATAAGCACTCAAGTCCCAGGACCAACTGTCACCGCTCACCAAACTACCCGTGGCGTCAAAGGTTATGGTATTGGGCGTCACCCCCGGATCTTCCCCGTCAATGGTGATATCAACGGTCCATTCCCCCTCAGTGGCAGTTTTGGTAAAAGTGAAGGTCAGGTCATGATTGTTACCGGTGCTATCGTAAACGGCAATGGAGGTTGAATAAGTGTCTCCGGTTGATGATTGGGAATTTAGGTTTACCAGCAAGTCCACCTCATTGGTAGCCATCGGGGCCGAGTAATTCTGGTTAATGATAATATTGGTGTCAGTCCCGCTCGCCGCCCCGGTGTTGGGATCAATGGCCTTCCCCTGAACCCGATAGCCGGTGGAATTTACCATGTAACCATCCTTGTCCACATAAAAATTTCCGTCTCGGGTATAATATAATCCGCTATCGTCGGGGTTTTGTAAGATAAAGAAGCCGTTGCCGTTGATGCCGACATCGGTGGCATCGCCGCTGGCTTGCAACGAACCTTGGGAAAAGATGGTATCGATCTGCGAGATCTGGGTGCCTTTGCCCATCTGATTAATCCCCGAACTAAGAGTAAGCGTCTGAGATAACAGGTCCTGAAAATTGGCCCGGCTATATTTGAAGCCGGTAGTATTGATATTGGCCACATTATCCCCAATTACTCCCATGGCCAAACCGTGGCTGGTCAGGCCACTTACTCCCGAAAACATGGCGCTAGCAATTGACATACTGAGTTACCTCCCGTAATATTATCGGCCGTCCCTAGTCAGGTTAATTTAATACTTATTATCAATGGTTTGCTTTGAATAAAGCTTGCCCCCCAAGTCAAACCGCCTGGTCAACTGGGGTCGGTGGCCGAAACAATATCGGTTAAGGAAAATAACCGCTCGCCAATCCGCAACTTAGCGGTATTATTTTCCCATTCAATGCCCTCGATTTTTCCGGTGTAATAGCAGGAGGATGGGACGGTTTGTCCCTCGGCATCCTGGGCGGTGATGGCAAAGGTATAGGTGCCGTCGCTGACCGTTTCGCCGTTGTTATTCTTGCCGTCCCAATTCAGAGCGTGGTTGCCGCTGGTTAAGGACTCCAAGCTCAGGTTGCGCACCACATTACCGCTGGCATCATAAATAGTTACTTGTACCTTCTGGGCATCTGCGGCTAGGTTAAAAGAGCCGGCGCGGCTCTGGCCTTCCTGGACGGAGAGGCTGTTTCCCTCAACCTGGACGGTTTTCCCTAACAGCGACAGGGCTTGCACATTTTCCAGATTGCCTTTGGCTGAGGTCTGTAGTTCTTTTAGTGAGGTGAGGCCATCATTCAGATTGGTAAGTTGTTCCAAGGAGCTGAACTGAGCCAGTTGCGCCACAAATTCCTCGGGGTCCTGGGGGCTCATGGGATCCTGATATTGTAGTTGGGTTATTAACAGGGTTAAAAAGGTCTCTTTGTCCGCGACCGCGGCTAATGAGGACTTTTCGGACTGACTGCTGGTGCCAGTCGAAGTCGGGTTAGCTAAGGCGCTGGAGATAGCCTCGGTTGTCATAATTATTCTCCTGGTTTTGATCTCTTCATTTTAGCCCACCCCCCCCTGGTGCTAAGCATAATGGCTGATGCGGGGGGAGGATTTATCTTTTCCTTTGGGTTTCCCGGCCTGGCCTCCCGCCGCCATCTCTCCCTTGGCAGTTTTGGATACCGGCTTCTGGTCAACGGGGAGACCGTTAAAGCTTAACATCGTTTCCGGAAGGTGATTCGCACTCAGACAGACCGAAAATTCTTCCAGGGCCAGACCTTGAAGGCCTAAGCTCTGCTGCAATTCGGCCAGGCGTCCTTCCATGGCCTGGGCGACGGCCGGATTACTGGTTTCGGCTACGACCCGCAACAGATTGCCTTTGAGCGACAGGTTGAGATTTAGCTCGCCCAAGTTTGGAGGATTAAGGGCTAAGCGGCCGGGGCTGAGGCCATCCCGGCCGTAAAGGCGTTTGCCGGGGCTGATCGGTCGCCGCGGGAACCGTTTCCTAAATCAACATTCCCGTGCCCCGAGGACAGATCGGTTTGAGTGGAGTTCTGACCTTCAGAGGCGCACTCCGGGTATTTTTGCCCGCCGGACAAATCGGCTTTCCATAATTTATCAATAAAATTAATATAATTTCTGTTGGTCGGGGCTTCCTGGTTAAAAGAGGGCTGAGCCGATGGGGAGGATGCGGTTGCGGTGAATAAATCCGGCTTAAGTTCTGTAGCGTTATAGTTGAGCTGTGAGACCAGCTTTTCGACCGTGGCGGCTTCCACGCCCATATCGGTTAATAATTGACGTAAAGCCGTGTGGTCTGCCGGGCTCGACGATGGTTCCGGGAGGCCGCCAAGATGATTAGCTTGACCGGTTCTCGAATCAGCGTAGCCCGGCCCCGAGGACCAATCTGTCCGGGTGGAGTTCTGACCGGCAGCCACGCGGTCTGGCTTTTCCTGCCCGTCCGACAGATCGGCTGTCCACAATTTTTCGATAGAATGAATATTATCTCTGTTGATGGGGACCTCCTGGTTTAGAGAGGGTTGGCCGGAGGGGGTGGCGGCGGTCGCCGTTGACCGATCCTGGTTCAGGAATTGGGTCATGAAATAGAGCGGCTGTGGCTCCCTAACCTCTTTAGCTGGGGCGAGCTCAGGCGGGGCCAGATTGAGCAGGGCCTCGAACTTATTTGCTCCCGCGTTAAGATCGATCTGTGCCACCAGCTTTTCGACCATTGCCGGTTCCATGCCGGCTTTGCGCAGTAATTGGCCTAAATCCGTCTGGAAATCTTGGGTTGAAGAGGGGTTAGTAATCTTCGTCAAGACCGGGGCCAGTCCTGAAGCCGGCCGGTCCCCGGATTCTCTAATCTGATGATCTCTGAGGGTTGACCAGATTTCTGCCAGCCGCAGCGGGGCTTGAGGCGATATGGCCTGGTTATCCAGGGCGGTTAAGGCCGCGGTCGGGGCCCCGGCCTGTTGCAATAGTACCCGCAGACGGGGCAGGTCAACCGATGACAGGGCCAGACCTTCCCAAATCCGGCGGTAGGTCGGGTTGGAGGTCGAGACACTCGGGGTTGTTTCATTATGGGCAGGCGAATTTTTTTCCCTTGCGACTTCTTGCACCCAGTTATTAAGTTTTTCTAGATTTAATCCGGCCTGTTGAATCTGGGGAGCGGCAAAAAATTCCTGAGTGGCGTGGGGGCTCAATCCCGCCCGCTGGAGTAGGGCCTGCCACTGGGGCAGTTGCTCCGGTGAGATGCGCCGTAAGGTTAAACTTTCCCCTTTGAGGTTATGGGCCAGATGCTGATTAGTGCCGGTGGGGCTGGGGCCGGTGCTCAAATTATCTGTCGGAGCACAGAGCGGCTCTGTTCCGATTTTGTTGGTCGCAACCCGCGCCAGTAACTCCTTTAGATTAATTTTCCCCTTAATCTGAGGCAGGTCGGTTCCTAAGCCTTGGAGTTGCGCCGGTTCCACTCCGGCCTGCCGCAACAGGTTAAATACCAGGGGAAGTTCGGCGCTCTCCAGATAGAGCTCTTTAGTCTGGTGGCCGTCGATTTTCTTGACCTTTTGAGTCCAGGAGCTTATTTCCGGGGAGGTTGATCGACAACCCGGCAGCGGCTCAAACTCTAAGGCGGGCACCTGGGTTAAGGGTTGTTGGTCTCCCATGCTAAGAGAAGTGGTAAACCGGGGCTGGTCCTGCCGTACCAACATACTGTTCAGGGCCATCTGAAAAAGAGTAACTATCTCATCCGCGCTTAAGCTGCTTGGTTCCCAATCTTGAGAGCTTCGGGAAGACTCTATGCCGAACAATGCTAAACCAGCGGTGGGCACGGACCTGTTCTCCAGTTAAATTTTCTATCCTGCCAACCTGAAAAGCAAGGAGCATGCCATCCTTTGCAGGGGCGGCAAAGTCCAATATTTTTTAAGTATCATATAATCAAGCTTCAATTCAGCTTTAAAAAAGTGGAAAAAAGCTCTTAGATAAGTTAGCCCGGCTCGGCAAAAAATACCGCTTGGGGGCGGGTGGCGAGCCTTAGAGCAAAACCTCAAACCCAAACTCACGGTTGCAGCGGCATGCAAAAATCTATAAAGTTTTGGGGTAGGTCTAACGATCACTAAATTTTATAATGAATAAATAAACGGCTCTAGCCCGAGAGGATGGCATGACGGATGATCGATAAATTCACTATAAACCGACCTCGCAAGCTGACCAAAGCCATTACCGTGGGCGACGTCCAGGTCGGCGGCCGCGCCCCGGTGGTAGTGCAGTCCATGACCAATACCGATACCTGCCAGGTGGAGGCCACCTTGGCCCAGATTGAGCGCCTGGTGGCGGTGGGCTGCGAACTGGTGCGCCTGGCGATTCCCAACCACGACGCGGTTCTGGCCTTCAAGGAGATCCGGGCGGCCAGCTCCGTGCCGCTGATTGCCGATATTCATTTCAATCATCGCCTGGCCCTGGCCGCCCTGGAAAACGGCGCCGACGCGGTGCGGATCAACCCCGGCAATCTGGGGGGGGTTGACAAAACCCGGCCAGTGGTCGAGGCTTGCCGGGAATTGGGGCGGCCACTGCGGTTGGGGGTAAATTCTGGTTCCCTGGAGGCCGATCTCTTGGCTCAATATGGCGGGCCCACGCCCGCCGCCCTGGTGGAGGGTGCCCTGAGATGGGTACATCAGTTTGAAGACTGGGGCTTTGACAACTTCAAGATTTCCCTTAAGTCTTCCGATGTATTGATTAATCTGGCCGCCTATCAAGAGCTGGCCCGGCTGGTGGATTATCCTCTACATTTAGGGGTTACCGAGGCCGGGGGCTTGATGGCCGGCACGGTCAAGTCGGCCCTGGGCATCGGCATGCTCCTGGCGCAAGGGATTGGCGACACCATTCGGGTGTCTTTGACCCGCGATCCGGTGGAAGAGGTGCAGGTGGCTTACGAGATTCTGCGGGCCCTGCATCTTAGGTATCGCGGCGTCGAACTGATTTCCTGCCCGACCTGCGGCCGCTGTCAGATTGATCTGTTCAGTCTGGCCGAAGCCGCGGAACAGCGATTGAGGTCTATAAAACAGCCGCTTAAGGTAGCGATTATGGGCTGTGTGGTCAATGGTCCGGGCGAGGCCCGGGAGGCCGATGTCGGCATTGCCGGGGGCAAAGGGGTCGGCGCCCTGTTCAAACACGGCGAACTGGTCCGCCAGGTCCCGGAGGCCGACCTGCTTCAGGCCCTGTTGGAGGAAGTCGCCGCCATGACCGGCGAACAGCTAGATCTGGTTTGACTTCACCGCAAGTAAGATTCACAGGCAAGATTATTTGAGCAAATGACCTAACTTAAAAGATTGCTTGACAATTTGGCGTTTATCCCTTACGGTGCTAAACAACTATAATACTCCACTACTTAAACCAACGAAAAATATATTTAGAGCGGTTTTTGACTGGGACGTAAAATGTCTTAAGGAGAATCTATTATGTATAAACTCAATTTATTGTTGGTCCTGGCGTTTATCATAGTAGGTTGTACGCATTACCAACACAGCGAAGCAATTGATGTTGACCACCTCGGGGCTACGGGAAGCTATCAAGATCACCGCTCGGGATATCTACACAGATTTGCCTTCGCAGCGGGGGGCGGTGGCATCGGAGGCGAAGGACGAATTGGGCACGCCGGTTGGGGTATGGGAGGCTTTGGCTTTGCAGTAGAATCCACCCAAGATCAGAGTGACCCTACCGCCTTTGCCAACGCCATTGCCAAGATCAACTACAGCAAGAAGCTGAAAAGTGTTAAATATGATGAAGTTACCGGTGTCAGTTCTTATGAATTTGCAGATCCGGTTACAGGATCGTCAACAAAACGGACTTCCAGTCAAACAACCTATCCTTCGGCTTTCGGCTATCAGCCGATTGAATGACAGGGAGGCTCAATGGTCAAAGAGAAATTAATTTTCTTAACCTTAATGTTGAGCTTAACGATCACTGGTTGCGTGGGGCTGGTGGATCGCCATCAGGAGGAAATTGTTTATGAAAATGGAAAACTGCAAAAGTTTTCCTATTACAATGAGACCTATGGCGGATCGGGACCAAACTCTGCGGTCTTCCTGGATGCCATCGATATCATCCGGCGCTCCGACTCTGGGGCCATGCCAGAATTAAAGGACTTACCGCAACCGAAAAAGCGCCGACGAATACCTCGTTCCTATGTCGGCATCATTAAGAATTGCACCAAACATGAAATTTTTATTCCCTCGCAAAATAGTCAGGGAATCTTAACGGTTCCCCCTCAGGGCTGGATCGAATTCATCGTCTGGTCGGAAAGCTTTGCCCTCACGGCCTATGTCGATGGCAAGCCCTATCGTTGTTTTAAAATCAAGGTCCACCCTGGTGAATATCCTTTTATGTGCCAGGACTATGATTTCATGGCGATTATCGGCCCTAAAGCGCCTCCCGGGGTCGAAGGATTAGGCTAACTAGTGTCCCTCCGGAAACCATTTTCCTTTAACCCTTGATGCGGGAGGGTCAGGGGAAATGTTTTCCGGACGGACACTTATTAAATAAACTTGGTTACTTAAGATTATTACAACGCCGGGAGATTAATAAGCCAGGCACCCTGAGCCCAGTAACCCCAGGGTATAGGGTGCCGGGACGACTTGGCAGGTGATAGAGAAATTATCCCCAATCCAACCCGGAGTTTCCCAAGCAGGAGCAAAAGGATCGTTATCCACGGCATACTGACCCAGGTCATTGGTCATGAGCAATCCGGATTCCAAGCCATCGGCCCAGGCATCCGCCCAACCTCTACCATAGGAGGAGGAGGATTCATGCCAAGCCGCGGCCCAGGCGGCAAAGCGGCATTGGCCAAAAACCAAGGATAACTAGTTGAAATTACGTTCTCAGAGGCTGCATTTGGGAAAAATGCGGTGCCAACAAAATAACTATGTACGAGATAATATCCTTTAAAAAGTTTAAAGTGGCATTATTGCGGTGACTCATGAGAGGAGGCGCCGCATGTTTGTGCGAGTCAAAGGCCAGGAATTGTCGGAAATCACCGTGAGGGCAAGCGCACCGTGCAACGCGTCTTGGCGACCCTGGGACGAGTGGACCGTTTGACTGCCAGGGGCGGCATTGATGCCC
>MUKC01000123.1 GCA_002049795.1 Desulfobacca sp. 4484_104 | reverse complement strand
AAACCTGGTAGCCGGTAGTCCGGCAAGGGTATATTAACATGGTTTATCCCCAACAAAGTAACCTAAATCAGATAATCTTTGTACGTCTCTCCTGGTAATGGAGGGCGGTCCAGAGAATAGTATGCCATCAGAAAGCCTCTGGAATGAATTAATAGATGAACTGGCCCAACGGTGCGGCATCGAAGCCGAGTACACCGACAATGCCGGACAGGTCCATGTTACCAGCCGGGAGACCAAACAGCTACTGCTTCAGGCTATGGGCCTGAAGCTGGACAGCCTGGCCGAGTTGCAGCAGGCCGTAGCCGACCGTCGCCAGCGGCCCTGGAACCGATTGCTGGAACCGGTGGTCGTCTGGTTTCAATCCGCGGGTCCGCCGCTCTGTAACCTGTACCTTCCTTTACCGGAGGGCCAGTTGCCCGGTCATCTGGCGATTCATTGGCAACTGGAGGACGAAGCGGATCAGGTTGAGCAGGGCCAGATTCAGGGGCCGGAGCTCAAACTAATTGAAACCCGCCTGGTTGAAGGTCAAAACTATGGGCGGCTAGAACTGCCTTTGCCGGGAAATCTAGCTCTGGGCTATTATGAGCTCCGGGTTGAGGTACGGACCCTGGACCAGAACCTGACAGGCCGGACCCGCCTGATTATGGCCCCGGACCAGGCCTATGTGCCGCCAGCTCTGGCCGCCGGCGGGCGGACCTGGGGGCTGATTTTTCCGTTGTATGCCCTGCGCCGAGAGCACGGTTGGGGGGTCGGCGATTTCGGCGACCTGTTGGCCATGGTGGACTGGGCCGGAAGTGAACTCCAGGCCGGGTTGATCGGCCTCAATCCTTTTAATACCCTGACCAACCGCTATCCCGAGGATGTTAGTCCGTACTCCCCGTCCAGCCGCCTGTTTTGGAGTATGATTTATCTTGATCTGGAGGCCATCCCCGAATTGGCCGACTGTCCCGCGGCCCAGGCCCTGCTGGCGCAACCATCTTTCCAGGCCGAGAGAGAGCGCCTGAACCAGGCCGATCAGGTGGACTATGCCTCGGTCTTCAACCTCAAACGGCGCTTTTTAAAACTCTTGTTCGACACTTTCGGGGAGCGCCATGGGTTGCCGGAGCAGCCCCGCACCGCCCGCGGCCAAGCCCTGGCCTCCTATATCGCCCAGGAGGGCCAACCCTTACAGACCCTGGCGCTATTTCAAAGCCTGGCCGATCACTGGCAGCAGCAGGGGCATAATTTCTATAGCTGGTCAGAGTGGCCGCCTGAATATCAGCATCCCGACCACGCCGCGGTCCAGGCCTTTGCTCGCCGACATCCGCGGGAGATTTTATTTTACCAGTATGTGCAATGGCTAGTCGAAGAACAGTTGCAGCGGGTGGTCAAGCGGGCCGACGATCTGGCCCTGCCGGTGGGCTTATACCCCGACCTCGCCCTGGGGGTCTATCCCGGCGGCCATGATACCTGGTCTTATCAGGACCAGTTCGCCCTCCCGATGGAGATCGGCGCGCCGCCCGATGCCTTTAATCCGCAGGGCCAGAACTGGCAACTGCCGCCCCTGATTCCGGAACGTCTGCGGGAAACCGGCTATCAATTGTTTATTGATACCTTGCAGAAAAGTTGCCGCCCGGCGGGGGCCTTGCGGGTCGATCACGTCATGGGCTTGTTCCGGCTGTTTTGGATTCCCCAAGGTAAAAGCCCAGCCGCGGGCGCTTATGTGCGGTATAATTGGGAAGAATTGCTGGGGGTCCTGGCGCTGGAGAGCGTCCGTCACCAGACCCTGATTATTGGAGAAGATTTAGGCACGGTGCCCGGTTATATCCGGGAGACTCTGGCCCGCGAGCAGATTTTTTCCTACCGCTTGTTTTATTTCGAGCGCACCGCAAACGGCCGGTTCTGCGCTCCCGAAGATTATCCGGCTTTAGCCCTGGCTTCGACTACAACTCACGATTTGCCGACCTTAGCCGGGTACTGGACGGGCCGTGATATTGAGGTCAGGGAACGACTGGGCCTTTATTCCCACCCCGACTTGGCCGACCAGGACCGGCAGGAACGTCAACTTGATAAAGGGCGGATTTTGGAATTACTCGCCACGCATAACTTACTGCCGCCGGGATGTCCACGGGAGCCGCAGGCCCTGCCGGAATTAAGCGACGACTTGCGTTGGGCCATTCTATCTTTGCTGGCCCAAACCCCTTGTCGACTCCTGGCCCTGAACCTCGAGGATGTCTTTGGCGGCTTGGATCAGCAGAACTTTCCCGGCACTATTCACGAATACCCCAACTGGCGCCTCAAAATGCCTTGGAGTGTAGAACAGATGCGCCGATCTCCGCAGGCCCGCCGGTTAGCGGCACTGATGGCCGATCAGCGCCCGCGGCCCGCGGTCCACAAGCCAACCGAAAGGATTACCATGGCTAACGTACCGATAATTTATAATCTATTCCCGCTCTTGGCCGGGCCTATCCGCCGCTGGGCAGATCATCTGGACCGCATCGCGGCCATGGGCTTTAACTGGATTTTTGTCAATCCTTTCCATTATCCGGGCTTTTCCGGTAGCCTCTACGCGATCAAGGATTATTTTGGATTTCATCCTTTATTAGTCGGTGAAGACCAGGACCCGGAAGCGTCGCTGCAGAACTTCGTGGATCAGGCCGGGCAACGGGGTCTGTCTGTGATGATGGACCTGGTAATCAATCATACCGCGGTCGATTCCCCTATAGTGGACCAACATCCCGAATGGTTCGCCAAAAATCCCGACGGCAGCATCAAGAATCCTTCCTGCATTGATCCCGCGGACGACACCAAGGTTACGGTCTGGGGAGACTTGGCCGAAATCAACTACTGGCCGCCGCCTGATCCCGAGGGCTTACTTGCTTTTTGGGAGACGGTCCTCAAGAAATATATCGACTTGGGCTTTAAGGGCTTCCGCGGGGACGCGGCCTATAAAATCCCCGGCTCCTTCTGGGCAAAGCTGATCGCCGCGGCCCGGGCAATCAATCCCGAGGTCTGTTTTGTGGCCGAAACCCTGGGCTGCCGCCTGGAGGAAATGGCCCAATTGCGGGAAGCCGGTTTTGATTACCTATGTAATAGCTCCAAGTGGTGGGATTTCCAGGCCGACTGGTGTCTGGAACAGTACGAGAGCAATCGGCGGATCGCGCCCTCCATCAGCTTCCCGGAAACCCACGATACCCCGCGGCTGGCCGCGGAGGCCAGAGGCGCGGTGGAGATCGTCCGGCAACGCTACCTCTTTGCCGCGTTTTTTTCCGCGGGGCTGATGCTGCCCATGGGATATGAATATGGCTTTAGAAAGCGGCTGAATGTGGTCAAGACCCGACCCCAGGATTGGGAAGAACCGCGCTTTGATCTGACCAATTTTATCAGAGCCGTTAATCAACTTAAGCAAAGCTGCCCGATCATGTTGGAAGAAGGGCCGATTAAGCGCCTGACTCCGGCCCCGGCGCCGGTGGTGATGTTGTTAAAATCATCGGACACCTATACCGGCCAGGTGCTGGCGGTGATCAATACTAAGCGGCGAGCTCGGCGGTTGGTACTGCCGGATTGGGAAGCCGTGATGGGCGTTCCCGCGAACGCGATCGTTGACCTTACCCCCGAAACCGTACCTTTACCTTTAGAGGCGCTGCGGCAGATAACCCTAGAACCGGCGGAGATCCGCCTCTTTTACGCCCCCGGCAACGAGAAGCAGAAGACATAAGTTCTAACCTCTCTGAACGGCTTGACAATTGCGTGCCAGAGGAATACACTCCCGCCATGATGCGCGGGGCTGAGCAAGCAAGGGAGTTGTCGCCAGCTCAAGACCTGTGCCAAGAATTGCACCTGACACCGGTGGCGGCGTTGGGGGAGCAGACCTGGCACTGTCAGGATGGCAAGGGCACGGCGTTGATCCTCAAAACCGGACCTCCGGCGGCCCTGGCCAGCGGACGGTTCCTGGAAAAGCTGGCGCATCTGTACGCTGCCTTCCAGTACCCTCGGCTGGTAGCCTGGCAACCGGGACGATTTCTGCTTTACCCTTATATTGGCGGGCAAAAACTGGCCCAAGAGGATTTCGAGGCCCCGGAGCAGCAGACCGCGGTGATGGAACTGGCCGGGCAGTTAATCGCTCTGTTCCAGAGCCTGCGATTAGCCCCGATGTTTCAAACGCTCAAGACTCGACACCTGGAAAAGGCATTGGCTGAAGAAAATGCCCCTCAAACTTCGGGGAGCTTAAGCCTGGGTCTGGATACCCGGCCGTCGCGGCGGAGCGAAATCGCCCAGAGTTACCATTGGGCCGTGGAGTTGGTCAGAAACCGCAGTGCTCAGTTAATCGCGGCCGGGGTTCCCCAAACCTTATTTGCCGCGTTCCAGGAGAAGCTGGAGCAGACCACCTCCATCCACCTGACCCCGAGCGGCACCAACCTGGCCCATACGGCCTTTACTCCCGAACATCTTATTCAATGCCCGGAGGGGCACTTCGGGATCGTCGGTTGGCAGGTGGCGCCGCGGCCCTATAATTATATGCGGCTCAAATACCTGGCCTGGGGCCTGGTCCATTCCCCAGCCCCAGATATTTTGCCGCGATACCAGGCTTATCTGGCCCAGGTGCCCAAGGTCAGCCCGCCCTGGGCCACGGCTATGACCCTGGCTCTGGCCCTGATCGAGACCTGGTGCGAAACAGCCCCGATTGTGAATTACCGGGAAGAAAAGCTGGCTGCGCTGGTGGCGTTTATGGAGGAGGGTTTGGGAGGGTAATATGGAGAGGTGGACAGTGTCTATCCTATTTTTATAGGTTATTTTAAAATAATGCAAAAGAGGGTCTAAGAAATGAGGTGTGCAACGTTTAAATTTAAAAAATTCGTCAGTGTAATTGTATTTTCTATCATAAGTGTTTTATTAATAAGTGGCTAGGTAATGGCGTCAGAGGAGCATTGGATAAAAGATAAAGCTAATGATGGCTCAATAATTATCCTTGAGGATGGAAGCATTTGGGAAGTAGATTCGCTAGATAGAATTGACAGCAGTTTGTGGTTACCAACAGAAACAATCATTATTCCCGATAGCTATGACTGCCTCATTAATGTTGATACAG
>MUKC01000122.1 GCA_002049795.1 Desulfobacca sp. 4484_104 | reverse complement strand
TGGAATTCCACTGCGACGGCTCCAATGTCCAGGTGCGCTCCAGCGAGGGCATGGCCCACGAGCAGAAGACCCTGAAGTATTATGACAACGTCACCGTCTCCCTGGAGAGCATTACCAGGTACGCCGACGGCATTAAGGACATTCTCAGCTCCGCCAGCCGCGAGGGCGCGGCGGACAATCATGCCCTGAACCGCCTCCAGCAGCTGGGCCAGCTGCTCTACGACGAGCTGTTTCCGGCCCGGACCAAGGAAAACCTGAATCGAACCGAAAGCCGCTCCCTGATCCTGGGGATTGACGACCAGCTGGTCGCCATCCCCTGGGAGCTGATTTTTGACGGCAGGGAATTTCTCTGCCAGCGCTTCAGCATGGGGCGGGTGGTCAGCACCCGGCAGGAAATCATCGGCAGCCAGCGCCAGTGCGGCATGCCCCTGAAGGCCCTGCTGATGGCCGATCCCCAGGGAAATCTCCCCTCTGCCTACAGCGAGGGGATGAAACTCCGGGACCTGTTTGATGAGCACGAGGACATGATTGAGGCCAGCCTGGCCAGCTCGAACATCGCCCGGGAATATTTCCGCCAGCACCTGCGGCAGTACGACCTGCTGCACTACGCCGGCCACGCCTTCTACAACCAGGAAGATCCGGCCAAGTCGGGTTTTCTCCTCAGCGACGGCTGCCTGACGGCCGCCGACATCATTGCCCTGGCCGGCCGCAAGCCCTTCCCCTCCCTGGTCTTTTCCAATGCCTGCGGTTCGGGGCAGACGGAGGAATGGCAGATCCGCGAAGGCTACCAGAACGTTTTCGGCCTTGCCAACGCTTTCCTCAAATCGGGAGTGCGCCACTACCTGGGCACTTTCTGGGACATCCAGGATGAACCGGGCCAGCTGTTCGCGGTCACCTTCTATGAAAGACTGCTGGAGGGCCAGCCGATCGGCGAGGCAATACGTCAGGCCCGCCGTGAACTAATCGCCAAGTTCGGCCCGGAGAACATCATTTGGACCTCGTACATGCTCTACGGGGACCCGACCACCGTCTACTGCCGGCAGGAGGTTCAAAAACCGGAGCAGCCGGCAGCCATCCCGCCTCCCGTCCCGGAAAAAACCACCAAAAGCGCCCTGCGGGGGCCGTCGGAACGGGCCGCAAAGTCATCCACGTTCAAATTTATTCTCCCGGCAGTCATTGTCGCCGGCCTGCTGCGAAAACCAGCCCGGCCGCCGATCACCAGCAGCAGAACCTGCAGGCCGCCGAGGAAGAACGGGCCAAGCGGGTTGACGCCCTGGTTGACGAACTAGCCAAGCGCTACCGCGACAACCAGATTTCGGCGGCGGCCGCCGGCGACGGCTGGACTACCGACCGCGCTGTTTCACTGGTTTTCATGGAGGTGAAAAACAGCGGCGTATCCTCCACGGAAGCAGACTATATCCTTGGCCGGGTCGCTGAAAAGTTAATGAACCTGGGACGCTTCCAAGTGGTTGAACGCCAGGTGCTCGACAAGCTGATGGCCGAATTGAAGCTCAGCAGCTCGGCACTGGCCGACCCCGCCACCGCCCTGAAGCTGGGCAAGGTGTTGTCGGCCCGGGTGATCGCTACCGGAAGCATGGTACGGGAAAAAAGGAACTGGCTGGTTTCCCTGCGCTTTATCGAGACGGAGACCACCGCCATCAAGGCTTCGCTCTCTACCATGATGACCGGCACGGAAATGGCGGAGATCGCCGACCAGCTGGCCGGCAAGGTGGCCGAAAAGCTGCGGCACACCTATCCCCTGCAGGCAAAAATTTCGTCGGTTGACGGTGAAAAGGCGGTCATTAATATCGGCTCGCAAAGCGGGGTGGTTAAAGGCATGCGGTTCAATGTCCTTGACGAACGCGACATCCCCCTGGGACAGGTCACCGTCACTGCCGTGGGCAAAACAGAAAGCCGGATTCAGGCGGGGAAAGATGCCGTCCCGCTAGTCAAGGGCATGCGGCTGCGGGAGGTGCAGTAAAAAAAGGGAAATATTTTATCCAAATTTGGCATAATTTTACCCTTTTCTGCCATTCTGGAAACTATGTCTATCAAGTATTACTTGATGTTACAACTATAACTGTTTGTTTTACTTAGAATAGTATATTTTTCATAAAACTATGGTACATTATATGCAATATATCATACAGCAGTGACCATAGTGGAAGCAAATTACCCACTTTCTGCTTTTTCCACCTTTTTTACAGCTATAAACCAGCACCAAAAAGCAATCTCTACTCCTGTTTTTCTGCATTAGAATCACCCGGCAAGCTTCACCATAGAGCTTCTATTCCTGCACCAGCAGATTTTCTACAGATAGATTATTCATCAGCTTTTTCCGCTGAAGAAACCGGCACTGAAATAAACCGTACCGGAAGCCAGCGGGCTTTTCCATCCTGATTAAGGGAAAGGATGATCTTGCATATACAGGAGTGGGATAATGCGCAAATCATATTTACTGGCCCTGGCGATCACCATTTTACTGTCTTTACTGACGGTGCCGAAAAGCTGGACCGCTGAAATTGCCGTGGCCACTGACCCGGGAAGTGAAAGTAAACCCACGGTGGCCTGTGATCAGGACAATCATGAATACATGGTTGTCTGGGAGCAACCATTCAACGATGACGAGGATGACATATACGCAAAAGATGTCAGCAGCACCGGGGTGGTCCACTCAACAAGATACTTTGTTGCCCGGCATTCAAGCAGTGAAAGCTCACACGATTCAATCTTCAACCGCGACGAACAGGAATACGTGGTTGTCTGGGATGACAATAGTTCATCCAGCCACTATATTCGGCTTGGACGCTACAAGGGTGCCGGCTCATCTGTTGATGAGGATTCCATGTACAGCACCGAACCGGTCCACCGGCCGCATGTTGCTTACAACCCGTCAAGGGATGAATATTTCGTGCTCTTTGAAAGAGAAGTCTCACCCGGCAGCAATGAGATCCGGGCCCAGCGTTTTTCACTCAGCGGATCGCAGGCCGGCTCCCAAATCCTGATCAGCAATGCAAGTCCGGATGAGAGGCGCCCGGCAGTCAGCTGCAACCCGGCAAAAAATCTTTACCTGGTCGTCTGGCAGGAAGAGACCGACCACTCAGGCACCTATTCTTATGATATACGCGGCCTGATGGTGAATGGCAACGGCTCTTTCCACGGTTCCGAGTTCAGCATCGCCAGCAGCGAATATGACCTGACAACCCCCCAGGTCACTTATAATGCCAAGGCAAAACAATTCCTGGTGGTCTGGGAGGACCACGGCATGGGAGACAGGCAGAACATCGACGCCGCCATTCTGGACGCCGGCGATGGCAGCATTGTCAGAAGCATGTATGCCATTCATGACGACGGCTTCGACTATGCCCCGGCGGTCAGCTACAACGAGTGGCTGGACCAGTACCTGGTAGTCTTCGAACACCGGGATTCACCAACGGGAGAATCTCAGATCTGGGGGCAGCCGCTGGATGCCGACGGTTCCTGCTTCAACGGGATTGACAATGAAACAGTCATCTCCGCAGCTGCTGGCAGCCAATCTGGACCGGCCATTGCCCGGCAGAGCCTGGCCTCGTTTTTCACCGTCTGGACGGATGACCGGAACGGCATGGACAACAGCGACATTTTCGGAGAATTTGACAATGGTCCCGATGATTATGAAGAACAGGACGGCACCCCCCCGCCGCCGTTTTTTCCCATCAACACACCCATTCCCCGCTCCTTTCAAGACAGCGGGGACGAAGACTGGTTCCATTTCCTTCTTGATGAACCCAATACGGAATACACCGTTTACCTTAAATCCACTTACCCAAACTATTTGAAACCCGGGGATTTCCATGTTTCAGTCTGGTTTTACGCCAACGGCACCTATTCTGCCATCGACATGTACAGTAAGCCGCAAACCGGTTCTGACAACCTCTGGTTTAAAACAACCAGCGGTTCAGGAACATACCGTGTACTGGTAACCAGTAGCAGTACTTACACCGGACCGGCCAGCACCTACAGCCTGGCCGTATACAAAAATCCGCAGGTAAACGGCATCGACCAGACCCTGCAAAAACTCGGCACTACCAGGACCAACACCATTTTTGGTGAGTATTTTTCCGAAGACACCACGGTCTCAATGTTCCTCGACGGCGGCAATGAACGGGATATCCTGACAACCCTGGAACTGCCCACGGAAGGTACGGCAGTGACGGTCGCCGGCAACCGCCTGTGGCTCAACAGCAGTGAAAATGGACTGGAATATTATTCATTAAACGACCCGCAGGCTCCGGTAAAGGAGGGGGAGGTCGATTTAGGGGATAAAGCCCTTACATTGGCATCTCATGGTAATTTTCTTTACACCACCGTCTGGAACGACTCCACCTACGTAATGGAAAAAATAGATGCCTTATCGGCAGCAATTTCCGATACTGTGGAAGATACGTTGGACAGCAAACCTCTCTTCATGAAAACGGGCCCGGATCATTTATGCATCCTGACGCAAAACAGAATCATCACCTACAACCCGGACGACCTTTCGTCTTTCCACTCTTATGCCCATGACTGCAGCTCATACACACTCAAATCATTAGCTGTCAACAACAGCTATATTTTCGTGGTATATCCAACAGGAATACATGTATTCAATTCTTCCGGCAGCCAGTTTCCCGACATTGACCTCTCTCAATACAACTCTCTGCAGGACATGGCTTTCATCGGTGACCATACCGCCCTAGTAGCAACATCAAACAGTATCATCACCCTTGACCTTTCCCAATATCCCGACTCCGGACCTGACATTCTCGCCGAGGTTTTTCTTGATACCATGCCGGAAGTTTTGCAGGTCCAAAATAATCGGTGTTATGTCGCAGGAAGGAATGCCCTGGAAATCCTGGATATCAGTGACCCGGCACATCCCCAAAAGATCGGCTATACTTCCACCCCAAGAACGGAAGCACAGGTACTTCTGGATAATCTGGCTTACCTTACCCACTACAATTCAGAAAATGAATTTTCGACCTTAAGTGTTGTTGACACGGCGACACCGTCACTTTATCAAGCGGTAGGCAAGGCAAAACTTTCCCCTCCTTTCCGCGATACTAATGTGCTCTGGGCGAGTAACATCGTTCACCAGGTTACTCACTACAATAACCACCTGTATGTGGTAATCCCCGGCGAAGAAAATTCTGATCAGGACGTTATCGATGTCATTGACATCAGCGACCCGGCACATCCAGTACAAGATGAAACCATCAATATCAACATCAATACTTTTAACGACATAAGCTCCTCTCCAAGCGGTTACCTGGCCCTTTCTTGCGGAAGCTCCGGCATATATATTCACTTTATCGGGGGAGCGGCTGAAAGCTATTGGCATGGTGCCGGTTTAAGCAATGTCCGCAACACCATGGTCGATCCTGATAATGGAAACAGCCTCTGGGTGGCGGATGATAATGGCCTGACCCAGCTGAACGTAACCAGGTCCGGTGCAACCACTGTCAAAACATTTAGTAATTACCTTTTAAACATCTACCAAATTTACCAAATCCTGAAAATCACGGAGAACTATATTTATGTGCTTGGATCAGCATGGGGTTCAACAACAGGAATAGCCAAGGTTGACAAGTCAACCGGCCAAAGCGTAGGACATTATGATGTAGAGACTATTTCAATAGCTGCAATCACCAATGACAACAAAGCCATCACCTGCAAGATAACATCAGGACCGTGGCGTGTTGATTTGGTGTCCTTTTCCATTTACGATATTTCCGGCGATGACCACATCTTGCTCAACGAGTTGGAATTCAGCTTCCCCTATATCTCAAATGTCTATATTCATGATAACCGCATTTACCTTTCATCCTTGGACGGATTAACTACCATCGACATCAGTGATGCCGCACACCCAGAGGTACTAGGTACCCAGAAATTCCCCTCAACTACAGGACAATTGCAAGAAATCAACAACCTGATTTACGCTTTCGGCAACTTCGGCCTTGTTGCCAGTCCCCTGCCGCAAAAGATAGATACAACCTATGTTTCACCGACCGAGCTGAACGTGACCATCCCCTCGCCGGTGCTGGACGGCAACTACACCCTGAGGGTTCACAACGGGCCGATTTCCAGCGATCTACCGGGCGCTATCACCTTTACCGACGTCGACCGGCTGCTGACCAGCAGGGCAATCATCGTCGCCGGGAGTAAATCATCTGATCTCACAAATGATCTCGTCTGGATCGAAACCAAGGCCTACGCTGACCAAGCCTA
>MUKC01000121.1 GCA_002049795.1 Desulfobacca sp. 4484_104 | reverse complement strand
TGCAGACTCTGGAGAGCTTTGACTATCAAGCCGCTCCGGGTTTGGATCGACGTCTGCTGCATGAGTTGGCCTCCGGGGAATATATCAGTCGGCAGCGCAACGTCGTCTTTCTGGGCAAAAGTGGCACCGGCAAGACCCACCTGGCCACCGGCCTGGGCGTGGAGGCCTGCCGCCAAGGCATCAGCACCCGTTTTGTCAGCGGCTGCGGTTTGGCCAACGAACTCCTTGAGGCGCGGCAGGAGCTCACCCTGAGTCGCCTCCTCAACCGCTATGCCCGTTACGGACTTTTGGTCGTCGACGAACTAGGCTACGTCCCTTTTTCCAAAGAAGGTGCCGAGTTACTTTTCCAGGTGTTGGCGGCGCGACACGAACGAGGTTCGGTGATCATTACGTCCAACCTCGGCTTTGTCGACTGGACCCGCATCTTTGGCGAGCCTACCCTGACCGCGGCTCTGTTGGATCGCCTGACCCACAAGGCCGCCATCATTACCTGTGACTGGGAGAGTTACCGGCTCCAAGAAAGCTTGCAGAGCAAAGGTTTTAGCTCTAATAAGGGCATGAAAGCCAGACCGAAGACCGTTACCACACCGGAGGTTGGTGGGGGCTCCGCCCCCACACCTCCGGAGTTTATCGCTTTAGAGACCACCGGAGAGGCAGGAAAGGAAAAGGCAGGATAGAAACCCTGCCTCTCCGTCTGGTCACTTGTGGCGGCGCGGAGGCTTGCTCATAAGCCACGCCTTATCCTCCGCCCAAGCAATAAACAGTATATCAAAAAACCTATGAAAAAGGGGGGTCATTTTTAGGTTGGCATTTACAGCCAGGTACGGCGGGCGGCGCAGCCTGGTGAAGATGTTGGTGATGGGAACCATGTTTTTGCTGTTTTGCTTAGAGGAACGGTTTAGGCAATGATTCCCTGGCCGATGAGTTCGATAAAATTTCCAGGACTGACAATCTTGGTCTGGCGAAATTTTCTCAAGGGAAAATGTTTGATATTTCCTGTGATCAGAAAATCCGCTTCACATGCCAAGGCACATTCCAAAAATTTATTGTCCGCCGGATCAACCTTAACTACCTTTACTGGCACCGCTGGCTCCACCCAAACGGCGGTCTCCTGTATTTTTTCCAAAATATTCCTGACCTTGGCGCGACTGAAATAACTAAACTTGTTTCGGAACAGGACCTCTTCGTATTCTTGATAAATGTCTTTAGATAAATAAAGCGTTGCCAGCTTGCTATCTCTATCCAAGACCAGAGAAAGGATCAGATCGGGATCGCTGTCAGCTTTGTGTAGAGCGGAAATGATGATGTTGGTGTCGAGAGCCAGCTTAAGCATATGGAGCCGCTATTTTCCTTGGGCTTGGCGAGCAGCAGCGATCTCGGCATCGATTTCTGCGTCCGCGATGGTGTCTTGACCAGCCTCTTTGGCTTCCAACTGTAGCTGCACCAGAACTTCCGGTTTTTTTATGATATTACGCAGATAATCCCGAATGCCCAATATCACCAGCTTGGCTTTGCCCCGCCGACTTACCACAAAGCGTACCTGCTCCTGTTCCACGGTCTCCATTATTTCCCCGAACCTGGTGCGAACGGTTAAGGCGTCGATCAATCTAGTCGTAGGTTTGATTTCCATCTCTACCTCTAATTAGTTAACTGTTTAGTTTATTATAGCATAGCGAGATTGGAATCAATGTCAATAATTCGGATGTCCGGACAGTTATTAGACCAAATAATGATTTTGTCTAGTTTTACCCTATTGGACGCCGGGCCAGAGAAAAGCAAGAGGCCGGGCGTCAGGGAGAAAACTAGTTAATTTCCCTGGCTTTTTACCTTCATTATTATTTTATCCCTTTACCTGGTTTTAGGTTGACCGGCGGCTCAAAAGGGCCGACAACTAGACAAAAGTTGCAATTGTCTAATTCAAGAGAATGCACCCTGAAATTAAAAATTGTCTATTGTATCACTATGTGTTATACTTTTAAAAATGCGGGTATTCAAAAATAAGTGGTTCGCTCGATGGAGTCGGGCGGAAGCTGTTTCGGATGGCATCTTGCTCCAAGCCGTTGCAGAGATTCTGGCCGGAAAGGTTGAAGCCGATCTGGAAGGTTGTGATTTTGATAATCTAAAATTCCCCTAGCAAAGGGCAAAATAACAACGCAAAATTCCTCTAGTCCGATGGATGCCTCTGATAACACGAACAGAAAAGATGTTATCGGGGGTGGGAGGATGCTACGATTGGATAAATATGAGTATAGCCGCACGGCTTACCGGGTTTACGGCAAGAGTATTTGGGAGATCCATCGGGAGACCGGTCATGATCGGAAGACTATTCGTAAGGCCTTAAATCAGGAGCCATTTGCCTATGGTCCGAGGGAAAACAAGGATTTCCAGTTTTAGGTCCGTATCAAGCGATTATAGACCAATGGTTAGAAGAGGATAAACAAAGACCCCGGAAGCAGTGGCATACGGCAAGACGAATTTTTCTGCGGCTGCAAGAGGAACAAGGGTTTACTGGCAGCGAATCAACGGTGCGATATTATGTTCGGGAAGCCAAGGTCCGATTGGGGGTGCAGATGTCGCCGGCCTTTATTCCCTTGGAGCCGGAGATAGGCCAGGAGGCGGAAGTTGATTGGGGGAGCGCCCAGGCCATTATGGATGGACGCCAGGAGACCATCAAGTTTTTTTGCCTGCGCTCCAAGTATTCCGGCAAAAATTTTGTCCGCGCTTATCCTGGTGAGCGCCAACAGGCTTTTTTTGATGGACATATCCAGGCCTTTCGGTTCTTTGAGGGAGTTTTCCCCCGGGTCCTCTACGACAATTTGACTACGGCCGTGCTCAAGGTCTTACGAGGCAAGGACCGCCGTGAACAAGAAGCGTTTGCCCGGTTTCCTGCCTACTACAATTTTCAGCCCTGTTGCCGCAATTATCTGGTGCCGGTGCCACAGGTGGCTAGTCTGGAGGAGCTGAATCAACGGTTGCTCAGCCAATGTCTGGCCTATGGACGGCATCGGCTCCACGGTCGAGAGCAGACAGTCCAGGAGTTATTCGAGATGGAGAATTCCCGGCTGCTGTCCATGCCGGCCGTGCCGTTTAGCAATCTGCAGATCACCACCGGCAAGGTTGACGGCTACGCCACGCTGCGGGTGGACGGCAATCGCTATTCTACGCCCACTCTGTATGTGGGTCGACAGATAACGGTACATCTCCAGGTGGATCGCATCGAAATTTTTCAGGGCGGCAAACGCTTGGCTAACCATCCCCGATTATTCGGAAAGAATAAGTGGCAGTTAGCTCCGGACCATTATCTGGAGTTGCTGCAGCAACGGCCTTTTGCCTTTCAGGCGGCTCGTCCCATCCGTCAATGGCGGTCGCAGTGGCCGCCGGTGCTGGCGGAGTTGTTGCGCCGGTTTCAAGAGAGTCAGGGAGAAACCAAGGGCATCAAGGCTTTCATGGAGGTACTCAAGCTCTATCGGGATCATCCCGGCTCCGAGGTGGAGGCCGCCATTGCCTTGGCCCTGGAGCGCCAGATAAAATCCAGTGCTGGCATCAAGCATCTGTTAGGGTACTACCGGGAGCAGGTTGATTTTCCGGTGTTGCCTGACTGGCCGGTCACGGAGTTAGCCGATGTCGCCTGTTATGGCCGGTTGGGAGGGGTGTCATGAGCGCCGCCACTCAGATAGTGCTCCAGGCCAACCTTAAGGCCCTCAACCTCAATCATATGGGGCGCCGTTTGGCGGCGGCCCTCCGTCAGGCCCAGGAAAAGACGCTGGACTACGCGCAGTTTCTCCTGGAGCTGACCGACCATGAATGGCAACTGCGGGCCGACAACCGCCTCAAACGCCGCCTGCGGGAGGCAAAATTTCCGCTGTTAAAGACCCTGGAGCAGTTTTCGTGGGAAGCTGCGCCCGGCCTGGACCCACGGCTGCTGCGCCAACTTGCTGCAGGAGAGTATCTAGCCCAACACCGCAACGTCATCTTTCTGGGCAAGAGCGGCACCGGCAAGACGCATTTAGCCACTGGTCTAGGCGCAGCCGCCTGCCAGCAGGGGTGAGCACCCGCTTCGTCACCGGCTGCGGTCTGGCCAACGAGCTCATCGAAGCCCGGCAAGAAAAAGAACTCGGCCGACTCCTGCAGCGCTATACACGCTATGGCCTTTTAATCATTGATGAACTAGGCTACGTGCCCTTTTCCCGGGAGGGAGCCGAGCTGCTCTTCCAGGTTCTGGCAACCCGCCATGAGCGGGCTTCGGTCATTATTACCAGCAACCTGGGATTCGCCAACTGGACCCAGATCTTTGGCGAAGCCACGTTGACCGCGGCTCTGCTGGATCAGCTGACCCATAAAGCTTATATCATCAACTGTCACTGGGAAAGTTTCCGGTTCCGGGAGAGTCTAAAAAACCAAGAGGAAGATTGCCATTGTTGAGTTTATCGCTTTATGGGCGACCAGCTGCATTGGCTAAAAAACGGGCCGGAGATCGAAGCCCCGACCCCAGCCGTTTAGCCGCCTGGGTCGGCGCTCAGGTCGCTCTTCAGCGTGGCCTTGTCCTCCGCACAGGTCCAACTAATATAACATTCACAGAGCAGTGGGACATCGTAAATTTTGGGTGGCCCAAGATGATCAGGTTATCAATCAAGGGGGGTGTCAATTTTGCGTTGTCGTAGGAGCGGTCATTCTGCTCTGGCCATTAGCACCTCAAACCGACGGCAAGCCTCGTATCTGCAGCATGTACAGATCGACCGAGGGAAAAAGGACTAGGACAAACACCTCCACTCCAAAGGGTATCGTGATCGCAAGAGTTTTAGTAGTAGTAGTTCTTTAAAATAACAAGAAGGAGGGCAGAAAATGACCTCGACCCTCCACCCGAGGGATTAGGTCAAGACAATCTGGCGAACGGCAGACTTGAACCTGAATCGTTCTAAATTTTATTCTAACTAGGGGAATTTTCGGTTATCACGCTAGGGGAATTTTGGGTTGCTATTTACACTCAGCTTGGCCTTGGTCAAGGTGCCGGAAAATCTTTGCCGATAGTAAGTCTCCCAGAACTGCTTATCCAGGCTGCCGTCAAT
>MUKC01000025.1 GCA_002049795.1 Desulfobacca sp. 4484_104 | reverse complement strand
GGCGCATAGGTATTGCAGAAACTCTGAAAGTAAGCGATAAATTTTTGCGCCTTATAGCGTTTCCCCAGCCGCGCCATACCTTCCTGAAGCTGGACGGTGATACTCTTCCCTCGCGCCCAGGCTCCGGTGCCAGAACCACGCGGGTTGCAGTAGATACAGCCGCCGGTGCCTACCCGGCCATTCCGATTGGGGCAGGTCAGCCCGGCGTCGAGGGTGATCTTCTGCACCCGTTCGCCGAATATGGAGAACAGGTAGGAGTTCAGGTCGCGATAAGGGCTTGTTGCATGAGGTAAATCTGTCATGGGCTTTAGCATTGGCACAGGTAAAAAACCTGTGCTACCAAGCTTTGAATAATCATTCCGCCAGATCCCCCCAGGCATATTGGATCAGGGCCAGGGCGGCCAGGGCCGCGGTCTCCACTTTGAGCCGCCGCGGTCCCAACCCTAGCAGCGTAAAGCCCGCGGCCTGGGCCTGGTCCGCTTCAGCCGCGCTAAAACCGCCCTCCGGGCCGATCAAGATGCGGACCGAAGCGGGGGGTGGGATTGAATTGGCTAATTCTTTAAGGCTCTTTTGCCGGGTTTCCTCCCAGAACATGATTTTCAGCGCTTCCCGGCCGTGCAGCACTTCGCCAAAGCTCTGCGGCGGGCTGATTTCCGGCAGGCGGGAGCGTTGGCAAGATTTTATGGTCTCCAGGGCCAACCGCTGCCAGCGCGGCTGGCGTGATGCCGGGGCACCAGCCGGTTTAACCAGGGAGCGCTCGCAGTAAAACGGAATCAGCCGGCTAATCCCCATTTCGGTAGCCTGCCGGACTACCAGGTCAAAGGTTTCGGCGCGGGCCAGGGCCAACCCTAGAGTCAGGGCCAAGGAGGAATCAGCCCGGTCCGGTAATTTGCGGATGATTTGCAGGCGGGTCTGGCCGGACTCCAGAGCCAGGACCTCAGCCTCATATTCCTGTCCCTGGCCATCAAAGACTTCCACCCGGGCGCCGACCCCGAGGCGCAGGACCCGGGCCAGATGCCAAGACTCTGAGTTAGAAAGCTGGATTTCCGTACCAGTAATCTGTTCCGGAGCTGCAAAAAACCGCCGCCGTCCGGACGCGCCGCTGGTTACTGACGGTTGGTTTTTATCAGACACCAAGATTAATCAGGGTCCTTCCAAAAAAATCGGGTATGGGCTTGGAATTCAGCAATTTTTGTCTCTTTCTTTGTATGCTAGATCAGCCTGATTGTCAAAGGTGTGGAGATAGCCGGTAAGCATCATAATTGGCTTCTAACAGGATATAATAAGATACTAATTAACTGGCCTGACTTGAAAAACGGACAGATTTGATTTATTGTTAAGTATAATTCGATCTATTTGCCACGTCTGGCGACAAGTCACTGGCAAACCGAGGTGTATCTAATGACAAAACTGGCCCGCTTTTCTATCTGGTACTTCCTAGCTACGCTCTTGGTCTTTGTGATTCTGCAAAATTATCTGATTGGCCATCGGGTGCAAACCGTCAGTTATAGCGAATTCCGTGAATTGGTGGATAAACAAGGCGTCAAGGACTTGGTGGTTTCCAGTGACACCATTGATGGCAAACTGACCCCAGCTGGGGTAGAATTTTTGGCCAAACAGCGCCAAGACCCGGAATTGGTGGAGCGCATTAAACAACTGGGTGAAACTGAGCCCGCCTTTTCCACCGTCCGCATGGAAGATGCCACTCTTCTGGAACGCCTGGACAAACAGGGAGTGGAATATTCCGCCCGCTTGGAAAAAACCTGGTTAACCTCGCTGCTCTCCTGGCTTTTGCCGATGCTGTTGTTGATCGGCATCTGGGTGTATTTCTTCCGGAAAATCGGCGCCGGCGCGGCCGGCGGCCTGATGACGGTGGGCAAAAGCAAGGCCAAAGTCTATGTCGAGGGGGAGACCAAGGTAACCTTTAAAGATGTGGCCGGGGTTGAAGAAGCGGAGGAAGAACTAAAGGAAATCATTGAATTTTTAAAGAATCCGGCCAAGTTTCAGGTTCTGGGGGGTAAAATTCCTAAAGGTGTGCTGTTAGTTGGCCCCCCAGGCACCGGCAAAACCCTGCTGGCCCGAGCCGTGGCCGGGGAAGCCAAGGTCCCGTTTCTGAGTCTGACCGGCTCGGATTTTGTCGAAATGTTTGTCGGCGTGGGCGCGGCGCGGGTGCGCGACCTGTTTGCCCAGGCCCAGGAAAAGGCCCCCTGTATCATCTTTATAGATGAACTGGACGCTCTCGGCAAGGCTCGGGGGCTCAGCCCGATGGGCGGCCATGAGGAACGGGAGAACACCCTGAACCAGTTGCTTTCCGAAATGGACGGCTTTGATACCAGGAAAGGGGTAATCATTATGTCGGCCACCAATCGGCCGGAGATTTTGGATCCCGCCCTGATCCGCCCGGGCCGGTTTGATCGCCATGTGCTGGTTGATCGCCCCAGCCTCAAGGGGCGGGAAGCAATTTTTAAAGTGCATACCCGGGGAGTCAAAATGGTCCCGGAAGTGGACCTTTTTAAGTTGGCAGCCCGGACTCCGGGGATGGTAGGGGCAGACCTGGCCAATATTGTTAATGAAGCCGCCTTGTTGGCCGCCCGACGCAACAAGGCCGCGATCGAGATGGTCGATTTTGAGGAAGCCATTGATCGGGTGGTAGCCGGGCTTGAAAAACGTAACCGGATGATGAATCCGCGGGAAAAAGAGATCGTCGCCTACCACGAGACCGGACATGCCCTGGTGGCTGAATCGCTGCCGACTACCGACCGGGTCCATCGGGTGTCGATTATTCCGCGGGGGGTGGGGGCCTTGGGCTACACCATGCAACTGCCGACTGAGGACCGTTATTTAATGACCAAATCGGAGCTGGAAGATCGCATGGCGGTGCTGCTTGGGGGCCGGGTGGCCGAGGAGCTGGTGTTCGACGAGGTTTCCACCGGGGCCCAGAACGACCTTTATCGGGCCACTGACATAGCCCGCAGCATGGTCCGGGAATACGGCATGAGTGAAAAACTGGGACCGATGACCTTTGAGAGGGAGCGGCGGCCCTTATTCCTGGAAACGGTCATGCCTCCGGCCTCCAAAGATTACAGCGAAGGGACCGCGCAGGAAATTGATCGGGAAGTCAGCGCTTTGATTGAAAATGCTCATCATCGCGCCAAGGCCATCTTGGAATCGAAACGGGAAATTTTGGAAAAAGTGGCCAAGATTTTGTTGGAAAAAGAGGTTCTGGAAGGCGACGATCTGAGGGCTTTGCTCAATTCTAAGGCGGAATAATATCTATAGTGTGTCCTACCCACCGTCAAGCGATCAAGAATCAGTGGCTTGTTCTGACACTCCCAGGACCACCAGCCGGGCGTGGTTAGCCGCGGCCAGCATGGCTTGCCGGTCGAAGATCAAGGTCTTGCCGGCTTCCACCGCCAGGACCGTGGCCTTGACTTCGACCATGATTTTGACGGTGTCCAGGCCGACCGCCGGTACATCGAAGCGCAGATCCTGGCCGGGTTTGCTGACTTTAACTACCACTGCCTGTTCTCCGGCCAGGCGGCCGCCCCGGCGGATAGTTTCATCGGTGCCTTCGATGGCTTCCAGGGCCAATACGGCCTGACGGCGGACCACCACGCATTGGCCGATATCTAGTCTGCCGATTTCTTTGGCAATCTTAAAGCCATAGTCGATATCCCGAAGTTCCTCCGGACTAGGCTGGCGGCGGCTGAGGACCCCGGCCGGGGCCAGAAGTTCATCGAGGTATAGGGTAGAGGGCACGATAGTGATGCCGGCGCTTTCTAATTCGTCCGCGACGGCCCGGAGAATGCCGTCATCGCGGGCCCGTTCGACCCGACGGATCAGCTTGAGCGCCCGCCAGTCCGGTCTGAGCTGGGTAAACAGACGGCCCTTGCGGATGCCACCGGCCAGTACCGCCTGGCGGACGCCAGCATTCTTAAAGCAGCGAATGATTCGCCCCAGTTGCCCCACATAAACCCATTCCAGGCGGTGGACCAGGTGCGCCAGGGCGGGATCGGTCTCCCCGTGGTGGGCTACCGCCACCACCTCTAGCCCTTTTTGCCGCGCGGCCTGAGCAAAGAGCAGGGGAAATTGACTCCTACCCGCGATGAGACCGATTTTCTCTGACATCTACCGGGGCTAAACCTCGCTCCGAGGTTTCGATAAAGCGAAGCAGATTTTGGATTTGGGGCACATCCGGCAGCTCCTGCCGCACCCGCGCCATGGCCTCCTTCATGTTCAGTTCGGAGAGGAACAACAGATTATAGGCTGCTTTCAATGCTTCCAGAGAGGCGCTGTCAAAGCCTGAACGTTTCAGACCGACCAGATTGAGGCCCACCAGTTTGGCCCGGTTACCCACCGCCATGCAATAAGGTGGCACGTCCCGGGCGACCGCCGAACAGCCGCCAATAAAGGCATGCTCGCCAATCTTGCAGAACTGATGGACCGCAGACAAACCGCCCAGAATGGCATGATCCTGAACTATAATATGTCCGGCCAGGGTAGCGGCGTTGGACATGATGACACCGTTGCCGACATGGCAGTCGTGGGCCACGTGGCTATAGGCCATGAGCAGGTTGCCGTTACCAATCCGGGTGACCCCGCCACCGCCGGCGGTGCCGCGATGCAAGGTGGTAAACTCCCGGATGACGTTATCGTCGCCGATCAGCAGGGTAGATTCTTCGCCCCGAAATTTCAGATCCTGCGGTACTTCACCGATCGACGCGAACTGATAAATCCGCACCCGAGTGCCAATCTTGGTAAAATCTCTGATCACCACATGGGGGCCGATCTGGGTCTCGGCACCAATAGTCACCCGTCCCTCAATAATACTATAGGGGCCAACCGAAACCCCCACGCCTAGCTCGGCCCGGCTATCGACCAATGCGGTAGG
Organism: Desulfobacca sp. 4484_104; assembly: GCA_002049795.1. Lineage (GTDB taxonomy): Bacteria > Desulfobacterota > Desulfobaccia > Desulfobaccales > Desulfobaccaceae > Desulfobacca_B. The sequence continues at coordinate 8,711 of MUKC01000025.1, read as the reverse complement.
ATGGATTAGCGGCATCGGCTCAGTTCCCCTCTGCCTGCCCCAGGGCAGCCATAAATTCACCTTCTGCCACTAGCACCTGGTCCACAAAGGCCTTGCCCTGCATCTTCCAGATTCTTTTGCCGCCTCTGAGGGTATCGAGTTCCAATCTCAGTTGATCGCCAGGCACGACTGGCTTGCGAAACCGCACCTTGTCCATGCCCATAAAATAGTAGAGCTGGTTATTGAGATGGGCCTGGGTGGACATATAAGCCAACACCCCGCCAACTTGGGCCATGGCCTCGACGATCAGCACGCCGGGCATGACCGGACGACCCGGAAAATGGCCCTGAAAAAAAGGCTCGTTAAGGGTGACATTTTTCAGGCCGACGATGCGTTTCCCCGGAATTATCGACAGAATGCGATCTACCAATAAAAAGGGATAGCGATGGGGCAAAAAATTCATGATTTCTTCAATGGCCATAGAATCGGGGACAGTCATGAACGGGACTCCTGGGGCACTGCGGCTTCCAAGACCTTGATTTTCTTTTCCAGGTTTTTAACCGTGTTGTAGAGCTGCGGGAGTTTGGAAAGAACTCCCATAAGTCGCAGGAATTCAGGGTGAGGGCGGGCAGGGGAGCCGGTTACCGTCTGCCCGGCCGGGATCGAATGGGTAACCCCGGATTGGGCCCCGATCCGCACCCGATCGCCGATCTCGATATGGCCCACCAACCCCACCTGGCCGGCCAACTGCACGTTCTTGCCAATGTGAGTCGAACCGGAGATGCCGACCTGCGCGACCACAATGCTATTGTCGCCAATTACGACATTATGAGCTATCTGGACGAGATTATCGATCTTAACCCCGCGACCGATACGGGTTTCGCCTAAGGCCCCGCGATCGATGGTGCAATTAGCGCCGATTTCCACGTCATCTTCGATAATTACGGTGCCCAGTTGCGGGATTTTGACAAACTCCTCGCCGTCCGGGGCAAAGCCAAAGCCATCGGAGCCGATTACCGTGCCACTGTGCACGATGACTCGTTGGCCTAGGCGACAGCCGGCGAGAATAGTGACATTGGGGTAGATTAAAGTATCGGCCCCGATGCTGACCCGATCACCGATCACGGTGCCGGGCAGTAGGGTAACCCGATCTCCCAGACGGACCTGGTCCCCGATGCAGACCAACGGGGCAATGGACACCTCTTGACCCAGAGTGACGGCCTTACCCAAACAGGCTCGATTACTGATGCCCGGCCAGCGCGTTCGGGGCGGGGCAAATACCTGGGCAATCTTGGCATAGGCCAGATAAGGATCAGCAGTGATAATCAAGGGGCGTTGAAGATGGCGCCACGGGGGGGCCACCACCAGGGCGCCGGCCCGACTCTGGTCCGCCCGGCGCCCATAGCGAGTCTGGGTTATGAAGCTGATTTCATCCGGACCGGCCCCCTCGAGAGGGGCAATGCCGCGCAGCCGCAACTCGGCTGGACCCTGATATTCGCCTCCTACCAGTTGGGCCAATTCCGCCAGGGTTTTTTCCATGGCCAAGTTTAGCGACCAAAGGCGCTGCGCACTTTATCGGTAATATCGATAGCCGAATCGCAGAAGAGGACGCCGCCACGTTTGTCGATGATCAAGCTATAGTTGTCCTCCCGGGCCACCTGATTGATCACCCGCTCGAACTTCTCAAACAACGGCTTTAGCTCCCGGTCCCGGACCTTAGCGAACTCTTGTTCCGAAGCCCCCCATCGCCGTCGGAATTCTTCGCCTTTCCGATTTAACTCCTCTTCCTTGCGGCGGCGGGCTTCGTCTTTCATGATGGCCTTCTGTCTTTCATAGTCTTCCAACATGCGGCGCAGATCACCCTGGCGACGCTCCAGATCACGGCTCAACTCCTCGTTTTTGCGTTTCAGGGTTTCTTGCACCCGTTTGCCGTCCGCGGAATTAAAAACCACATCCCCGGAATCCACCACCCCAATTTTTAATGCAGCCGCCTCAGCCATCGATCCCAGCCATACCAGGGCCACCAGCGCCATTACCAGGCGTGTAACGTTACTAAACATTAATTCCCTCCTTTAAGAAACTGGATGATCTAATTTTTAGCAATCGATAATCTGGGGTTATTATCAATTATGCTCCCGCTAAGTTGGAGTGGGAGTTTAATCTACTATCCTTGAATCCAGAAAACCGGTCCAATTGCCGGGATGGAGTTAGAATACGCCGCCCACCGAAAATTCCCAGTTGCTATGACTTTCCCAAGGCTTGGGCCTCAGATTATAGCCCCATTCGACCCGTAGCGGCCCCATGGGCGAGAACCACCGGATGCCGGTGCCGATGCTGGTCCGCATGCTGCTAAAGTATGCGACATTGTTGGCATAAACATTACCAGCATCAAAAAATAATATACCGATCAGACCCAGCTTTTTATACAACGGGAAGCGGTACTCGGTGTTGAACTGGACGAACTTGGTGCCGCCGATCCGTTCATTAGTGATGGGATCTCGCGGACTTACTTCAGCATATTTGAAGCCCCGCAAGGTGTCAATGCCGCCCAGATAGAACTTTTCATAACTGGGTAATTTACCCCAGGGGTTTTTCTGCAAATAGCCTATCCGGCCATGGAGTACTCCTACCGTGTTCCAGAACAGCGGAAAGTACCAGCCTGATTCTCCGACGTAGCGGGTATAAGCGACCTGCCCACCGAGTCCGGCCAGTTCCAAGGAAATGCTGTTATCCGACCCTCTGGTGGGATTGAACTGGGCGTCACGGGAGTCGCGGCGAAAGGTCATGGACACTGCACTGGTGTTATGAATTGATGCGGCTTCTCGGAGTACCTGAGAGGCATGAGGATCTAAGTCGCGGAGATTAACGTTTTCATAGCGATACCCTCCATAAAGGCGGGTGTACTCCCAACGCATGGGATGGCTCAATTGGACATTTCCACCTTTACTTTTGCGGATATATTCGTCGTATTCCCGTTCCCAATTATAAGCGTCAATGCCTAAGCTCAAGGGCCGGTCAAACAGATAAGGTTCCTCAAAACCCAGTCGAAATCGGTGCGAAATGGCACCCAACAAGCCCTGCGCCTTAAGTTTTTGGCCGCGGCCAAAAAGGTTGGCCTGGGATATTTCAATCATCCCGACCACCCGGTCCTGGGTACTATAGCCCGCGCCGACGCCGAAGGTACCGGTGGGCCGTTCCTTAATGGTGATCTTTAAATTCATTTTGTCTGAACTGCTGCCTGGCGAGGTGCTGAAATTAACATCTTCAAAAAATTCCAGGCGACGTAAGTTCTGCACACTCCGTTTGATCGCCGTAGAGGAAAACAGTTCCTGCTCATAAACGCGTAATTCCCGGCGGATTACTTTATCTCTGGTCTTGGTATTACCGGAAATTTCGATGCGTTCAAAGTAAATCTTTTCTCCTTGATGGATATCAAACAGGATATCCACTGTAAGATCTAAATCGTTTTCCTTTAATAAAGGGGAAATGTTGGCGTTAGCATAGCCAAAATCCGCATAAAAATCACCTAAAGCAGTCAGATCTTTTTGAATAACCTCGCGGCTGTAGATTTCCTCTTTAGTAATAGATAACAATTGCCTTAATTTTTCAGGCGGCTCTAGTAAATCACCTTGAAAATCTACCTTACCCACTTTATACTGGGAGCCTTCCTCAATGGGGAAAGTGACGTAGATATTCTTACGGCGGATATCAATTTTAGGTTCCCCCACGCGGGCCTTAATATAGCCATGGTTGTAATAAAAAGCGGCAATTTTCTCCGCATCCCGCTCCAGGGTGTCTTTATTCAAAATTCCTGCTCCGGTGATAAAGGTAAGTAAACTCTTTTCCTTGGTTTCCAAGACCTTTTTTAGCTCTTTGTCTTTAAAAGCCCGATTGCCCTCGAAGCTAATATCCTTGATGTATAGTTTAGGCCCTTCTTCAATTTCTAAGACCAGATTGACCTCTTCTTTGCTGATCGGTTCCAAACGATAGTTGACGACCGCCTCATAATAGCCTTTCTCTCGATATATGCCCTTGACTTTATTGATGTTTTCTATAATGGCGGCATCCGACGCCACCGAGTAGAGTTTGATGTCCAGGGCTTCTAAAATTTTTTTATCTTTGATCTTACGATTACCCTCAACCATAATATCCCGGATGGCGGGCTTTTCATCGACCAAAAAGGTAAGTATGCGGCCCTCGGGGCTGTCGGAAACATCGATTTTGACGTCGGTAAAGTAACCTAATTTATAAACTGCCTTAAGATCGTCGCGCAGTTTGGCCGGAGCAATTAGATCCCCCTCGCGCGATTGAATGATCGCTAAAATAGCGTCTTTTTCTACCCGTCGGTTACCTTTTACTTCAATACGGAAGATGCGCTCTTGCCCCAGAATCTTATAACTGGCTTCCTGGGCCAGTTTATTACTTAGTTGATCGAGGGCTCCTAACCCGACCCCCTCGGCAGCCAGAGTAGTAGGCGCGATCTTGCCGGTAAGATCGGTAAGTTGAGCCTTAAGGGCCAGCGTGGGACCGATCTTGATCATGGAGCCGGTAATCACGATATCGGCCCCTAAATTTCTCCCGAGTTCCACTGCCTGGGTATTAGTCGGTGGTTCTTTTAATTTGGCCAATTCCCGGTTCAGATCGTCAGGGGCTATCAGCTCAAAGCCCTCTTTAAGCAGGTAATCCTGGATATTGACTTGAATTTTACCGCCTAAGTGTTGCAGGGGTTCTTTGCTCATTACGCTAAAAGGGAAAACTGCTACTTTTTTGAAGACCAGTTCCTGGGCAGCGCTGGTCCCTGCCAGGCAGAGCAACCCTAAGAGCAACAGGATCGTTGACCAGAATCTGTTTCCCACCCTTAATCTCCTATGCTCCCAGGCTAGTGCAGGAACACGGCTTTACCATCCACCAGAGTAACTTGCCGATCCAGACGCTTAGCCAGTTCCAGATTATGAGTTACGATTACCGTGGTTAGCCCTTTTTCCTGGTTCAAAGACAGCAATAGTTCGTGGACCTGTTCGCCGGTGCGCGGATCGAGGTTGCCGGTCGGTTCATCGGCCAGCAGTACTGCCGGTTCCAGGACCAGGGCTCGGGCTACCGCGACCCGTTGTTGTTCACCCCCGGAAAGGGCCCCGATCCTATGATACAACCGTTCTTGGAGCCCTACCTGCGAGAGTAGGGCTTCCGCCCGGTCCTGGGCTTCAGATCGAGGCCGACGGGCAATTAGTACCGGTAACATAACGTTTTCCAAGGCATTGAATTCGGATAACAGGTGATGGAACTGGAACACAAAGCCCACTTTTTTGTTGCGAAATTCAGCCAGTTGCTGATCATCCAAACTAAAAACTTCCTGGCCGTCCCAGAGCACCTGTCCGGAGGTCGGACGATCCAAGGTTCCTAAAATATGGAGCAGGGTTGACTTGCCTACCCCTGAGGTCCCGACAATGGCCAGGCTGTCGCCTTGCTCAATAGCCAGATCGACCCCCCGCAGCACCTCCACCCGATTGCTGTTGGCCACGAAGGTCTTGACCAACCCGCATAACTGAATCATTAATCAGCCTTCCAGTCCCGAGATTCACTCATACCGGATGGCTTCCACCGGATCCAGGCGGGAGGCTTGCCAGGAGGGGTACAAAGTCGCGATAAAACTGATCAGCAAAGCAGCCCCAGTAATCCAGGCTATATCCCACCCCTGCAATTTAACCGGCAGCGTCGAAATATAATAAACATCGCTGGGCAGCTTGATGAATTCATAACGCCGCAGCAGGGCACAGAGTCCAAAACCTAGGGTTAGACCCAGCACTGTGCCGACTACGCCGATAATCATACCTTCCAGCATGAAAATGCGCATAATGCTTTGCCGTGTGGCGCCCATTGATTTAAGGATAGCAATATCCTTGGTCTTTTCCATAACGATCATGATCAGGGTGCTGGCGATGTTGAAGGCCGCGACCAGGACAATCAGGGTGAGAATAATAAACATGGCGATCTTTTCGAGCTTCAGCGCCGAAAACAGACTGCGATTAGTCTGCATCCAATCCCGGGTAAAATAAGGTGCGCCTAACTTTTCCTGGATGATGGCGGCCAGCTTATTGGCGTGATAAATATCCTGGACCCGGATTTCGATGCCAGTCACCTTGTCAGTCATGCCTAAGAATTCCTGAACTTTCGGGATACTGGCGTAGGCCAGAGTGGAATCAAACTCGAACATACCGGAATGAAAAATTGCTCCCACCTGGAATCTCTTGGCCCGCGGCACCCGTCCCATGGGAGTTAAGGTCCCTAAAGGGGAGATAATTTTTATCGGGCTACCCACCCACACCCCTAAATTTTTGGCCAATTGGTTGCCGATGGCTATGAGCGGCAAGTCATCAGGGGCTGTGGTGGCCAGGGTCGGGAAACTTCCTTCTTGCACCTCCAGGGCCGGCGGCCCCCCTTGGGCGATAACCTTTAGGTCTAACCCGCGCAGGATGCCCCCGGAAATATTGCCGGGTCCGGAAAACATCACCTGGGTGTAAATAAACGGCTGGGCCGAGACCACTCCGGGGATAGATTGTACCTGGGCTGCGACCCGGTCATAATCAACGATGCTGGAACCCTGCCGCAGGAGGATGATGTGCGGATTAACACTGAGGATTTTTTTCTTGAGGTCATGGTCAAAGCCAGTCATTACCCCGATGACCACAATCAGGGCCATGACCCCGACAGTCACTCCGGCAATGGATATAAAGGTGATCAGAGAAATAAAGGTCTGCTTGCGTTTCGCCTTCAGGTAGCGTAGAGCCACAAAGCGTTCAAAAAACATTACCGCGGTTACCCCTCAGGTCGGAGTAACGGGAAGAAAATTACCTCCCGGATTGAGGCCGCGTTGGTCAACAACATTACCAGTCGATCGATACCGACGCCTTCCCCGGCCGCCGGCGGCATGCCAAATTCCAGGGCCCGTAAAAAGTCCTCATCCATATAATGAGCTTCTTCGTTGCCTGCTTCCCGGGCCTCCACCTGTTTCAGAAACCGCGCCCGCTGGTCCTCGGGGTCATTAAGCTCGGAAAAACCATTGGCCATCTCACGCCCGGCAATAAACAGCTCAAAGCGATCGGCCACCTCCGGATCCTTCTCGTTACGGCGGGAAAGTGGCGAAATTTCAACAGGATATCCCACAATAAAAGTGGGCTGGATGAGTCGGCTTTCCACCTTCAGATCAAAAAGTTTGGCCAGGGCGCGGCCATAGCCTTCTCCAGGTCGCAGGACCACCCCCTGCTCCTGAGCCAGGGCAACCAGCGCCTGCCGGTCGTGGACTACCGCCGCCGGAATGCCTCCGACCTGAGTCAGTGACTCCCGCAAATCCAGCCGTCGCCAAGGAGGGGTGAGGTCAATCTGTTCGCCCTGATAATCGAAGGTTAAGGTGCCCAACACCTTCTGGGCGACCGCGCCGAACATGACCTCGGTCAGACCCATGAGGTCTTCATAGGTGGCGTAGGCCTGATAAAATTCCAACATGGTAAATTCTGGGTTATGCTGGGTGGAGATGCCCTCATTGCGAAAATTGCGATTGATCTCATAGACCCGATCAATCCCGCCGACCAGCAGACGTTTGAGATAGAGTTCCGGGGCAATCCTTAAAAATAGGGGCAGGTCGAGGACGTTGTGGTAGGTCTCAAAGGGCCGGGCGGTAGCACCCCCCGGAATGGGCTGCATCATCGGGGTTTCCACTTCTAGAAAACCCCGCATTTCCAAGTACTCGCGCAATTGGCGGATAATGGCCGAGCGTTTGCGAAAGAGTTCCTTGACCGCCGGGTTCACGATCAGATCGACATAGCGTTGGCGATAACGCAGCTCCACATCCTCTAGGCCATGATACTTTTCCGGCAAGGGTCGAATGGCCTTGGTAAGTAATACAAATTTCTGAACCCAGAGAGTCAGCTCCTGGGTCCGGGTCCGGAACAGCCGCCCCTCGAATCCGATGATATCTCCCAAATCCAGGCGCTTAAACAAGGAGTAAGCCTCAGCCCCCACTACGTCCCGTTGTAAATAAGCCTGGAGACGACCACTATCATCCTGAAAATGGCAGAAGCTGGCCTTACCGAATTGCCGCATCAGCATCAGTCGGCCGGCCAGCCGAAAGCTGGGATTCAGTCGGGCCAGCTCTTCATCCGTGTGGTCGCCGTATTCAGCAATGATATCGAAGACCCGATGGGTTGGTTGGTACTGATTGGCATATGGTTCTACCCCAGCGGCCCGTAATTCCGCCACCTTCTGACGCCGCTGCTGGATAAGTTTGGTTTCTTCCTTCATTAATGGTCCCGGCCCCGCCGGGGAAGTCCTCCTCCACGCAATCTTTTCGAACCCCTCCCCTAATCCTCATTAGGAAACCTGGCCCAGAGACTTGTAAACCAACTTCCCGGCCGGGGTCTAGTGGGATCTAAGGGCCAGTTTAACCTGCTGATTGATTTTAACTTCACAAATTTAGAATATCATCACCTGATAGTCAAGTGCAAAGTCGGATGTCCCTTTTAAGATTTCTAAGATTTCCAGTGAACCGTTGAACCCCGGCTCCCACGCCAGTAACCTGATTTAGTCATCGTCGGTATGATCTTCCCAGGCAATGGCGTTCTGCTGGGGTTTAGCGTCTGATCCTTTAGGTTGGCGTTGGGCCTTTTTAAAGGTGGCGGTAGGGGCCACCCGCGGATATTGGACTTCTTGGCCGGTCAGCAAATCGGTAATACTGAGAA
>MUKC01000120.1 GCA_002049795.1 Desulfobacca sp. 4484_104 | reverse complement strand
ACCGCGGCCCTAATCCGAAAATTTTAACCATCCAAAGTCTTACACAGAAAAAAATAAAGGTTAGCCCGATCAGCTAACCCCTTGATTTTCTTGGAGCCGGCAGGGGGATTTGAACCCTCGACCTGCTGATTACGAATCAGCTGCTCTACCACTGAGCTATGCCGGCTATCACAAAGAAATTATATACTTTTTTTTTAGAAACTTGCAATGATCGAGATGGCCGAAAAGTGCAGAAACTTGCCGGATGGAGATCGTAACACGCGATCAACATGCATCCAGGCGGAAGGCGGGATGCGTTTCGTTTTCCCGCCCTACGGTGATAAAAATAAAAAATGCTCTTTTATCGTCCAAAGTTGAACTTGGGAACGAGCAGATGATTCTAAGCTGGACTTTGACGGTTTAGGGTGGAAATTCCGCCGGCCGCTATCCAGAGGATTCGGAGTCGGGGTTGTCCCGCCGTTACTCAACGCCATAGCCCGGCAAAGCTAGCACAGCAATGATTGTTGCCTGGGCCGTTATCCAGCAGCAATGATCAAAAAACTGTTTAGATTGTTAATAATAATCAATACTTACCATCTGTTGGATTAGGGCTAGGTAAGTGCGATCTAAGTTTTTGGAGTTCGGTTAGGGTGTTATAATGGGTAAGATCGGGATGGATCGGGGTAATGGAAATATAGCCGTTCTGCAAAGCCCAATAGTCGGTACCCGGCTCCGGATCCTGCCGCTCATTGAGGCCATCCAGCCAGTAATAGATATTTTCCCGGGGATCGACCCGACGTTCAAAGCGTTCGGCCAGGCAGCTAATCTCCTGGCGGGTCAAAGCTACTCCTTTAATCGCTTCCGAGGGCCGCGCCGGGACATTGACATTAAGTGAGACCCCCGGCGGTAGGGGCAAACTTGGCAGTTGTCGGGCCATTTGGCAGGCAAATCGAGCCGCTCCGGAAAAATCGGGCTCTTTGTAGGTATCCAGCGAAATGGCCATGGCGCGAAATCCTAAAATCGCCGCCTCACTGGCCGCCGACACCGTTCCCGAATAGAGCACGTTGATACCCACGTTTGGGCCCAGGTTGATTCCGGAGATTACTAAATCCAGGGTGGAAGTCAGCAGTTCGGCCACTGCGATCTTGACACAATCGGCCGGCGTGCCGTTAATCGCCCAGCCAAAGAAGGCCCCATTTTTGTTGACTTTTTTAATCCGCAAAGGGGTGGTCAGGCTGATGGCATGGCCCACCGCGCTCTGCTCGCTCTGCGGGGCCACTACTTGTAAATGGTGATCGCCGCGTAAGGCTTGATAAAGGGCCATCAGCCCGGGGGCGTGAATCCCATCATCGTTAGTCAATAGAATATTCATGTTATAAAGAACTCATCTTTCCGGACTGGTCTGATCAGACAACTCTTGCCAAGCTTCAAAATAGCCTGGATGGTCTGGTTCTGTCAATAGGTTGCACAAGGATAAAGTCCGGGCCGCGTGCCAAACCGCGCAAAATTGAGGCAGGTAGGAGAAAATGTCGAGCAATCGGAGGGCAAGCCGTCGTTCGAGTTCTAGGTCATCGATTTAATTATTAAACATCAAGAGAACCGTTGTTGACTCCTTGTTAAATATGATTATGGTTTTTTATAACTGCGTAATCATACGCAAGGCTAGGGGTTTTTCGGCAATCAAGGGTTTGCTCCGGCAACTCCCTGGCGGTTAACTTTTTAGACAACATCAAGTCAGATGAAGCTTCAGCCTGTAGCCGTTATTGTAGGGCCGACGGGAGTAGGTAAAACAACTTTGGCCATCCGCCTGGCCCAGGAATTGGGGGCGGAGATTGTCAGCGCTGATTCCCTCCAGGTTTACCGGGAGATGAATATCGGGACGGCCAAACCCACCCCGGAGCAGCAGGCCCAGGTTCGCCATCATCTGATCGATGTGGTCAACCCGGATCAAGACTTTGATGCGGCCGAATATTGCCGCCGCGGGCGGGAGATCATTGCCGGTTTACACTCTCGGGGCATTGCGCCGCTGGTGGTCGGTGGCACCGGTCTCTATATCAAGGCCTTATTGCATGGGCTGGTGAAGGAGGGCCGGCAGGATCAGGTTATCCGCCGCGGACTGCGCCAGGAACTGGCCGCGGCGGGGCTACCCCCGCTTTATGCTCGCTTGCAGCGCCTGGACCCCCAGACCGCTGCCCGCATCCATCCTCACGATGCCTTTCGCATCCTGCGCGCCCTGGAGGTCATTACCTTAACCGGCCAACCCCTTAGCCGTTGGCAGGCAGCGCATGGCTTTCAGGACCGACCCTATCGGGTGTTGAAAATCGGCCTGAATCTGCCCCGACCCGAACTTTATGGCCGCATCAACAGCCGGGTGGAAGAGATGCTCGGCCAGGGACTGCTAAGCGAAGTCGAGGCGTTATTAAACTGCTATGATCCCGGTTTAAAACCATTCCAGGCCCTCGGTTATCGCCATCTCATCGCTTATCTGCGCGGTAAGCTAAGCTGGGAGACGACCATTGATCAACTGCAGCGGGATACCCGCCGCTATGCCAAGCGCCAGTTGACCTGGTTTAAGGCCGACTCCGAGATTAGATGGCTGGAGCCCGACTACTGGCCGCCAGCCAGAGAGCTGTTGAGGGAATTTTTTCGAAGATAATTTACCGGCCGGAACAAAAAATCTTCGGATAGTTGGCTTTTCCCTATAAATTTTGGTAAATAGAACCAAAAAAATGGAAATTCTGCTGCAGTGGTAGATCAATCCCCAAAAATCAATCTGACCCTGACCATCCCCAATCTATTGACCATGGTCCGGATTCTTTTGACCCCGCTCATCATTATTTTCCTGATTCAGGGTACCTATGATCGGGCTCTGATCATTTTTGTGCTCGCCGGGATCACTGACCTGGTCGATGGCTTGATTGCCCGGACCTGGCAGTTGAAGTCGCCGCTAGGGGCCTACCTGGACCCGATAGCCGATAAGTTGTTAATTTCCTCCAGCTTTGTGACCTTAAGCATCTTTCATAAAATTCCCCCCTGGCTGGCGGTGGTGGTGATTAGCCGAGATGTGGTCATTCTGGGCGGGGTGATGGTTCTAAAGCTGTTTGACGTCCAGGTGCCGATCCAACCCTCCCAGGCCAGTAAGTGGGCGACGACGCTGCAAGTTTTGGCGGTCTTTCTGGTTCTCCTCCAAGAGTTCTGGCTTTTCCCGGACATGGTGCTTACCGCTTGTTTCTGGCTTACCGCCCTCCTGACTATCGCCTCGGGGCTGCATTATCTGAGCCGGGGGCTGCATTACCTGGGCACTACTAGCCATATCGGGTCATAACCCCAAGATTTGCCTTTAAGGATTGGAAATCTCCTGCTCACCCAGATAGGCGGCTTTGACCCGCGGGTGGTGGAGTAATTCGGGACCAGGACCTGCCAAGACGATTCGTCCGGTTTCCAGGACATAGCCATAGTGAGCGATCTTTAGAGCCGCAAAGGCGTTTTGCTCTACCAGCAAAAGAGTGGTGCCCCGGCGATGAACATGCTCTAGCGTTTTAAATAACTCCTTTACCAGAAGAGGGGCCAGCCCCAGCGAAGGCTCATCCAGCAGCAATAGGCGGGGGCGCGACATCAAGGCCCGGGCCAAGGCCAGCATCTGTTGCTCGCCGCCGCTTAGGGTGCCGGCGGGTTGCTCGAGACGCTCTTGCAGTCGTGGAAATAATTGAAAAATCCATTCCTGGTCCTGGCGCCAATCATGGCCATCCCGCCGGTGATAACCGCCAAGAAGCAGATTTTCCTTAACGTTCAGATTGGCAAAGATGCGCCGACCCTCGGGAGAAACCGCCAGGCCGAGACGCATGAGGGTATGGGTCGGACGCCCCTGGATTTCTTGGCCAGCAAACCTAATCCGCCCCCGCCGCGGCGCGATGAGGCCGGTGATGGCCCGAATGGTGGTGGTCTTGCCAGCCCCGTTGGCGCCGATCAGGGTAACAATTTGCCCTTCCGGCACCTGTAAAGAAATCCCTTTCAAGGCCGAGATATGACCGTAACAAACCTCTAGTTCATGAATCTCAAGCACTTTTAACTCGATTAATCTTCGACGTTTCTCTATGATCAACCACACTGCTTCCGGGACCAGCCTGAGCGATAACTCCGGGCCAACCGCGGCTAGCTCGGCAGCATTTTAGATGTTCCCATCCTGTTCCTCCACCCGCAAAGCCAATTCCGCAACCTTCAGCAGCGCGGGAGGATCTTCGGTCAGCTTCGGAGAGGGGCGGGGTGCTCAGGATAGTCCCAAGGTGGAGTAACAAACAAGTCCTTGGCGTAAGGCCGAGACTCTTCTTCCTCCCGTAAGTCAGACTGACCCCTACCTGGCAATTTGCCACTTTCCCCAACAACCCAAAGTATTGCCGGGAGACACTAACACTGTGCCGGCTCTCTTACTTCCGATTGAGGAAAATAGGACGCATACGGTGCCAAGTAGTCGCCATTATCGGAAAAACAAATTCCGGTAGCCATGAACCAAACATAACAGATTTTTTATCTGCCAAGCAATTTAATTATCGGATCGGAAAAGCACCCCTAACGATTACTTATTGTCTCCTTCGGGGAATGGGAGAAAAACCCTCGCCTTCAGGCGAAGACTTTAGTACTCAAACCCGACGGGTAATCCTTGCTTAGTCTGACACCACCAGGGTCAGGAGGGAAAAATCCCCGCAACCCAAACAGCACTTTGGCTGGGGACAGAGCTTAAAACTATACATTTTACTAATGATTATATATGGTTAGATATCACCCCCCCCTTAAGGTGGTCTCAACCATGACCGAAACTAAACCGCAATGGGAATTCACTTGGTTACCGCCAAATATCCGCATCTTGTTCAAAGGCCGGCCCGGAGTCTGGCGCCATCGGCACCAACTGGTCTTTTCCTGGCTGATCGTGATGCAGATCGTCACCTCGGGGGCCCGGACTTTGACCGGCTTATCTCGAGCGGCGCCACGTTTTATCACCGAGTGGCGGTTCCGGCGGTGGTTAGACGCCGGATCTTGGAGCCTCAAGATGCTCCTCCATCTGACGGCGGTCCCATCCTCTGAGGACCGCCCATACCGTCTCCGCCTCCCG
>MUKC01000119.1 GCA_002049795.1 Desulfobacca sp. 4484_104 | reverse complement strand
CAAAAGGTCATTGAGCACCCGGTCATCCAGCAAGCGGTCAATCAGGCGGAGTTCCGGATCGTCGAGATACCGTTGATAAGCGTAGTTAGTAAAGGGCAAGAAGCCGCGCGTGCGATCCCCGATAAATGTGTCCATCTCCGACAGGGGAATAATATCCGCCCCTGGAGCTGGCATATTGGTTAACTCATGCAACGGCACCTCCAGGGCTTGACCGGGCTAGTAACTGGCCATGACTTCATCGAGCACTTCATTAGCTAAGGCTTTTTTCTGTTTCTTGGTCAGTCGCCGCCAGTAAGGAAATTTGGTCTTGAGTTGCTTAATCACCAGTCGTTTGATATCTTTTGCTTGCATGGAAAGATATTGAGATCGTTGTTAGACCATCTCAATTATACAGCCTTTCCATGCATAACTCCATAAATTAATTAATTATATTGCATTTTTTCTTAACAGGCTTTTGTAATCATTGATTAATTAGTCGTGGTTTTTATCCCTATAATGGCTTTAAAGAAAAAGTTTGAATGAGCCGCGGCCAGGGGGGCTAAAAAGTAGATCTTCAAACTTTTCGACCAGGGGCCAGAATCCACCCAATTTGCATCTATCTATATGATAATTAATTAAAAAAAGCATCTTTGAGCACATCTTGAAAAAGTTTGAATAAGAATGGCGCCAAACATGCTCAATATCGGCCCAGGAAAGACCGATAACGTTTTCGGCCCTGTAAGTGTTGAGCCAAGAGACGCGCCTGCCGCCGGATGATTTCTTCCAGGGTGATTTTCTGGCCGCGATATGGCATCAAAGACCCCAGACGTTCCAGTACCTGGCTGATGAGTTTTTTCCGGGTGTCCGTAGTCAGCAATGAACCTGATTTTTCCTGGGTTAATTTCTCGCCGCGGGTCAACATGCTAAAAATTGCCCGATCTACTGCTTGCGGGCGAAATTCTTCGATTAGATCAAAGGCCAAGGTTGGTTTATCCTCTTGGAAGGCATGCAGGAAACTAATATGGGGATTTAGACCGGCCAGGAGCAAAGCCCGCCATACCCGGGGATAAAGCATGCCGTAACCGTAGTTCAGCAGGGAGTTCACCAGGTCTTCAGCCCCCCCGATGCTCCCGTCCCGGATAATCTATTTCCGGGGCCAGGAGAACTTTAACCATAGCCCAGTAAGCGGCCCCGGCCTGGCCCTCCAGAGCAAATAATTGGCTCCGTACTGTGTCATATTCTCTCTCTAAATTTAGGTTGTCCAACTCCGCTAGACAACGGTTAATTTTTGCCACTTTTTCAGGGAAAAGACGGGTATAAGGGTCATCGGCGGCCTGCTGGCGGGCCCTTAGATAAAATTTTAAGAGATTTAACTGGTTACGAAGCTTCCCAATAACAAATTCCCGGGCCAGGAGCAGCCCCTGGCTATTTTGCGCGGCCGCCAATTGCAACCGGCTTAGAGTCGCCTGGGGACAGATGGGGGCATGAAGAATGGCATAGGGCTCGCCGCGCGCGGTGCAAAGGTGTAGCGAGATCTGCTTATCACTCAAGGCCTTGATGAGATCGCTGGATATGGATACCCCATGACTGTGAACCGTGAGCCCTCGCACCTTGATTATAGGTAGACTATAGATCATCTTGCGCTCCCGCCGAATAAACAGACGCCCGGCTTTCTTGCCCACGAAGGCGCCCGGAGTAGTAACTACCACTTCGGTGTCAACCGTCAGTTTCTTGATATACTTACGTTTCTGGCGAGCTACGGCCTGGTCAGCCTGGGCTAATTCGGCAGTAGCGGACAGGTTTTGGGGTGAACCGGCTGCAATTTCTGGGCTAGCAGGGGAAGCCGGGCCAGTCTGAGGAGGTTTAACAGCTTGGAGGTTGGTGCCACCTTTTGCGGTGGCAACGGCAAGCGAAGTGGGGCTAGCCTGAGAATCCGCACATCTAGTGGGTGACTTGATCTGCTGATAACAGTTACGGGCCTGCCGGGCAACTTCCCATGCCTTTTTGGTATGCTCTTTGGGGTCTGGCCGAGACAGCCAGGTGAGAGCAGATAAAGGCGAGGCGGCGTCACCAATCTTCTTCACCCAGCCGCGGCGAAAATGTTCGGCTACCAATTGAATAAGTCGTTTTTTGAGATAATTCTCCAATTGGTGAAATTGAGCCTGGGGATTGATAACCGTGTAATAACGTCGGATGCCGTCTAAAGCTAGTTGTACCTTACCAATGATTTGGGCCAGGGGCTGAGACCGGCGTTTGCTAGTCAACCAATCAAGCTTGCGGCGGATTTTGTTCATTTTTGCTTCACTTAAACGGCGCTGGCGGCCTTTAAAATGAATGCCCAAAAACGTAAACCCTTCGGAGAGCTGTCTTAGGGGTCTGGCCTCGGGATTGAGACGTAGTTTCAGCATCTCTTGCAAGAAATAGGTTAGATCATTAAGGCCTTCTGTTACCCGGCTTTTACTATCTGCCAGGATGAGGATGTTATCCGCATAGCGGATATAGCGATGACCTTTATCAATGAGGTAAACATCCAGGGGATGAACGTAAATATTTGAGAGCAGCGGTGACAGAATACCCCCTTGTCCAACCCCCAAAGCCGTATCTTGGTAGATTCCAGTGGAACCTATGCTACCGATGCGAAGCCACATGCGAATGAGCTTGAGGACCGAAGGTTCCTTGATTTTTTCCTGGAGGCGCTGCAATAGAATTTCTTGATCCAGGGTGTCGAAGAATTTGTCAAAATCGGCATGTACGGCCCAGCCGCATTTTTCGTGATCGATATAATGGATGGCTTTGCCGATGGCTCGCCGGGGACCTTGGCCGGGTCGATAGGCATAACTGCAAGGCAGGAAATCCGGCTCGAACAATGGTTCTATAACCCGACGTACTGCCTCCTGGACGATTTTATCTTTAATGGTGGGTAGGGAAAGGGGCCGCAGTTTGCCGGTACCGTTCAGTTTTGGCACTTTAATGCGGTAGTGCGGTTCCGGGGTATAGCTCCCGGCAAGGAGGACCTGTCGTAAATCCTCTAGGTGGCTGGCGGCCTGGTTGCCGAAAGACCGAACGCTGACGCCGTCCAAACCTCCCTGGGAGCCTTTGGTTTGAATCCGCCGCCAAGCATCAAGAAGGATCGTGGCCGAGCAGATCTTGGCAAACAGGGAAGTTTGGTCGGTGGTCTCCATATTTACATAATAAAGTGGTCGCCGGTTATCTGTTCCAGGGCTGTCAGCACCTGAAGATGCGTTTGTAGGGCTCGGGCCAGATACAGGGCTTCAGGATCAGCAGAGCCTTTGGTGGCAGGGATGAGCAGTTCCAGACGCAGCATCGCCTTCTCCCATTCCTGCACTTTTTTGCGACTCCAGACGCCGTCCAGGGCTGCTACGGGTAGATTGCCGACGGTTAAGATAATCCGCCCGTACAACAGACCCAGGATATAAAGCCAAACCAAGAATTGGTCCCAAACCATCTCCAGAGCATCGGGAAGATCTTCAGATTGCGACAGGGCTAAGGGAATGACGTTGTCCTCCCCAGTCATAAGGCGGACGCTCTCTTGATCCCTGGACAAAAAGACTACTTTGCGACCGGCCCCTACAAAATCACTGTAGGCATCCCGAATCAGACGATCGGCGGAGATGCCGGGGGAGTATGGCGGACATTCCAATTCGATGCAGCCGGTCTCCTCGCGGAGGCGATTGTATTCCTGAAAGCCCAGATATCGCAGGCGGTCGTCAAGCCGATTCTGGTTGCTGAATAGGGCTCGGAACATAGGTCAGCGGGCGGCGGGCGGCATCCTGGATTAAGGTGTTGAGAGTATGACAGCCCTGCGGCAACAGAGTGCCGCATTGGTAAAAAGTATCTCGAAAACAACCATAGTCGGGAATTTCTTCCCGGACATTTTCCCTCAAGATCCTGGTTGCTTGCCGATGTCCAGCCTCATAGAATTGATAGGTGACCAGATGGTCCAGGTGCATCCCAATGGCGCCGGCATGACAGTGAGCCAGGTGTCATGAGGTAGAGAAGGAGACATGATGGGCCGTTATTTGAGCGTGTGTTTTCCACACTTGGGACATTGCCGCCGACCGGAGCCACATTTAGAACAGAGCTGGATATGGCAATTTGTGCAATATTTGGCTCCGGGCCAGCTGGAATCATACCCGACTTTGCCACATAAGAAACAGGGGACTTTACTGGTGGCCATAGATTTCCTCCGCAAGGTGTCTGCTTGTCTCTGAAGAAATTTAACGATGCCTTATCATAGTTTTTGCAACGTCTTGTTTTTGTGGTCCCGATACCAGGTAAAGCCGGGGTAGTCCGGGTTTGCCGGTGCTTGCGACGGATCTAAAATCTTCTTGAGTTTTTTGACGTTTTTCAAGTCGTCGAAACTCACCCCCTCAGTATTGCTCCCGGCAGCGGCGGTCTTGAAGGTATTGATGTATTGCTGGATTTTGGAAGTTTCATCTTCAGAAGGGGCATCGAGTAAGGTATAACGGTCGCCATTCCGGGTGACCATGAGAGATTGACATTCTATCTTAACCGTGCCAAATCCCAAGGCTCGGGCCAGCCCTAGTTTATGGCGCAAGTTCTCTTCCAGAATTAGACAGTAGAGCAGCAGGCCTAGTTCAGCGTCGCTGAGATTGCGGAACTGAACCTGAAATTGAAAGCTGTTGCCTGGTGCCAAAGGTTTTACTTTATTCAAGACCCTCCGGAATTGATCGGGGTCAGCACAGCGGTAAGCCGCCCAATCTTGGCAGGGATGGTGAAAATAAAACTTGCGGCCCCGGAGTTGGACGTCGCCGGCGGGTTGGCCTAATTGACCCCGGTTATCGGTTATAGGTAGGCCATCGTAGTTACGGACTTGATTGTGATTGTGCGGATCTATTAGATAAAAGTTGTAAGAAGTGGGGTGCGGTTCCCCCAGAACCTTTAAAGGGAAAAATTGATGATGTTCTCCAGACCCTGAAAGCCAACGGGCGTCGGTGACGATAATGCGCCCGCGGGCGCCGTGAGTGTCGGCGACAAAGCCGAAAAGCTGGCAGGCAGCACAGAGGTGCTCGGGATCACTACATTTATGGTAAGCCTGGGGCAACCGGTCGGTACGGCTGTAATTGTAACGGATGCGGGGAATCTCCACCCTACTGAGGCGCACGGCCCGGCCATTCTCTACCAGAAAATACACTAGGGCGCCAACCGTTAATTTATTACCCTCGGTTAAGGCGAAACCGCCGCGCTTTAGGTGTTCTTCCAATTGCCCGGTCAATACCGTATTGTAATCCTCAACCTCGGCGGCACTAAAGGAATATTGGGGGGCAGGATTTTTATATACAAAAACCCGGTCTCTTTTCTTGTTATTAATACTTTGGGCAGTGATCTTATAAAGGTAATCGATCACAGGGTATAAAATTATGCTTGGGAAATCCAAGCGATATCTGGAGCTTTTCCTTTAAAATAACAACTAATTGCCTCTACTAATACTGGGAA
>MUKC01000118.1 GCA_002049795.1 Desulfobacca sp. 4484_104 | reverse complement strand
CTGGGGCGGGTCGACCGCTTGGCCGCCGGCGGCGTGGACGCCCTGCTGAAATCCCTGAACCGATTTGCCACCCAGGTTCAGGTGATCAATGGGTATCGCCAGGGGAGTCTGGAAGCCGGGGCCCTCCAGCACATTGGCCCTGACCTGGTCTTTGGCCGCCTGTGGCTTCCCGGCACCGAGTCTCTGGGGCTGCATCACCTCTACCGGGCGATGCGCTGGTTGGGAGACCATAAAGACGCGGTGGAAGAAACACTGTTTCACCGCCGCCGGGATTTGTTCACCGAGTTGTCGCTGACCTGCCTCTGGTTGTCCAGGTCTCCCGCTTCGACACCTGGAAGGATCCCCAGGGGTAGTTGAGGCCTTTAAAATTGCCCGCCAAGAGGTAGATTGCACCCTGGTATTATTGGGGAATGTGGCCACTGATGACCCCGAAGGTCCGCAAGTATATGAATCCCTTCTGGAAAGTCAGGAGGAGCGCATCATTATCCTCTCGATGCAAGACACCGCCCTGGTGAATGCCTTGCAAAGCTGAGCCGCGGTGGTTCTGCAGAAATCCCTGCGCGAGGGCTTTGGCCTGACCGTGGCTGAGGCCATGTGGAAAGGTACGGCGGTGATCGGCGGCAATGTGGGGCATCCGATATCAGATTGAGGACGGCGTCAACGGCTTTTTAGTAAACAATGTCCAGGAGGCGGCAGCTCGGATAGTACAACTGGTCAAGGAGAAGGATTTGCGGCAGCGTTTGGGACAGGCCGCTCGGGAAACGGTACGACAAAAGTTCTTGCTAAGCCGGAACTTGGAACAATATCTGGATCTTTTCAGTTCTTTTGAGACCAATTTCGCCTTGAGAAATTGGTCCTAAACCGGCCTGTTCAGTTAAATCTACCGGATCATCAAGGCGATTATTGATGGTGGAGGACAGATGAAGTGGTATCAGCTTGATATTGATCAAATTTTCGCCGACTTAAATACTTCCGAGCATGGTTTGTCCGAGTCCGAAGTCAGGGAGCGTTTGGCGAAATTCGGGCCTAACAAGTTGGCGGAAGCGGAAAAGATCAGCACCCTAAAAATTTTGCTGCACCAATTTAAAAGTCCGCTGATTTATATCCTGCTAGTGGCGGGCGTGGTCACTTTCTTCCTGCAGGAATACAAAGACACCGCAGTGATCGGGGCCGTGGTGCTGCTCAATGCCCTGATCGGCTTTATCCAGGAATTTAAGGCCGAAAAGCAAGTACAGGCCTTGAAAAAGATGGTGGTAGCCAAGGCCCGGGTCCTGCGAGATGGGGAGGAAAAGGAAGTCAACAGCGAAGAGGTAGTGCCCGGAGATATTGTCATTTTGGCTTCCGGCTCCCGGGTCCCGGCGGATCTGAGGCTTTTACGCTGTGTGGAATTGAAGACCGACGAAGCCATGCTTACCGGCGAGTCTCTGCCGGTGGGCAAAATCACCGAACCCATCGCCGAAAACAATCTGACGCCGGGCGACCAGAAAAACATGGCCTTTATGGGCACCATCATTGTGACCGGCCGGGCCAAAGGGGTGGCGGTGGAAACCGGCTCCCGCACCGCTCTGGGGCGGATTGCCGTGGATGTCGGGGAAATCGGCGAGACCAAGTCCCCCCTCCAGGAAAAAATCGACCGGTTTGCCAATGCCATCGGCTTTATTGTGCTGGTGGCGGCCAGTCTGTTGTTTTTGATCGGCATCCTGGTGGGGGTTAGGGCCAAGGATATGTTCATGACCGCGGTAGCGGCCGCAGTAGCTACCATCCCGGAAGGTCTGCCCATCGTTGTTACCATTGCCCTGGCCATCGGTGTCGCTCGTATGGCTCAGCGTAACGCCATCATCCGCAAACTGCCGGCGGTGGAAACCCTGGGCAGTACGACGGTAATCTGCTCCGACAAGACTGGCACGCTTACCAAAAATGAAATGACCGTCAGACTGGCCTACGATGGCCGTAAAATCTACGAAATTACCGGGACCGGGTACGAACCGCAAGGCGAAATTTTCGAAGAGGGCCGTAAGATTCATGCCGAGGCCGATCCGCATCTGACCACCATGTTCCGGATCGGCCTGTTGTGCAATGAATCAGATGTCTATATCGAAGAAGACCGCTACCGGGTGGATGGCGATCCTACCGAGGGCGCGCTGATCGTCTCAGCCATGAAGGCTGGCTTAGACCCGGAAGTCGAGCGAGACCGGTACCAACAGGTTTTTATCATCCCCTTTGAATCAGAACGGGGCTATATGGCAACCGTGCACCGACAGGAGGACCATAACCTGGTCTTTGTCAAGGGAGCGCCAGAGAAGCTACTGGATATCTGCTCCGAATGCCGATTTGATGCCTGGGCAGACGTCCCCCGGGTAGCCAACCACTTTGCCCAGGAAGGCTTGCGGGTTTTGGCCATGGCCTTTAAAAAGATTCCGGTCGAACAGATCGAAATCACTATGGCCGATCTCCAGACCGGACTGATTTTTGCCGGGCTACAGGGGCTGATCGATCCGCCCCGGGAGGAAGCCATTGAGGCGGTCAAGGGTTGTAAACAAGCGGGTATCCGGGTGGTGATGGTTACCGGCGATCATGTGGTCACCGCTGAGGCTATTGCCAAGAAATTGGGCATCGAGGAGGAAGAAGAGGAAGTGGAAGACCTGGTGTCCAAACCGGTGGACGCCATGACTGATGAAGAACTCTTCTTGATAACCCGAGAAATGACCAATGTCTTGGCCCAACGCTCCGGCCTGACTGGACGGACGCCCGTAAATCTGACCGGCAAACATCTCCAGGCCATGGAAGATATGGAGCTGTTCGCCTTTATCAAAGAAGTTTTGGCCTCTCTGGTTAAAAGAGCCGGACCAGAGGGCGCGATGCGCAAGGTCCTGGCCGGTAAAGAACTGGAGACCATGAGCGATCTCGCCCTGTTCCACCTGGTAAAGAAGGTCTATGTTTATGCCCGGGTAGCCCCGAATCACAAGTTGCGCATCGTCCAACAGTTGATCAAGCACGGCGAGATCGTGGCGGTGACCGGCGACGGAGTGAATGATGCTCCCGCCTTAAAAGCCGCGCACATCGGCGTGGCCATGGGCAAAACTGGCACCGATGTCGCCAAAGAAGCCTCGGACATGGTCATTACTGACGACAATTTTGCCAGCATCTACCAGGCAGTGGAACTGGGCCGCACCGTCTTTGACAATATCCGCAAAGTCACTTTCTTTCTCATCCCTACCGGCATCGCGGCGATCATTTCGATTCTGGCCACTGTAATGCTGGGGCTGCCGCTGCCGTATTTACCGGCCCAGCTCTTGTGGATCAACCTGGTCACCAATGGCCTCCAGGACGTAGCCTTGGCCTTTGAACCGGGCGAAAAAGATGTGTTGAAGCGGCCACCCCGCGACCCTCAGGAAGGCATCATGTCCCGCCTGCTCATCGAGCGCACCATTTTCGTGGCCCTACTCATCTCGGCGGGAGTGGTTTATCAGTTTATCCATGCCCTGAATCAGGGGATGTCCCTGGAAAAGGCCCAGACCATTGCGGTCACCACCATGGTCTTTTTTCAGTTTTTACAGGCCTGGAACAGCCGCTCTGAACTGCAATCTCTGTTCGCCATGAACCCTTTGGGCAACCCCTTTCTGTTTTTCAGCACCATTGCTGCGTTCCTCGCACAATTGGCTGCCGTCTATCTGCCATCGATGCAATGGATTCTTCGCATGGAACCCATCAATGCCGAAGAATGGCTAAGAATCGGACTGGTATCCTTGACCGTGGTTATCGTCGTAGAAATCGACAAGTTGCTGAGAAGGCTAAAATTTTTGGCCAATACCTGAGATTATCGGTTTTTAGTAACCGTATGGGAGCGAAAAGTAATAACCACTAAGGCACCCGCACCTTCGGCAACCCCGGATAGCTGGCCCCAAAGTGGCTTGCGGTCAGAATCAGGACAGGCGCGGTCCTGGAAAGGGTGGAATCAGAAACAAGAACTTCAGATCCAGCGTTCGCGGTCGGATTCTACCCCTCCGGCTTTTGGGCCGCTTTTACCGACATTGGGCCGCGGCATTCTGGACAGCCGGGTGCAGGTCTTTGATGGCCGCGTTTATCCTCTGCTTGAGTTTATCCCAGGCCTCTGACTCCACCAGCTCCATCAGCTCTTCTTCCACTACTGCCAGGCTGATATGTAAATTTTTGGTTAACTCTCCGAACATCTCTCTGGCCGCGGCTTTTGTTTCCTTGGCCCCGACCCGTAGCTTTTCGACTTCGTTCTCCACTTCCTTGAGCTGGGTCATCTTGCTGCCGATGAGCTTTCAAATGAGTAATTTTATCTTTTATCCCCTCTCCCCCGCCAGCGGGGGAGAGGGCGAGAGTAAGGGGGCATTTTAGCTCTTTGATCGCAACTTAATATAAGACAGTCGAATTATAGGATAATTTGGGGGATAATTCCAGATCTTACCCGAAGTGCGGGTGGCAATCGTACGACTGCTCTTTGCATTGAAAAAAATGCCTCGGAAGACCTGGAAAGGCTAATGATCTATTACTCATCGGCGGATCGCAAGGCGATGACCGTCGCATTGCGACCGGTGTGGCGATCGCGGCGATAAGAGAAAAAGTCGGCAGCCTGGCAGCGACTACACAGACCGGCTAGCTGGATCTGTTCCGGCCGCACCCCTTGGGCTTGCAACTGGTCCTGGCTGAGACGCCAGAGGTCGAAATAGTCGGGGCGGATTTGATAGGGCCAGAATTCTGGCGGCAATTCCTGACGATAATTGATGAATTGGGCGCAGCAGGGGCCTAACGAGGGACTGATGCCGACCAGCAGGTCTGGGGGGCGGGAGCCGAAGTTCTCCTGCAGACAACGCACGGTTTGGCCCAGGATGTTTTGGACGTTGCCCCGCCAGCCGCAGTGCTCAGGCTGAGATTGAGGCTGTGATACGGCGGCGGGCTTATCCCCCCGTGGCGGGTAAAGATGCCGTGGACCAGCTCGGGAAACCCGGAAAACAGAGCAAAACGATAATAAACCAGCTTCCCCTGGCGGACCTGGTGCAAAGGCATGGCAGCGGCTCCGAAACGCTAAGGTTAATCAGACCCTTCCCTAACCGGGTTTCCCCAAAGATTTTAGGGTAGGGCCCGGATATTTGGCTAGGTATACATTTAGCGCGGTTAATCAATTTGTGTCAAGCTGTTGCGGATTACTTGGAATTTTAATATACCAGAAAGGTAATTTATTATCTGTTGAGCAGCCAGGAGATCGCCAGGCTGGCGGAACTAGCTGCCGAGTGTCATAAATTGCTTCAGGGTGGTTCGCAGTTAGAGAAAATACTAGTTGTTTTCCATAATTGGCCCGGCTGTGTTTTGATAGCGGTCCAAGACGCGAGCTTCGCCGAACTTTATTCTAAGCAACTAAATTATTATGATATTTAATAGCCAATAGTCCAGGAAAGGAAGAGAATGGGACAGGCCTGGACCAGCGATCCGGCCCTGCGCCGCAAATTGCTGGTAGTCGCCGTGCTTTATTTTGCCGAAGGCGTGCCGTACGGGTTTATTAACATTGCCCTGTCGGTATATTTTCGTACCCAGGGTATGCCCTTGGAACAGATCGGCTTCCTCAGCATCCTGGGTCTGGCCTGGAGCTTGAAGGTGTTGTGGTCGCCGTTGGTGGATCGCTTCGGCTCGCGGGCTGCCTGGATAGTACCGTCCCAGGTAGTCATTGCCCTGGGTATGATTGCGGTGACCGGTTTTGAGGTGTCCCCGGCTCCCTGGACTTTCTGGGCGCTGATCGCCCTGTTGTGTACCGGCTCGGCTACCCAGGATCTGGCTATTGATGCTTATACCATTGATCTTCTAGAAACCGGGGAATTGGGAGTGGCCAACGGCGTCCGCATTGGCGCGTACCGGGTAGCCCTGATTGCCTCCGGCGGCGGACTGGTCATGCTGAGCGCAGTCCTGGGCTGGTCCCCGACTTTTATTGCGGTGGCCGTGATGATGGCCACTCTGGCCCTGACCGTGGTAATTTTTCGGCCCTTTCATCAGCCCCGCCCGGTTAACTTGAAGTCCAATCCCGAAGCCTTGCAAAAGCAACTTCGGTCTGCCCTTACCGGCATCCGGCGGTTGCCTCAGATCTGGGCCATCGTCCTGTTTACCTTGCTTTTTAAGGTCGGCGATGCCATGATGGGCTCCATGATCAGTCCCTTCTGGGTGGATCAGGGATTTACCCGGACGGAAATCGGGCTGGTGTCGGGCACCTTTGGGGCCGGGGCCACGATTGTCGGGTCCATGGTTGGCGGGTTTTTGACCAGTTACTGGGGGATCGCGCGGGGCTTGTGGGTGCTGGGGGGCTTTCAGGCCCTGTCCAATCTGGGTTATTGGGTGGCGGCCCTACCCGGCATGTGGCGCTACACCACTTACCTGGCCTCGATCGGCGAAAGCTTTACCGGCGGCATGGGCTCGGCGGCCTTTATGGCCTTCCTGATGAGCCTCTGCGACAAAAGGTTTAGCGCCACTCATTACGCCTTTTTCAGCTTCCTGTTCGGCTTCAGCCGTTCGATTGCTGGATTTCTGGGAGGGCTGGGGGCAGCCCATTTCGGCTATGCGCATTTCTTTTTTTATACTTTTTTGGCTGCCTTACCCGCCTTTGCGCTGCTGCCCTGGGTGTTGCCGGTAATCCGCGGGCTGGAGCAGGAGTCATTGGCACTGGCCAAGGAGAGTTGAGATGGATAAAAATTCTTATGATGACAAATTGCAGGCCTTAACCGACATTTTTCAGGGGGACGGGTCATACGCCAAGAAGGTTTTAGATCAATGGCTGCAGATAAAAAAAACCGAATTTGAAGCCGAAATCATGGCGGAAGTCAACCGCCGCTTGGAAGGCTTAAGCTCTATCGTGCCGGTGACCATGCGGGTGTTGATTGATGCCGATGGCATCCATCTGCCCACGGGCAAGGTCAAGCCCGCCACTCCGAAAGCCAAGTCCGCGAAACTCGAGGTCGCCGAGGCCAGCAAAAAATAGAGCATCTCTGAAACTAATACAAATATGCGACCATAAAAGTAAGATTTGGTTTTTATCGATTAAAATCCCGC
>MUKC01000024.1 GCA_002049795.1 Desulfobacca sp. 4484_104 | reverse complement strand
TGGTTAACGGTTTGTAAGGCTTCGCTATAGATTAGTTCATGATTTAGTTCGGTTATTAAAAAATTTATATTCCCATTGACCATGATCAGGGTCTGGGCCAATTCTTTGAGCGCCATACGGATATTTTTGATAGCAGCCGTATCTACGGTTCCACGCCCCGCCATCGATGTAACGTCCTATCCTTGGTCCACAGGAGGCTTGCCGCGTCGAACTCTCACGTGCCTCAGGTAACTGCTTTCTTTGTAGAATAGACTTTGCAAAATTTACGCCATTTTCATAAGTTATTTATAATACAGCCATAAACCTTTATAGAATAAGTCTGGGGGCAAAGTCTGGGGGTTTTTCACTCGCCCCGGTTTCCGGCTTAGGCGGTCAAAGCTGTAACCAGAGGATTAGCTTGGCGATTACCTCTCGGTGACCTAGAACTTTAGGATGATCAGGAATTAACTGTAATAGTTAGGGCTATTTTACTTATTTTTGGCTTGCCAGGTCTCCACCCTGTATTTTAGTTATCGGAAGCACGATGGAAAAACTTGAGGTAGTAAACCAAAAAAATTTGATTATCGGACAGGCATCCCGCCGCCAGATCCACCGGCTGGGGTTAATGCATCGCGCCGTGCACATCTTTGTATTTGACGATCAGGGTCGTCTTTATCTGCAACGGCGCAATGCCCAAAAAGACCAGTACCCGGGACATTGGGACTCTTCTGCCGCGGGACATGTCGACCCCGGGGAAAGTTATGAAACCTGTGCCCGACGGGAATTAGAGGAAGAATTGGGGCTTAGCGCCCCACTTTACCGGTTGGCCCGGATCGGTCCCTCGGCCCAGACCGGTTGGGAACATGTAGAATTTTATGCTTGCCGGGCGGACACCGAGCCCCACCCGAACGCAGAGGAGATCGACGCCGGCGGATTTTTTAGCATCGCCGAAATTGAGGGCTGGCTGCGAAATCCAGCATTAAAGATTACCCCGGCCTTCCGCCGTCTGTTTATCCTTTGGCAGGATCTGGCCTCCCAGGCCCAGGGTCCTGAAGCGGCCATCTGGAACCCGGTCTTATACCGTTTTCTGTTTTTAGTTTTCTGTTTTCTGTTGAAATACTTAATTTAATCAATGAATTAAGCCATGAGTTTGTTGCATTTCAATAAGAACTTGGTATTAAAGAGTTAATCGCGAGGCACGGCCAGCATCCGGTTGACCGCGGTCAGGGCCTTGAGACGGGTCGCTTCGGGGATCTGAATGACGTGCTGCAGCTCGCGCAAGGCTGAGATAACGTCATCCAAAGAAATGCGCTTCATGTCCGGGCAGAGCAGGCAGGATGAGGGGCAATAAAATCTCTTATCGGGGTTTTCCTTTTGCAGGGCATGGATCAGGCCCATTTCGGTCCCGACAATGAATTCCGATTGCGTGGACTGACGGGCATAGACCAACATTCCGGAAGTACTGCGAATCACTTCCGCCAGGTTCAAAACCTCCGGCCGGCATTCGGGATGGGCCATAAAGATGGCCTCGGGATGGGCGGCTTTGCAGGCCTCCGCTTCGGCTCTGGTAAAGTTGTCGTGAATATTACAACATCCCTGCCAGTACAGGACCTCTTTGCTGGTATGACGGGCGGTATAGAGGGCCAGGTTGCGATCCGGCACCATCAACACCCGAGGCTCGGGGAGTGAGTTAACCACCCGGACGGCATTGGCCGAAGTACAGCAAATATCGCTTTCGGCCTTGACCTCGGCATAGGAATTAACATAGGTTACCACCGGGACCCCGGGTAATTCGGCCTTCCGGGTTCTAAGCGCGGCGGCCGTAATGGTATCGGCCATATAACAGCCGACATCCAGGCGGGGCAGCAGTACCAATTTATCCGGGCACAGGATGGCGGCGGTCTCGGCCATAAAGCGGACCCCGCAGAAAACGATTACGGCCGCAGTAGTTTGGGCCGCTTCGATGGATAGACCCAAAGAATCGCCGGTCAGATCGGCAATGTCCTGGATTTCTCCGGGTTGATAGTTATGGGCCAGGAGAATGGCCTGACGTCGGGCCAGCCACTCTCGCACTTCCTGTTGCTTGGGGTTTAAATCCATCTCGAATTATCTCTAAGTCTAGACTTTTCGATCCTCCCGGCTCCCAAGTCTGGGGGTTTAGCCGATCACCGGCCATTACATGGAGTCCGTTACCACTTCGACGCCCGGCGGGGGAGTGAAAGAAAAGAAATCAGACTTTAATTGCACATTAAGCTGCAACTGGTTAAAGGTTATGTAAGTCTGATCACCGTAGGCATTGGCAAATTCCAGGGCCTGCACGACATAGGATTGGGGGTCAACGGTTAGTGCCAGCCATTGCAGTTCGGGCTGGGGAGTTACCGGCCGCAGATCGATTTTTAGCGGCCGGCCTTCCTGATAAGGTCGCCGCCAGGCAATGTTAAAATCTTTCTGCAGCTCACCCAGCCCGGAGAAGAACCGCATTACCAGGTCGGAGCGCAAGACCTGGCCCAGGGGATAAACCATTACCATATGGTCCTGGGGAATATAAATCCACACCTGCTGGCCATCGGAAATCACCTCTTTGCGCTGTCCCGGCGGCTTTTGATATTCCCAGCGCATCTGGCAGGGTTTGCGGAAATATACCAAACCTTCAGCGGTATCTGTCGTCCCCGAGGTCCGCAGGCGGGATTCCTGCCGGAAGTAAGCTTTAAAGGCCCCGGTAATATCATATTTTTGTTGCACCCGGGCCACCACCTCCTGGGGAGTAAGAGCGAACGCGGGGATGGCTAGAGTGGACAGGGAAATCAGCACTGGCAGCATTAAGCGGGCCGACCAGGAAAGCCTGACTAGCATATAGGCACTCCTATAATTTTTTTTATAACTACTGAGCACACATCTTGCGATAAATATCAGACAACGGTGAGTTCTGTCAAGGTAATGCTACCTTACGGTACAACTCTCCGGCGTGATAAGAACTGCGGACCAACGGTCCGGCGGCCACACCGCAAAAGCCCATTTCGGAGGCCGTCCGGCCCCAGTGGTCAAATTCCTCCGGTGTCACATACCGGACTACCGGGGTATGCGCGCCGGAAGGGGCCAAATATTGCCCCAGGGTGACCAGAGCCACGGCCGCGGTTTGCAGGTCTTTCAGAACCTGATAAACCTCGTCCGGGGTCTCCCCCAGACCGAGCATCAGCCCGGATTTGGTCACGATTTCCGGGGCCAGGTCTTTGATCTGGGCCAGCAACTGGAGGGAGCGCTGATAACTGGCTCCCGGCCGAATCTGGCGGTAGAGGCGGGGCACGGTTTCGACATTGTGGCCCCAGACCTCGGGGCGAGAGGCCGCCACTGATTCCAGGGCCTCGGCCTGGCCTTGAAAATCTGGCGTCAAGAGCTCTATAGTAATTCCAGGGGCGCCCAAACGCACGGTGCGCACCACTTGGGCAAAATGACCGGCGCCGCCATCCGCCAGGTCGTCGCGCGTCACCGAGGTAAAGATGGCATGTTTGAGGTGCAACTCGCGCACGGCCTGTAACAGGCGGAAAGGTTCGTCTTCGACCACCGGCGCTGGCTGGCCGCGCTGTACCGCACAGAACCGGCAGCCTCGGGTACAGACCTCCCCCAGTATCAGAAAAGTTGCCACTCCCTGGGCAAAGCAACTGCCCAGATTAGGGCAGCGGGCGCTTTGACAGATGGTTGTCAGTCGCAGGCCGCGCAAAATCTGGATAGTTTGTTGATAACCTGCAGGCGGCGGAAAATGCTGGAGCGCAAGCAGTTGGTCCGCCAGCCAGGCCGGGAATTTCATCAAGCATCCACTAACGGCAGACTTGGCTAAAGGATAAATTAACCGAAATCAGTTGTAAACTTTATAAAAATTAATATATTATAAAGAAAGTAATCCATGGGTTTAATGATAATTTCAAGTTAGCCGACTCGCAACTCCGCAACCATAATTTAAGGAGGAAGAGCTGATGGCACCTGGGCGCTACTGTTTCTCGTTTGAAGAGGGAGACGGCAAAAACAAACAGTTATTGGGCGGGAAAGGGGCAAATCTGTGCGAGATGACCCAGATCGGCTTGCCCGTGCCCCCCGGATTTGTGATTTCCACTGAGGCCTGCCTGAAATATTTCGAGCAAGGGGAAAAACTCCCCGAAGGCCTGGTGGATGAAGTCCGGCAACATATCGCAAGCTTGGAAGAGAAAACCGGCAAAGGCTTAGGGGACCGAGAAAATCCTTTGTTGGTCTCTGTCCGCTCAGGATCAGCGCTATCGATGCCGGGCATGATGGACACTATCCTTAACCTGGGACTCAATGACGACACCGTCCAGGGCATGATTCAGCTTACCCAGAACGAGCGCTTTGTCTATGATTCTTACCGTCGGCTACTGCAATTATTCGGTAAGATCTGTCTGGGGGTGGCCGACGAATATTTTGATAAGGTCTTCGACCAGGTCAAGGAAGAGCAGCATGCCACCTTTGATACGGAGTTGACCGCCGCGGCCCTGCGCGATGTCTGCGACCGCTTCAAAGAGGTTATCCAGAAACGTACCGGCAGTCCCTTCCCTCAGGATCCCTGGCAACAACTGGAAACCGCCATCGAAGCGGTCTTTAGATCCTGGATGGGCAAACGGGCGGTCGATTACCGGCGCCAGTTCAAAATCACCCCCGAGATGGCCAATGGCACTGCGGTGAATATTGTCACCATGGTCTTTGGCAATCTGGGTAATGATTCGGCTACCGGAGTGGGATTCACCCGGGATCCGGGCACCGGGGAAAACCGCCTCTACGGCGACTATCTGATCAACGCCCAGGGAGAAGACGTGGTGGCCGGGATTAGGACGCCGCGGCCCTTGCGGGACTTGCGTCAGGACATGCCGGAGGTTTATCGCGAACTGGAGAAACTGCGCCATACCTTGGAAAAGCATTATCGGGAGGTGCAGGACTTTGAATTCACCATCGAGCGCGGCAAACTATACGCCCTCCAGACCCGGAACGGCAAAATGAACGCCTGGGCCTTGATCAAGACCTCGGTCGATATGGTTAATGAGGGGCTATGCAACGAGGAGGTTGCCATTTCCCGGGTGCAACCCGAGATGTTGGAACAACTGCTGCATCGCCGCATCGACCCCGATAACAAAATGGAGCCGATCATCACCGGCATCGCCGCGTCGCCGGGCGCGGCCGTCGGCAAGGTTGTCTTTGATGCGGATCGGGCCGAACAATTGGGCCGCTTGGGAGAGCCGATCATTCTGGTGCGTATTGAGACCAAGCCCGAGGATATTCATGGTTTTTTTGCCTCCCAGGGCATCCTCACCAGCCGGGGCGGCAAGACTTCCCACGCCGCAGTGGTCGCCCGCGGCATGGGCAAACCCTGCGTGGCCGGAGCCGAGGCCTTAGAGATTCACTATGATGTTAAGGAAGCCCGGATCGGGGAGCATACCATCCGGGAAGGCGATGTTATTACCATTGATGGCAGTAACGGCAACATTTACCTGGGCTCGGTGTCTATGTTGGAGCCGGAATTTTCTGAGGATGTCTTTACACTGTTGGACTGGGCCGATGAGCATGCCGATCTGGAAGTCTGGGCCAATGCTGATACCCCGGAGATGGCGACCCTAGCTCGCAAATATGGCGCTAAAGGTATCGGTCTGTGTCGCACCGAGCGCATGTTTAACGATCCGGAGCGCCTGCCGGTGGTACGGGAGTTGATCCTGGCCGACAGTCCCGAGGCGCGCAAGATGGCGATCGACCGATTATTGCCCATGCAACGCTCGGATTTTCTGGAAATCTTCCGGGTGATGAGCGGACTGCCGGTGACCATCCGCTTGTTGGATCCGCCTTTGCATGAATTCCTGCCCACCGCCGAGGAACTGGCCAGTGAGATCAGTAACCTGAAGGAATTTAACCAGATCATGCGCTCCTTGGAACAACTGCCCGAGACCTTGATGGTGCTGGATCCTGAACTCCGCAAGTACATCCCGGGGATTGAGGCCGTGAGCCGGGAGTTTAGTGACTACAAGCAGCGCGGCCTGGATGAAAGACTGCTGAAACAGAAAGAAAACACGCTGCGCAA
Source organism: Desulfobacca sp. 4484_104 (assembly GCA_002049795.1). GTDB lineage: Bacteria > Desulfobacterota > Desulfobaccia > Desulfobaccales > Desulfobaccaceae > Desulfobacca_B. Next base: position 7,541 of record MUKC01000024.1, on the reverse strand, counting down.
GGTTAAAGCCCTCCAGGAAATTAACCCGATGCTGGGGCATCGCGGCGTACGGGTGGCTATTTCTTATCCGGAAATCTATGAAATGCAGGTCAGGGCGATCTTTGAAGCTGCGGCCCAGGGCCTGCGGGAAGGACTGGAGGTCAAGACCGAGATCATGGTCCCCCAGGTCTGCACCTTACAGGAATTGCTCTGGGTCCATCGTCGGGTGGTGGCCATCCATGAAGAAATCGAGAAACGTTATAATGTCAAAATCAATTATAAATTTGGCACCATGATCGAAGTGGTGCGGGCCTGTATGCGAGCCGGCAAGCTGGCTACAGTAGCCGAATTTTTCTCTTTTGGCACCAATGACCTGACTCAGGCAACCTTCTCGTTTTCTCGGGAGGATGCCGAAAACAAATTCCTGCCGCTTTACACCGAACACCAGATCCTACAGGATAATCCCTTTGAGATCCTGGATATCAAAGGGGTGGGGCGATTGATGCAGGTGGCCATCGAATGGGGCCGCAAGACCCGTCCCGATCTCAAGGTAGGCATCTGCGGCGAACACGGCGGCGAACCGCGCTCTATCAGCATGTGCCGGGAGCTCGGGCTCAATTATGTCTCCTGTTCACCCTTACGAGTGCCGGTAGCCCGACTGGCCGCGGCGCATGCCCAACTAGGGGCGCAGAAAGCAGTAAGTTCTTTGTAATAAATCTTTACTAACAATAAATCCCAAAAACAGAAAGGCTAAATATGAAACACTGGAGAATATTGACGGTATGGGGTATGCTGTTAACCTTTATTATTTGCTGGTCAGTGGGCTGTGGCGACAAGCCGGAGCCGCCCAAGAAAGAGCCGGGCGTCACCAGTCAAGATGTCAAAGAGAAGACCAAGTCTGCCTTAGACACTGCTGCGGCCTATCTGCAACAGCAGAAAGAACAGTACCAGAAGCAGATCAATAAGAAGCTCCAGGACTTAGATAAAAGGACCGCGGATCTGCAAGCCAAGCTGGAAACTCTTACAGCCGATGCCAAGGCCAAGCTCCAGGAACAACTGGACAGATTGCAACAACAAAAACAAGACATCCAGAAGAAATTGGATGAAATGCAAACTCAAGGTGGTGAGGCCTGGGAAAGTGCCAAACCGGAATTAGGTGCCGCCATGAAGAATTTGCAACAGGCCTACGACAAGGCCCAGGCCGAGTTAGAAAAGTCTCAGGGACAACAAGGACAATAATATATAAACCAGGCCAAGGAGTTATTTAAGGCTGGGATGATTGAAACCACCCCTGAAAGGAGTAGAGGAGAATCCCATGACGCGTATTATTCTGGTCCGACACGGTGAAACCCCTTGGAATAAAGACAAGATTTTTCGAGGCAGCGTGGATATCCCGTTGAATGATACCGGCCGCGAAGAAGCCCGATTGGCCGGAGAATGGCTCAAGGGGGAAAAGATCGACGCGGCTTATAGTTCTCCTCTCTCCCGGGCCATGGAGACCGCGGAAAACATTGCTCGGCATCACGGTGTCATGGTGCAGAAACTGGAGGGATTGGCTGACCTCAATTATGGCGACTGGCAGGGTATGCCCCTGGCCGAGGTCAAGGAGAAATATACCGAACTCTATCGGCAGTGGGAGACCATGCCCCAAAACGTGCGCTTCCCCAACGGCGAGACCTTAGAAGAAGTCCGGGTGCGGGCCCTGGCCGCGGTCGATACCGTGCTCCAGCGCCATCCAGACCAGAACATACTTTTGGCCGCCCACCGGGTGGTCAACAAGGTGCTGATTGCCGCGTTTATCGGCCTGGATAACTCGCACTTCTGGCGCATCGGCCAGGATACCACCGCGGTCAACCGCTTTGATAAGGTCGGCCCCATCTGGAACATCGTCACCATCAACGACAACTGCCACCTGCGTACCATGGCCCGCGGCCCGTATATCGACTTTTAGCCAAAATATCTCACGTTCCCAAGTACAACTTGGGTACGAGTTAAACGAGTCAACGAGTTAAGAAGTTAGTTTTCCAGATGATTTTATTCATGTGGCAGGGTGGTTCTCTGGATGCAGGCGATAAGCTGGGTGGTGGAGCGGCCGGGGATCAGAGGGATGATTCGGACCTGGCCGCCCCAGGATTCCACTTCCTGGCGGCCGACGATCTGCTCTAAGTTATAGTCCCCGCCTTTGACCAGGAGATCCGGCTTCAGGGTAGTGATCAGCGCCAACGGCGTATCCTGGTTGAACAATACCACCCCGTCGACACAGGCCAGGGCAGCCAGGATTTCGGCCCGATCCGCTTCGGGAGTCAGGGGGCGCCCCGGCCCTTTGGCCAGGCGCCGGACCGAGCTGTCCGTATTAAGCCCGACCACCAGCAGGTGGCCCAGGGAGCGGGCCGCTTCCAAATAGCGCACATGTCCGGCGTGCAACAGATCAAAGCAACCGTTGGTAAAGACTGCCCGCTGCCCTTGCCGCTGGGCTGTTTGAATGCGCTGCCGGGCCGATTCCCAGGTCATGATCTTTGGCCGGGTATCAAACTCAGGCATAACTCACCCGGGCTACCGTCAGGACCTCCACTTGCTTAGCCCCGGCCTTGAGAAGCACCTGGGCGCACTCCCGGACCGTGGCCCCGCTGGTGAAGACGTCATCGATCAGCAGGATATTTTTTCCGGCCACGGCCGCCGGGTCTTTGACCGCAAAGGCGCGGTGGACGTTTTCTTGCCGCTCTTTGCCACTCAGGCCGACCTGGGGCTTGGTGGCGCGGGTACGGATGAGCAGATCGCGGTCCAAGGGGCGGTCAGGGAAGGCCTGCGCCAGAATCAGGGCTTGGTTGAAACCCCGACTGCGGACCCGGCGGGAATGCAACGGCACCGGCAGGATGAGGTCGGCGGCTTGGGCCAGTTCCAGCCCCAAGGAGGTGGCCAGCCAATTTTTCAAGAGCCGGGCATAGATCAGGCCGCGTCGGTATTTAAGATTTTTAATGGCCTGGGCCACCGGGCCGTTATAAAGGGCGACGGCCCGGGCCCGATGATAAGGTGGGGGATGGAGCTGACAGGGACTACAGAGATGATCGGGACCCGCACCATGAAACGGCGCGCCACAACACGGACACATGGGGCTATGAATCCACTCGATCTGACTCTGACATTCAGAACAGATCGCCGCTCCCGGCTCTGGACCAGCCGGCGCGCCACAGAACAGGCAGAAGCGGGGCAGAAAGAAATCGAGCAGCATGTAAGAAAAATGTTTTAACCGCGCCCCACAACTTACCAATGGGATTTTTCCTATCCTCGGGATTTCTGTGTCTTGATGGTTCAAAACCACGTTCCCCAGCTACTTCTGAAACCGGAAAAACAAAATTTCCCCGTCCTGGACCAGATAATCGCGGCCTTCGACATGCATCAGACCGGCTTCCTTGACTTTGGCCGCCGAGCCCAGGCGGGCGAAATCATCATAGGCCATGACTTCGAGCCGGATAAAGCCCTGCTCCATATCCGAATGGATCTTCCCGGCGCAGCGCACCGCCGGAGTCCCCTCTGGCACGGTCCAGGCCCGGACTTCAGGCCCGACAATGGTATAAAAGGTAATCAGCCGCAGCAGGCCGTAACTCTCCCGAATCAACCGGTTTAGCCCTGATTCGCTCAGCCCCGAGGCCTCCAGAAATTCGCGCTGGTCGGCGGCCGGCAGCGACCGGATTTCGGCCTCCAGATCGCCCAACAGCGGAATCAACGGCACCTGGCGGGCCGCGGCCAGCGCTTCCAGGCCCGGAAGATAATGCCGGAGCTGCATCTCGGTTTCGCTCAGGTTGGCGACCAATAGATAGGGCTTCCGGGTTAGCAGCGGAATTTCGTGGAGCATCTCCAGTTCCGACTCGCTTAGGGGCATCTCTCGGGCCCAGTGGCCCTGGTCCAGGCCCTCCTCCAGGCGCTGGAGCAGGTTGAGCAGCGCCAGGACGCGCTTGTCCCCGCCGCGCCCCTGTTTTTCGGCCTTCAACCGCTGGCGGCCAATAATCTCCAGGTCGGCCAGCAACAGCTCGGTGTCGATGATTTCCACATCCCGGACCGGTTCCAGAAGGCCGGGCGGATGCGGAATATCGCTCGCCTCAAAGCAGCGCACCACGTGCACTAAAAGATCGACATCGCGGATTTGGGCCAGAAACTGGTTGCCCAGACCTTCACCCTGGCTGGCCCCTTTGATCAGCCCGGCAATATCCACGAAGGTAATGGTGGTCGGGGTTAGTTTTTGAGGTTTGATGAGCCGGGCCAGGGTTTCCAGCCGGTCGTCCGGGACCGGCACCACCCCGGTATTGGGATTGATGGTGGTAAAAGGGTAGCCCGCCACTTCCGCCTGACCGGCGGTCAGGGCGTTGAAGAGGGTGGTCTTGCCGACGTTGGGCAATCCGACGATGCCGCAGCTGAAACTCAAGAATTATGCTCCTAAATTTTTCTTCAGAGAGTGGACGTTGCCATTATCTTGGCCAATAAAGAACCTACTTTATCCGAAAATATTTTCAAATGCCATCCAGGTCCAGCATAACTGAGCCATTTTACCACAAAGCCAAGGTTTGCGGGATCTTTAATTTTTATCAGATTCAACCATAGTTGTCGATGTCATCGCCCGGTATCTGGAAGAACTGTGGCCCTGGCCTTTACATCATCAGGGTGAAGCCTTATTTTAAAATTAAGGTTCTGATTTGATTTTTGATTGATAGTGCGGTCAACTTTGCGCGAGGTACAATCATGCAAGAGGCTAGATTTTATGAAAAACTGGAGGATAAAAAGGTCCAGTGTCATCTATGCGCCCATGAATGTCAGATCGACCCGGGAAAACGGGGCATCTGTATGGTCCGGGAAAATCAGCAAGGAGTGCTCTATTCCCTGGTCTACGGCAAGCTTATCGCCCAAAACATCGATCCCATTGAAAAAAAACCCTTATTCCACTTTTTGCCGGGCAGCCGCTCTTTTTCGATTGCTACGGTGGGTTGTAATTTTCAGTGCCTGCATTGCCAGAATTACGACATTTCTCAATATCCGCGTCTGCATGAGAAAAAGATCATCGGCCAGGAGCTGACCCCGGCCGAGGTGGTCGCCCAGGCCCAGGCCAATCAGGCGGCCAGCATCGCCTATACTTATACGGAACCGACGATCTCCTCGGAATTTAATTTTGATACTGCCTTAATAGCCCGAGAACGGGGCATACGTAATGTTTACGTCTCTAATGGCTTCATGACTGAAGCCTCGACCACGGCGATGGCGGAAGTCATCGATGCGGACAATATTGATTTGAAAAGCTTCTCAGATAGTTTCTATCGCAAGGTCTGCAAGGCCCGGCTGCAACCGGTGCTCGATACTATCGTGCGGATGAAGGGCTTAGGCGTCTGGGTCGAAGTAACCACCCTGGTTATTCCGGGTGAAAACGACTCTGATGGGGAACTAAAGGAAATCGCTGATTTTATTAAAGGGGTGGATCCTGGCATCCCCTGGCATGTCTCCGCCTTCTATCCTACTTATAAGATGTTGGATCACGCCCCAACTCCGGCCGCGACTCTGCTCCGGGCTCGCGAGATCGGCCTCGAAGCCGGACTCCGGTATGTCTATACCGGTAATATCCGCGGGGATGCCGGAGAAAACACCTTTTGTTATAACTGTCAGGCCTTAGTAATTGATCGGCTCGGTTATACTATCAGACACAACTACTTAAAAGACGGTAAATGCCCTCACTGCGGGACGCCGATTGATGGGGTCTGGAAATAGCGCGAAATCCATCGGAGGCTATTGTTCAGTCTAAAATCGGATCTTAATACTCCTACAACAAGTACCTGCTTGGTTTAGTCTTAGCCGGAAGGGGCTTTAGGAGGTACAACCATGTTGCCCGTGGATACCCGAATTTCAGGCCGTGACATTGAATTATTACCGGAATGGCGCTATAAAATTGAAGAAGAGTTAGCCCGTCTACAAAAACACTATTATGATCCCATTATCCACGCCCGGGTCGAGATCATCGGCACCGGCCACCATCGCCTCGGGACCTTTGAAATACACCTGGTAATTTCCATCCCCGGCGACACCATCACCCTTACCCGTCAAGGAGAATTTGTCTTACCACTGATCGTCGAGGCCTTTGATGCCCTGGATCGACGTCTGGCGGAACACTCGGACATCCGCCAGCGTTTGGTCAAGACTCATGAGGAACAGGCCCAGAGTGGCAAGATCTCAAAACTTTTTCCAGAAGAGGAGTACGGCTTTATTGAGACCGCCCACGGGGAAGATGTCTATTTTCATGCGCATGCGGTTAAAAGAGGCAACTTCGATCAGCTTCGGATCGGAGACTTGGTAAAACTGGCTCTAGAAGAAGGGGACCAAGGTCCTCAGGCCATCTGGGTCCGTACTCTGGAGTAGTACTCCGTCAACCATTTTTAAGCGCCTCCCCGGCTAGCTAAAAGTAAAGGTCGGTCAGACCAGATATAAATGGCAGCTAATTTATACTTATTTCTTGAAGAGTATTTATTTTTGCTTGATAATGGTTCTGATTCAAGTTATCCTTAAATCCTCTACAGTCATTATTCCAATTTATCCACAGGAGGTTTATCATGGCGAATGATCTACCTGAAAAATGGGCAATTATCCAAAAGGACAAAGAGACTTACGCCATCGCGCCGCATATTCCCGGGGGCATCATCACCGATTTCGGGCTATTACGCCGGGTAGCGGATATCTCGGAAAAATTTGGGGTTAAGGCTATTAAACTTACTTCCGCGGGGCGCTTTGCCCTGGTCGGCATCAAGGCTGCAGATCTAGATCAGGTCTGGCAGGAGTTAGGGATGACCCCGGGCGCGGCTATTGGCCTCTGTGTTCGGTCCATCAAGTTCTGTCCGGGTACGACCTTTTGTCGCTTGGGACTCCAAGATGCAGTGGGCATGGGGCTGAAACTGGATGAAAAATACCATGGCGCGCCCCTACCCTTCAAATTCAAGATCGGGGTGGCCGGGTGCCCGAATAATTGCGCCGAGAGCTGGATTAAGGATTTGGGGTTGGTAGGTACGGCGAAGGGCTGGCGAGTGCTGGCCGGCGGATTTGCCTCGAGCCACAACCCCCGATTGGCGGACGTGGTGGCCAAAGGTCTGAACGATGAGGAAGCCCTGGCGCTTTCCGCCCGTATCATTGATTGGTTCAGCCAGGCCGGGAAAAAGAAACGCTTAGGAAGAATAATTGATGACATCGGCTTGGACAAATTCAAACAGGAACTGGGGGTGCCATTGGAGGAATAAGGGCTTATTTTTTAGTTCCCTGGATCCAGTGAAGAGGCTTGTCAACTAAAGCATTCTGTGATAGACAAATACTATGTGGTGGGCGTAGCTCAGTCGGTGGAGCACCGGGTTGTGGCCCCGGAGGCCGCGGGTTCAAGTCCCGTCGCTCACCCCATTTTTATTTGTTATTTTAAGATGTTTGCCACCAAGATTTTTAGTAACCGTTCAGGCCGCCTTTGAATTTAACATGTTTACTGGTAAGCGCGAGGGTGCGGATTGACCAGTCCGATGAGCATTAATCGCCGCAACCATATACTCCAC
>MUKC01000117.1 GCA_002049795.1 Desulfobacca sp. 4484_104 | reverse complement strand
CCTGGAGAGCTATTTAACCGCCCATCGACCTCGTAAATTGAAGGGCCGCCTGCTGATCATGCCGGTCCGTCAATATGGTGCGGCCTTGATGCAGGCCTATTTGGGGCAGTTTTCCCTGGCTTGGATCGCCGAGCTGACGAGCATCTTGCTCCTGGTGCTGCAAAGCTGGCGCCAGGAAACCGAGTTTCTGCTGGTGATGGATTGGAGTAAGCAGGTGTTTGTTGAGCATTTATGGCAGCGTCTGACCCTGCATGACTACTCTATAGATCAATATCATGAAATTGCTGGCGAATACTCGCTTTTAGAAACTTCACTGCGGGTGGCCGGGCGCACTAAACTTTATGAGACCTTTCGAACCCTGGGAGAACGGCTCATCGGCCGCCATAAGTACAAATTAGAACTTGACACCTATGACCTGCATTTGTTCAATCGCCTGTTGCTCTTTTTTCTGGCCCTGGAACATTACTGGCCCGGTCCGGCCGGCACCCGGCTGCAGGAGCGCTTTTTACCCCTGGCGCGGGAAGTGGTCTGGCCGCAACTGCGATTGGCACCTGACCTGGAATCTCAGTTGACCGCGGCCCAGCACAAGTACTCCATCTCTCAGCTTAGTCGGGCGCTAGAGTTGCAGCTTCGGACGGTCTTTGATAAGTTACCTTAGAACTTTATTTATCCCCTTGATTTCTCTATAAAGAGACCGCATATTTTAGTTAATTGAACTTTTGATCACAGTCTATCGCTTATCGATATGAAAGAGCAACAACGCATCCATATCGGCACCTCGGGATGGCATTATCAGCATTGGCAAGGGCCGTTCTATCCCCCCGCGCTAGCGCCCCCGAATTTTCTGGATTATTATGCCCACTATTTTCAGACCGCGGAGATCAACAATACCTTTTATCAATTGCCCAGCGAAGCGACCCTGGCGGGCTGGGCCGATAAAGTACCCGAGGGGTTCATTTTTGCGGTCAAGGCCAGCCGCTATATCACCCATATGAAGAAACTCAAAGACGCGGCCCAGACCCTGGCGCCGCTGCTGGAGCGAGTCAACATCTTGGGGAATAAATTGGGACCGATCCTCTTCCAACTACCGCCCCGGTGGCATTGTAATCTCGAGCGCTTGCATGATTTTTTGGCAGTTTTGCCCTCAGACCGGCGTTATGCCATCGAGTTTCGCGACCCGAGCTGGTTGACCGAAAAAACCTATGAGGCCTTGGCCGCGCACCAGGTGGCCTTCTGTATCTACGATTTCGCCGGTCGGCAAACCCCTAAAGCAGTGACCGCGGATCTGATTTATCTGCGGCTGCACGGCCCGGCCGGTCCGTACCAGGGCTGTTATGATACCCCATTTCTGGCGGGCTGGGCCGGAGCCTTTGCTGCCTGGGCAGCCCAGGGCAAGGAAATTTTCTGCTATTTTGATAATGATGAAGCCGGTTATGCGGTCCAGAATGCCTGGCGATTACAACAGATGATCACTAACGGTTAACCGGGGCTTTGCCCAGCAAGCTTACCAGAAGGAGTAAACCATGTTTAAAAATCGCCTCAAGTTATTTACGCTCCTCGGCTTCGAGGTGCGGGTTGATTTAAGTTGGATCATCATTGCAGTGCTGATCACCTGGTCCCTCTCCGCCGGTTATTTCCCCTACCGCTATGAAAATCTTTCCACTCAGACCTACTGGCTGATGGGCATAGTGGGGGCGCTGGGGCTTTTCCTGTCGATTGTGGTCCATGAATTTTCCCATTCCCTGGTCGCGCGAGGTTATGGCATCCCCATTACCGGCATTACCCTGTTTATATTTGGCGGGGTGGCCGAGATGGAAGAAGAACCATCCAGTCCCCGGGCCGAATTCATGATGGCCATTGTCGGCCCCATAACCAGCATTATTATAGGGGTGATTTTTTATGGCATACATCAGTATGGACTAATAAGTGGCTGGTCCGTACCGGTCAACGGCGTGATCGCCTATCTGGGGTTGATCAACGTCATCCTGGCAGCGTTTAATATCCTGCCCGCCTTCCCCTTGGACGGCGGGCGGGTGCTGCGCTCCATCCTCTGGGGTTGGAAAAAGAATCTGCGCTGGGCAACGCGCATCTCCTCCCAGATCGGTTCCGGGTTCGGCATGGTGCTGATCTTGCTGGCCGTCCTCCAGATCCTGAACGGCAATTTCATTGCCGGCATGTGGTGGTTTCTGATCGGCATGTTCCTTAGGGGGGCGGCCCAGATGAGCTATCAACGGGTTCTGACCCGTCAGAACTTAGAGGGTGAACCGGTGCGGCGCTTCATGCAAACCGATCCCGTCACCGTCCCGTCATCACTCACGGTGGCGGAACTGGTGGATGATTATATCTATAAATATCATTTTAAAATGTTCCCGGTGGTCGATAACGGCAAGCTTATCGGTTGCATAACGACCAAACAGATCAAGGAAATTCCTCGGGAAGCCTGGTCCCACCGAACTGTAGCCGAGATCGCCAACCGCTGTTCCGAACAGAACACCATCAGCCCTGAGACCGATGCCGTTAAAGCCTTGGGGCTCATGAGTCGCAGTGCTATGAGCCGCCTGATGGTGACCGAAAACGGGCGTTTGGTCGGCATCATAGCCCTCAAAGATCTGCTCAACTTTCTTTCTCTCAAAATGGAGTTGGAGGACTAATACCGTTTTCTGTTTTCTGTTTTCTGTTTTCTGTTGAAATACTTAATTTAATCAATGTATTAAGCCATGAGTTTGTTGCCTTTGAATAAGAACTTGGTATAATACTGCGTTGTTATCAAAAAGGAATAGGCTTATTGATCGCGATAAATTGTGCCTTTTTGGTTAGGGAAAAGCAGAAAATAGTCTGGACTGGCTTAGCCTAAGCTCGGGATAAGTTGCAAGAACCAGTGGTCGTCTTTAAGGATCTTGTCAGCCACTCGAAAATTTACCGGTTGCTTAAAATTCGGGCCATCACAGACAAAGGTGTGATATTCTCCCTGTTCTCCGCAGAGGTCCAGGTCACTCCTGGCCCGGAGATCTTCGACAAATTTGCGATCTAGCTGTCGGCCCAGCCATTCCGGGCCCAGAGATTTGGCCTGGGTGGTTACCACTATGGCCTTAAAGCCCGTGCGCAGGAATTCTTCGAGCAATTGCTCCCGGCCTTTCTGCCATAAAGGCAAAACGGGCTTGATACCCATCTCGGCACAGACCCGTTCTATCCAGTCTCGGTGCTCCTGTAAGTCTATATCTCCAAAGACCCCGGTTTGCATACCTAGAGCTTTTAACTCCAGAACCTGCTCTTTAAAATCGGCCTCATAGCTTGGCCAGGTGGTCTTTTTCTGAACAATAGGAATCCCCAAGGATTCGGCCTGTAACCTGATACACCTGGAGTCAATGCCATGAGAGCAGGACCGTTGGCCACCATGGCTTACCATATTGAGCAAGGCGCCGATATTGAGGCCCTGTTGCTGGGCTTTATAAAGCGAAAGGGCGCTTTCCTTGCCGCCACTCCAACTACAGAAGGCTTTGGCCCCGGGCCGCATGTTAGGTTATTTAAACCTCCTCATGGTGGGATAAAGCCTGTAGGGGTGAAATTAATGCAACTTCTTGTCCCCAGCTTATCTGGTTAAGCAATAACCCGAACCTTTAATATTTTGATTGTTTAACTCAGCGATAAATAAGTCCCGCTCACCCTGACCCCTCTCACCCACGGGGAGAGGGGAATAAGGTGGGATATTTGATGTGAATATGTATAACGCAGCTTCCACAACTTAACACTAATTTATTGGAACACAAATCTCAACCCCCCGATAATATTAAAGCGGGGAGAAGAATAGCCAAAAATTTCATTATAGTGTTTATCAAACAGGTTGTTAACTCGGGCCATGACCTGCACCTTTTTGACATTGTTCCAGTTACGCAGAATATCATAGGAAGCCGCCAAATTGCAAATAAAGTAGCCGCCGTTGGTCAAACGACGGGCATAATATGGCGGGTTGGGGTCCGGCCGCCGATCGGCCCTCGGTCCGACGTAAAGGCCATTTAGATGAGTTTCCAGACGATCCCAGATGTATCCCAGGTCCAGACTAAAGGTCTGACGGGGACGCCGCAGCAGATTCTGACCGCTGATGATGTTGATGCTAACCAGCCCACCATCATCCAATACCTTAAGCTCGGTCAGGTAGGTATAAGCGGCGCGGGCCGTCAAGCCCTCTAAAGGCTGGGTCTGTAAGGCCAACTCAAAGCCCTTGGTGCGGGCCGCAGCAATATTAAACCAGCTTCCGGTAGTCCAGGAGGTCTGGGCCCATTGAATGAGGTCGGTAAAATGATTCTCGAAGTAGGTGGCACTGAAGCTGAGGCGGTCTTTCCAGAACCATTGATCAAACCCTACTTCCCAACTGTTATTTTTTTCGGGCATCAGATCTGAGTTGCCCAGAAAAAAGGGGTTTAGCGAATTGGTGGCCAAAAAGGAAGGTGCTTTGACCGACCTACCACCGGCGGCGCGGATGGTGGTGTTGGTTTCTGGAAAGCGCAGGGCCGCGGAAGCCCGGGGACAAAATTCTAACTTGCTGAAGGCTCGATTGTCCTCTACCCGACCTCCAGCGGTAAGAAATAAACGATTCCATAAGGCTAACTGCTCCTGAGCATACCAGGCGGTACTGCCGCGGCGGGCCTTATTATGGGTGGAGTTCATGGCGAACAGGTTCCAATCAAAGCCATAGCTCCAGCCCTTCCACTGATCAGCGCGCAATTCCAGTCCCAAGGTAGTAATAGAACCAATCCGCGCCTCATCCCCAAACCGGAAATTGGAGTGATATTTCAGGGTATAATGATTTTCCAAATCTCGGGAAAAATAGTCGGTGGTTTGGAAGGCAACCTCGGCTGGATTGGCGGGATTGTTATAATTGGCATCCAGTCGCACATAGGATAAGGTAAGCTCGTTCTCCCACCAGGTCGTGGGCCAGTAATTGCCGGTCAGACCAAAGACCAGGTTCAGATTGGTATTGTTCTGGTTCGGGTCCAGGCCGTTGCCCCCCAGGCTTTTGGGGTCAAACCGGTCTCCACTGCTAGTGGGAAAGTCAAAATAGGAATCCACCACTAGATTGGTAAAGGTGAAGGACAGATTTTCCAGTGGATCAAAGTCAAAGCGGTTGTTCAAGACATGGCTGGCAAAATGGTTATTGAATGCCAGGATCCCGGTGTCGTCAATGCGGCTGTAAGCCGAGGAGTAGGCAAATTGTTTATAAGAGCCTTCCAGGCTCGCCTTTTGTTCCATGATCAGGTTGTTGGAACTATGACCTTCCGCATGTCCGCCCCAGAGGCTGGTAAGGCTGAGAGTCGGTTTCCCCCTGCCCTTCCGGGTCATTACGTTGACCACCCCGGTCATGGCATCATTGCCGTAAAGCGCACTCATCGGCCCCCGGATGACTTCAATGCGCTCCACATTATCCACGGTCAGGTTACTGAAGTCGAAAAAACCCCCGACCTTATTTAATTTGATGCCGTTGAGCAATACCTGATTCATATTGCTATTGCTGCCCCGGATAAACAGGGAGGTTTCCCCCCCGCGGCTACCGCTCTGGACCATGGTAACCCCCGGCACCGAGCGCAGCATTTTCTCTACCCGGGTGACCTGCCGGGCCTTGATCTCTTTTTCAGTTATGACGGTGGAGGAGACGCTGGTTTCTTTGGCGGATACTTCGGTACCGGTGGCAGTGATCACCACCTCTTCCAAGACCTTGGCTTCCTCCGGCACTTGCTCCTGGGCCCCGGCCGTGATTGACGGCCAACAGATTAATAACAGCACCAGAATGAAAAACTTCTTCACGGCAAATCCTCCCCCCTTAATCTTACGGATATGCTGGGATGCTTAATCTCAATAACCCAACAGGTGCACCGGCGGTGTCAGGCGCTTGAGGCGATCTTTCGTTTCAGCCTGCGCCACAATCATACTGACCCGGCCGCAGCCTTTGATGACCATGGAGTAAAGAGCCTCCTGGACATCAAAGTAACCCTCTTTAGCAGAGACAATCCCCATCTCATCACCCTGGTAATCAATATTGGTCAGGGCCTTCTGGAAATCAAAGTCTTCCGCCAGATTGTTGCTATCGGCAATGTAAATGATAACTCCACGTTTCATGTGTTAACCTCCTTGGATTTAAATAACTTGGATTATGAGTATTAAAAATTGATATCGTCCCCACCGAGCTCATGGGTGATAAAACAAAAAAAATCCTTGAGTCCGGTGGGACCCAAGGATTGCACCCAGCTTTCTTGATCCTTAGGGGACTTCGGGGAGATATATTCCCTCTCCCGAAGCTACTGCCTTCCTCATCCCTCGTGCAGGAAGGTCAGGGCCGTTACAGGCAGGTCTTCTGACTCCCGGATCGTCCTCTTTCCTGCGCCTTCCCATCCTTCTCATAAAGGACAGTGGTTAAATGGCAGGTTTCGTCCCCGGTTACAGCGGCGGGACCGCGCCGGACTTGCACCGGCTTCCCTATCAAACCCTTACGGGTACCTGTAACTTCTTTTGTTACTAGAGAACTCTAAAACAAACCTCATGGGCTGTCAAGCAAAATATTCGGTCAAGATGCTGATTCGGCTCAGATCAGAGTTGACATCCGCCCCCGGATAATTATATCTTATTTAGCATAATATCGGGGCAGCGTGGATAATGGTTATGACAGATGGTTTTGGCCGGAATATCAATTACTTACGCCTATCGATCACCGATCGCTGCAATCTCCGTTGCTTTTATTGTACGCCGGTGCAGGGTCTGGTAAAGCTGGCCCATGACGAAATTCTGCGTTATGAAGAGTTGCTGCGTCTGGCCCGATTGGGAGCAAGGTTGGGCTTGAGCAAGCTTAGGGTTACGGGTGGTGAGCCTCTGGTGCGGCGGGGGGTAGCGGGATTCTTACAGGGGTTGCAAGGTATCCCGGAGGTTGAGGAGATCTGTCTGACCACCAACGGGGTACGGCTGCCGGAACTGGCCGAGGCGCTCTGGGCCGCGGGCCTGCGTCGGCTTAATGTCAGCCTTGACTCGCTGCAACCCCAACGCTACCACCAACTGACCGGCGGCGATTTTTTCTTCCAGGTTTGGGAAGGACTGCAGTTGGCTGAGGCCCTGGGTTTTGCCCCGATCAAAATTAATTGCGTGGTCATGCGGGGGCTTAATGATGATGAATTGTCGGCTTTCGCGCGCCTATCGCTCGAATATCCCTATCATATCAGGTTTATTGAATATATGCCGATCGGCACTCAGGGCCAGTGGCACCGCCGCTATTATCTCTCTACCGAAATTATCCAGGCTTATCTAAAACCCCTGGGAAAACTAGAGGAAATCCCCCCCGAGGCCGCGGCTGGCCCGGCCCGGCGCTATCGCCTGCCGGGGGCCAAGGGCGAACTGGGGTTTATTAGCCCCATCAGTCAACATTTTTGTCCGACCTGCAATCGCCTGCGCCTCACTGCGGATGGCCGCTTGCGCCCCTGTCTGCTTTCCGATCAGGAGTTTGATATCAAAACGCCCTTGCGTCTGGGGGCCAGCGATGCCATGCTGGAAGAAATATTCCGCACCGCCATTCGCCGCAAGCCCCAACGCTATCCCCTGGGGGCCTTGGAATCATATGACTGTCACCGCCCCATGGCCAGTATCGGCGGTTAGATAAGTCATTAAGGTTTTAAGGGGGTAAATCCAGGGACCTTAAAACCACACCAACTTTTCTATTGTTTATGCATAATCAAGATGCGCTCAAATTTGGTGGTCTTGGTTCGTCTGCGGGAACGCCGTTCATCAGGAATACGATCATCGAAGATGGTATCAATGATAATTTGGTTATTGGTGGTCTTAACTGCCAAATAGACATTTGCGGTAAATAAACTTTGCTGCTAGCCGTTAAGGAAGCATCCAGTTCTTTCCAATCGTGGCAACCCAGAAACCACAATCGGAGTCGATTATCACGCGCATAGTCCAAGGCTCCAAAATAAGGTGGACTTGAAATTATGGTATCCACACTCCCATCATTAATAGGTAAAGACATTGAGTTTGTTTGCCATATTTTATATCGACGTTTGTCCCATTCAATGGGCAACAGCGGGTGTCTATAAGCACGTTTTACTTTAGCCAATAATCGAGAACGCAAGTCCCGATAGGCGTACATACTGGGGAAAATATCAGGGGGATATTTGGACTTGCGTAGGTACGGGACTAGGTGGCTGGCTGGATAGGATAAAAAACCTGGGCGGACATGATGTAAAATCCCCAACAAACAAGCAGTTAAGAAATAATTTTCTTGATCTCGTAGGATAGCAAAGGCGGACAAAATTTCTCAAGTCCATTGCAGGAGCCTGAGCTTTTACCTGGTCAACTAATATCTGAGCCCGGGACATTGCTTCCCCTACAGTACTTAGGGCCTCAAGTTTGCCACGCGTAAGTACGTAGGCATAAGGACTAAGGTCATTGGCCCAAGCTTGCCGGTTTGCTAAAGCCGCTTCTAGGGGTACAACACCGGACCCTGAAAAAGGATCTAAAACAATTTCCCCAGTTTGGAAAACAGCTTCATTAAGGCCTTGGCCATGCCCGATTTCATTTTTCCCACATAGGGAGATAATTGCTGTAAAGAGCTTTCTCTGGCATTAAAGGAACCCCGCCAAAGCCGCGCGTCAAGTTGATCAATCGATTCCTCTTCATTTAGCAAAAATAATTGTCTAGTTTCTTTAACATGAA
>MUKC01000023.1 GCA_002049795.1 Desulfobacca sp. 4484_104 | reverse complement strand
TATGTTGATGAAGGTAAGATTGAACAAGATGCTCTGCCTCGCCAAGGCTGGTTTCAAAAGGGTGTTCCCGCGGAAGTTGACTCTTCCTCCCCCG
The DNA here is from genome assembly GCA_002049795.1 of Desulfobacca sp. 4484_104. GTDB lineage: Bacteria > Desulfobacterota > Desulfobaccia > Desulfobaccales > Desulfobaccaceae > Desulfobacca_B. Next base: position 27,138 of record MUKC01000023.1, on the reverse strand, counting down.
GCAAAAAGAACATCTGGTTTTATGCCGCACTCATCCGTCCCTTGGCACAATGGCAGGCTGGTTCAGCAAGCTCTGGCGGCCAATAGACTGCGGGAACACCGTCTTCCTCCTTATCGTCCCAAAATGAATGCTTGTGAATATTTCATCCGTTGGGCCAAGAGCATCTTGTCATATAACTGGTGTTGGAAGTCTCTGGATAGGTGTTGGAAGTCTCTGGATAAACTCAAGTTTTGCTTTCGGGGCTTCATTGCCTCCCTATCTAAAATCCCCTCTGAGGTATTAAAGCGGTGTACGCCCCAAATGATAGGTTTCAATGTCGTTTGACTATAATATCCGCACCGGGCGACATTGCGTTTTTAACCTGCATGTGCATCTCGTGTTTAGGTTTCAATGTCGTTTGACTATAATATCCGCACCGGGCGACATTGCGTTTTTAACCTGCATGTGCATCTCGTGTTCGTGACCAAGTACCGCAAAAAAGTCTTCACCCCAGCGATTCTGGAGGCCATGCGGGGTATATTCAAGGACGTCTGCCAAGATTTCGGGGCTGATCTCATTGAGTTTGAGGGCGAAGAAAACCATGTCCATCTCTTGGTACACTACCCTCCCAAAGTGGCAATCTCCAAGCTGGTTAACAGTCTTAAGGGAGTATCGTCCCGGCATTTGCGCCGACGATTCCCGGAACTAGAAAGGCATTATTGGAAAGGCATGCTCTGGTCTCCGAGCTACTTTGCCGGATCTTGTGGTGGTGCCCCGATATCTGTTATTAAACAGTATGTAGAACACCAGAAAAAGCCGAGTTGAGTCCCTCTCATCCCCTATCTGAAGGGGTCATCTTGGCGACAAAGGATAATTATATTGTGGTTCCATTGATATGTGATATATTATACAAGGACGTGGCAGGAATATCGCGGCGGCGTAAAGCCGCGGCCCTCCGAATCCCCTGGGTCATGATAGCTACCACCGGTTCATTGCTGGTTTTACCAGTGGGTGAAGTACTTTTTAACTTCTGACCAGGAGTTGCTGTAATTTTAACTAATTGCGTAGTTATCGGACATATTCTTGCCATGAACCGGCACTCGAATATACTTGGCAACATCCACTGACTGGAATTAAGGAAGACCATAAATTTCTTGTCGCCCTAGCAGGAAGACATGAAAAAAGACGCTGCCCCACAGCCGAAGCTCGAACTCCCTCATTACCAGGAGGGGAAAAAGAGCGGTTCCGTTTACGGAGCCACGTTTATCCTTATGATGGGGGTCTGGATCCTGCTGTCGGGAAAATTCGACCCCTTTCATCTGGCACTGGGCGTGTTGTCCAGCGCCTTGGTGTCGTATTTTTCCGCGGACCTTCTCTTTTCCGGACCCCTGACCGGAAGGACCATCCGGACGTTTTTTGGGTTTCTGGGATATCTGCCCTGGCTGCTGTATCAGATTTTGCTATCTGCCCTGCATGTATTGTATCTTTCTTTTCATCCTCGGATGATGGAACTGATTGACCCCCAGGTATTGCGGTTTCGAAGCCGGTTAAAGAGCGACCTGGCCCAAGTGACCTTTGCCAATTCGATCACCCTGACGCCAGGGACGATCACGATTTACGTTAATTTTCACCGGGACTTCAGCGTGCACGCCATCGACCGTTTCAGCGGGGAGGGTCTACCCGGGGAGATGGAGCGGCGCATCGCTCGGGCCTTCGGGGAGGAGTAAAGGTGGACGATTTTTTCCTGGGATGCAGTCTCTTTCTGGGCGGCCTGGTAATGCTGTCGCTCTACCGAGGCATTTTCGGCCCCACAGTGTTGGACCGCATGATCGGGGTGAATGCTATCGGGACCAAGACGACAGTGCTGCTGATTTTTATCGGCCTGTTGTATCATCGGCTGGAAATGTTCGTTGACATCGCCCTGGCCTATGCTCTGTTGAATTTCATTGCCGTCCTGGCGGCCGCTCGATATCTTCAGAAGCGGAAAGGGCTTTATGAAAGAACTTATTAGTTGCGGGAGCGGCGCTCGGCCTTTGGCCGGAATTTGGAAACCGCCCCGGCGGAGATTTTCGGTACGTCCATTTAGGGAGTAGATATGGTAATCGATCTGATCGTTATCTTCTGCCTGGCGGTGGGACTGATATTTTTTGCCGGCGGGACTTTGGGCCTTTTGCGTTTTCCCGACTTTTATTCCCGGCTGCATCCGGCCGGTAAGCTGGACACCATGGGGTCCTTTCTGATCCTGCTCGGGTCGGCCATTCATCAACTGTTTCCCCTGACCCTGAGTACCGTGCTCTCCGGTCTGAAGCTGATGCTGATCGTGGTTTTTGTCTTTCTGGCCAGTCCAACGGCCACTCATGCCATCGTGGACGCCGGGTTTCGGGCGGGTCTGGAGCCCTGGAAAAAGGGGGACCCCCGGAGGTAAGCCGATGATCTGGCAACTGGACCTGCTCATACTGACCCTGGTGGTATTCTGTGGGATCGGGGCGATCATGATCCGGGACCTGCTGGGAGCGGCCATCCTGTTCGGCGCCTATAGTTTCATGATGTGTCTGCTCTGGGCGATTATGGGAGCGGTGGACGTGGCCTTCACCGAAGCCTCAGTGGGGGCCGGGGTTAGCACGGTATTTTTCATAGCCGCCGTGTATCACACCACTCGGAGGACGAAGGATTGAAAACCCTGGGACTTATCATTGTTGGACTGGTGGGAGCGGTCCTGGTTTCTGCCACGGTTAATTTCCCCCCGTTCGGGGATCCTGAATCCCCGGCAAGCCTCCACGTCTCGCCCCGTTATCTTGAAAAGACGTTGGAGGAGACTGCCGTGCCCAACGCGGTGACCTCGGTGCTGGCCGATTACCGGGGCTTCGATACCATGTTTGAGACTACGGTCATTTTTTGCGCCGGGGTGGCTTGTTTCCTGTTATTACGGGTTCCTCGGCGCCGGCTGCCGCGCCCCCGCCAGTATCGGCACCGGTTGACGGGATTGACCTTTCGAATCAAGGAAGGGGGGGAAGTTTTCCTGCCGTTACGGGAATTCGAGCCGGTGGACAGCATCTGGACGCCCCATGATTTCATCATTGAAAAGGTCTGCCGCTATCTGATTCCTTTCATCCAGCTTTTTGGCCTGTATGTCATCGCCCACGGGCATCACAGTCCCGGCGGGGGATTTCAGGGGGGAGTGATCCTGGGGGCCAGTATCATCCTGCTTTCCGTGTCCCACAGCCTGCGAACCGCCCTGAAACGCATGGGGGAAAAGATTAGCGCCCTTTTCAGTCCTGTCGGCGTGTTCATCTTCGCCGGAACCGGGGTCCTGTGTCTGGGCCTGGGATATCGCTTTCTGGACTATCAGGCCCTGGCTACCCTGTTGCCGGTAGGGCCAATCATGGCCCGATCCTACGGGATTTTATTGGTGGAGGTGGGGGTTGGCATGGCGGTCATGGGCACCATGGTCTGGATCTTTAAGAATCTGGCCTCTCGGGGCCGGTATGACGAGGGGTTATAGGCCGTGGAAGAGTTCCTCAGCCTGATCATTGAAAAATACAATTACTGGATCTACATCACCCTGATGATGATCGGTCTCTATGCGATGATTGCCAAGAATAACTTGGTGAAGAAGATCGTCGGGATGAACATTTTTCAGACGGCCGTCATCCTGTTTTATGTTTCCACCGGGGTTAAGAAAGGGGCCACTATTCCGATCATCGAGCACGGCCACGACGTTGCCCATCAGGCCGTCCGGGCCGCCGATTACATTAACCCCCTGCCCCACGTCCTGATGCTCACCGCCATTGTCGTCTCTGTGGCCACGTTGGGCGTGGCCCTGGCCATTGCCATCAAAGTTTATCATCGCTACCTGAGCCTGGAAGAAGACGAAATCCTAGAGCAGATCCGAGGGCTATGAGCGAACACTATCCTGCCCTGCTGGTCATCCTCCCCCTGTTAGCTTCTTTTTTCATCAGTGCTGCTGGCTGGCTCCGGCCGGTCTATTGTTTCCCGCTGGCCGTGGCCGCCCTGGGCAGCAGCCTCCTGGTTTCTCTGGGGGTGCTCGGCGACGTGATAAGCGGCGGTCCGGTTTCCTACTGGATGGGGGGCTGGCCCCCTCCCTGGGGGATCTACTACCGGGTGGACTACCTGAACGCCCTGGTCCTGGCCGTGGTTTCCGCAGTGGGATTCGTCAACCTGATCGCGGCCCGCCCCAGCGTGGAAAAGGACTTTCCGGAAAAAGCCGGCCCTTTTTATACGCTCTATGTGTTGTTTGTGACCGGACTGCTGGGGATGGTGGCTACCGGCGACGCCTTCAACCTTTATGTCCTGCTGGAAATCGCCGCCATTACCGGCTATGCCCTGATCGCCCTGGGAAAAGGGCGGGCGGCTCTGTCCAGTCTCCATTACGTGTTCCTGGGGACCATCGGGGCCTGTTTTTATCTCCTCGGCGTCGGCTACCTGTACATTATCACCGGCTCGCTGAACATGGAGGACATCGCCCGTTTGTTGCCGCCCCTGTACGATTCAAAAGTGGTGACCGTGGCCTTTGCGATCCTGATGGTCGGGGTCTGGCTCAAGATGGGTTTTTTCCCGCTCCATGCCTGGCTGCCCAACGCTTATACCTATGCGCCGTCGCCGGTGAGCAGCTTGGTGGCCCCCCTGATGACTAAGGTGATGGTCTATGTCATGATCCGGATGGTCCTGACCGTCTTCACCGTGGACTTCGCCTTTTTAGTCTTAAGGTTAAACGAGGTAGTGGTCTGGCTGGCCGTCATCGCCATCGTCATGGGGTCCCTACTGGCTCTGGCCGAGAAGGACGTGAAGCGGATGCTGACCTTTATTGTGGTGGCCGAGGTGGGCTATATGGTCGGCGGTTTCTGGCTGGGCAACCAGGCGGGTTTCACCGGGGCGGTCCTGCATATCCTCAACGACGCCCTGATGACTCTCTGCCTTTTTCTCGCCGTGGGAAATATCGTGCATGTCAAGGGGGACAGCCGGTGGGAAAGTCTGCCGGGCCTGTTTCGGACCATGCCCTGGACCATGGGGGCCTTGGTGGTGGGAGCCCTATCGATCATCGGAGTCCCGCCGACCTGCGGGTTCTTCAGCAAGTGGTATCTCTTGCTGGGGGCGATCCAGGGCGGCCATTACGGGTTTTTGTTGGCCCTGCTCTTCAGCAGCCTGGTGAGCGTGGTCTTGTTTTTCCGGATCTTCGAGATCGGCTTTTTCGAACCCTTCGGAGCCTCCCATGGCTCGGCCCACGGCGAGGGCGGACCGGCCATCCAGGAAGCCCCGCTGGGCATGCTGGTGCCGCTTTGGATGACGGCCCTGGGCCTGATCCTGGTAGGCCTATACACCGGAGAAATCGTCGGGCGAGTGATCCGCCACGCCGTTCCGGGAATGATGCTCTGAACACAGGTGGACTGAAGTAGAACCGTTGTCTTCCCTAAAACCGCTGATCGCTGTGCTGGTGTCCCTCGGCGTGGTTCCCATCCTGATTTCCAGCCGTAATGCCAACGTCCGGGAGGCCTGGACCTTCGGGGCCGCCGGCCTGAAGTTTTTAATCATCCTTTCCATGCTGCCGACGGTCTTAGAAGGCCGGGAACTGGTCTGCACCGTGGTGGAGGTCCTGCCCGGGGTAGCCCTCCGCCTGCGGGTGGACGCCTTAGGGATGCTCTTCGCCCTGGTGGCCTCCTCGCTGTGGATCATCACCTCGGCCTATTCCATCGGCTATATGCGGGGATTGGACGAGCATAGCCAGACCCGATATTTTTGCTTTTTCGCCCTGGCCCTTTCGGCCACCATCGGCGCGGCCTTTTCCGCCAATCTCTTCACCCTGTATCTGTTTTATGAAATGCTGTCCTTTGCCACCTATCCACTGGTCACCCACCACCAGGATGCGGAGGCGCGGCGCTCAGGCCGTAAGTATCTCTTATATATCGTGGGCACCTCCATCGGGCTGGTCCTGCCGGCCATGGTCATCTCCTATCACCTGTCCGGAACGCTGGAATTCTCGGGGCAGGGGTTTCTCCCGCGCTCGACCTCGCCGATCCTGCTGGGGGTGCTGTTGTTCATGTTCTTGTTCGGCTTTGCCAAGGCGGCGATCATGCCCCTGCACGCCTGGCTGCCGGCGGCCATGGTGGCGCCGACCCCGGTGAGCGCTCTGCTTCATGCCGTGGCCGTGGTCAAGGTGGGGGTCTTCTCCATTCTCCGGATCCTCACCGGGGTGTTCGGCCTCGACCTGTTGGCCTCCCTGCATTTGGGCACGGCGGTGGCCTACGTGGCGGCCTTTACGATCATCGTCGCCTCCCTGATCGCCCTGACCCAGAACGAAATGAAACGTCTCCTGGCCTTCTCCACCATCGGCCAGTTGTCCTACATCGTGCTGGGGGCGGCCCTGCTCTCACCCAAAGGCCTCATGGGTGGTATGGTTCATATCGCCATGCATGCCTTCGGCAAGATCACGCTGTTTTTCTGCGCCGGCGCCATCTATGTGGCCACCGGCAAGAAATACATCAGTGAAATGGTCGGTATCGGCAAACGGATGCCGGTCACCATGGCCGCCTTTTTCATCGGCGCCCTTTCCATTATCGGCATCCCCCCCGGTGGCGGCTTTCTCAGCAAATGGTACCTGGTCCTCGGGGCGCTGCAGGCCGACCAGTTTCCCCTGCTGCTGGTCATTCTGGTCAGTTCCCTGCTGAACGCCGCCTACTTTATACCCATCGTCTACCGGGCCTTCTTTGTCGGTTCCCAAGAAACTAATTTCCCGGACACCGTCTCGGAAGCGCCGATTTTCTGCGTAGCGCCCCTGGCGCTGACCGCCCTGATTTCCTTGGCGTTGTTTTTTTATCCTCAGCCATTTTTGGACCTGGCGCAGCTGGCTGTCCAGGCCCTGCTCGGAGAAACTGGAAAATGAGCGGAGAACCTTCCGACAAAATGGAACTGCGGCACGATCCAGTTCCAGGATACCGGCCCTTTTTCTTCATCATCCTGGCCGCCGGGGTTATCTACCTGGCCTTGATTTTTTATTACACCTTATAAGGACCCGGCCATGTCCGAGACGACGGCAAAAGAAAAACAGTATCTATTCGACAAACCGGCCAACATCAAGCGATTCTTTTGGATCTTTTATTTTGTTCTGGTGCTGCTGCTGGTCCTCGACCTGTTGCTTCCCAAGCACGCCATTTTCCCCTGGGAGGACTGGCCTCAGTTTTATGCCGCGTTCGGGTTCGTGAGCTTCGTGGCGTTGGTACTGGCCGCCAAGTATGTCCTACGGCCTTTGGTAATGCGGAAAGAGGAATACTACGATGAGTAGCGGCCTGCCGCCAGCCCCCGGTCAGCGGGTTTCTGAATCTGCTCCAGTTGTCCACCGGGATTCACGGCGTAATTGCCTTCTGGGATTATCAACTCATCCTGGCCCGGGTGGACCGGCTCAGCCTCCTGTTTGGGTATATCTTTCACCTGGTCGCTTTTCTCGGTGCCATCTATGCCCTGCACGTCAAAGAAGACTTGGAACAAATGGCCGGCCTGGTCTACGCCGGCAGCGCCCTGGGAGTGGTGTTTGCCGGGGACCTCTTAACCCTGTTCGTGTTCTGGGAATTGTTGACCGTCAGTTCGGTCTGCCTCATCTGGAACCGGCGCACCCGGGAGGCCCAGGCCGCCGGCTTCCGCTACCTGCTGGTCCATGTGGTCGGCGGCCTCTGTCTGCTGGCCGGGGTGACCCTCCAGATTCACCAGACCGGGTCCCTGGCCTTTGAATACATCGGATTAAACGGGCTAGCCACCTACCTGATCTTTTTCGGGGTGGGGGTCAACTGCGCCTGGCCGCTGCTGCACCCCTGGTTGACCGATGCCTATCCAGAAGCCACCGTCACCGGGGTGATCTGGTTAAGCGCTTTTACCACCAAAACTGCAGTCTATGTCCTGGCCCGGGGCTTTCCGGGGACCGAGGTCCTGATCTGGATCGGAACCATCATGACCGCCTTCCCCATCTTTTACGCCGTCATCGAAAACGACCTGCGCCGGGTGCTGGCCTACAGCCTCATCAACCAGGTGGGGTTCATGGTCTGCGGCATCGGCATCGGCACCCCGTTGGCGATCAACGGAGCGATCTCCCACGCCTTCAACGACATCCTCTTCAAGGCCCTGCTGTTCATGTCCATAGGCGCGGTCCTCTACCGCACCGGCACGACCAAGGCTACCGATCTCGGGGGGCTTTATAAGACCATGCCTTTAACCTGTATCTGCTGTATAGTGGGAGCGGCCTCCATCTCCGCTTTCCCCCTCTTCAGCGGCTTTGTCAGCAAGTCCATGGTCATGGAAGCAGCCGCCCTGGGCGATCTGCGCCTCATCTGGTTTATCCTGCTGTTCGCCTCCGCCGGGGTGTTGGAACACGCGGGGATCAAGGTCCCGTTCTTCGCCTTCTTTTCTCACGACTCTGGGTTGCGTCCCAAAGAAGCCCCCTGGAATATGTCCCTGGCCATGGTCCTGACGGCCGGCCTCTGCATTTTCATCGGTTCCTTCCCCGGCCCGCTCTATAGCCTCCTGCCGTATCCCGTAGACTACGAACCCTATACGGCCGCCCACGTGATCGGGCAGCTACAGCTCCTGTTATTCGCCGCGTTGGCCTTTCCCCTGCTCCTGCTCTCGGGCATCTATCCAGCGGAGATCCGGAGCATCAACCTCGACGCCGACTGGTTCTACCGCCGGGGGGGGCGGCTCTTTTACCGGATCATGGACCGGGCCTTAAACGGCTTGAACGACCGGGCCGAGCAGGTCTTCAGCCTGGGACTGGCCGGATGGTTGGGCCGCTGGTCGCGCGACCTCCCCTTCCGCCTGGCTCTGCTCCTCCTCTATCCCCTCTGGCTGGCCCAGGGGCTCCGGGGCGAGGAGCTGCGGAAAAAACGCCTGGCTCTGCAACAGGCCCTGGCCGAAGGTGCTTCCCCGGTGGGGATCGGCGCCGCGGTCGCCATGGCCTTTCTGCTGCTGTTTTTCATCTTATCCGGTCTGGTCTGACAAGGAGCGCGGTATGGTAACCATCAACGACTTGAAAAAAATCCTGATCCTGCGGGACTTCACCAATCCTATGCTGGAGGAACTACAGCCCCTGGTCCAGTCCCGGGAATGCAACGAACGGGAAATCATCTTCAACGAAAACGATCCCGCGGAATTATTTTATATGCTCAAAAGGGGGAAAATTCTCCTGGAAGTGGAGATTTCGCCCCGGGTGATGATGTCGCTGGGCTCGATAAAATACGGAAACTCCTTCGGCTGGTCGGCTCTCTCCGCCGCCGACCGGACCCACAAATCCAACGCTCTGTGCACCGAACCGTCCGAGATCTTTTTTGTCCCCGGAGCGGAATTCATGCAGATCCTCGACCGCCACCCAGAGGGGTACAAGGTCATGAAAAACATCTTCACCATTTTTAAACGGCGTCTGGAGCGGCGAACGGTCCAGCTCATCAACGTCATCCGCAACTATCCGGAAATGAAGGAACTGGTCGAGGAATGATACAAAAACAGGAAAGGACTGCCAGGCAAGAAATCAAGTCTTTCGTAACATCTGGATAAGATGATACGGGAGTATTTTTTGCCCCTTTTTATTGGCCTTTCTTGCTGAAATCAAACGAATATTATCACTTCGATAGGCGTACCCAACGACTACAACCCGGCCCAGCAAATCCAGTCCAATGGTTACGACCCTTTGTTCACTCTCTGCGTCCGGGTCTTCAATGGTTATTGCGTGCGGATCGTCAAGAATTCCAACGGCGTCAGCAAATTCAATGCCGTATTTCAAGAAGTTTGTCCTTGCCTTGATCGGATCGCACTCAATTTTCATAACAAATTGTATGCACGATATGCATATCTGTCAGGTCAATTACAACCGTCTACAAATGACATGAAACAGTCGGGGGTTCGTGCCAGGAAGCCCGGATCCGTTTCATTGTCGGGGATTTCCTACCAAAAATTGAGCGACCTCACTCCGAGCTCGTTACCTTTATCATAACGGCCTAAAAAAAGTTTTTCATCATCGGGGGTGAGCAAGACAGACCTCATGACCAGTTCCAGGACGCCACCGTCGCCGACGCCATCCTGGACCGCATCGTTTATGACTCTCATTTCTTAGAAAATTGACTATGTCAGACGGCTAGATGTTTAGGTTGAGTTGTAAAAAGACCCTCTGGGAGCTTATCCTCAGGATGAATAGGTCTGACTCTGATAGTAGCGGGAGACGCGCTGCACGTAATTGCGGGTCTCTTGGGGCAAGGTGCCGCCCCTTTCCAGGTTGCCCATTCCCCAATTATAGGCGGCCAGGGCCAGGGGCAGACTATTGTTATAGCGATCCAACAGTTCCCTAAGATACCGGGTGCCGCCCATGATATTTTCCCTGGGACTGTAAGGCTGCTGGACTCCCAGATCATTAGCCGTGCCGGGCATTAACTGCATCAACCCCATGGCTCCGGCCGGAGAAGTGGCGCGGGGATTAAAGTTACTCTCTACCTTGATCACTGCCCGGATCAATTTTTCTGGCACTCCATAACGACCGGAGGCCTCTTTGATGAGGTCGTCAAAGTCGGAGCTAGTATAGGCCTGGTCGGTAGATTTAGATGAGCCACGCATCAACCCCTGGAGTTGACGTTCCAGGGAGGCGATTGACCGGCGTTCAGCAGTAGAGCCCCGTGCCGCGCCGGAAGATCCCAAATTGCTGGCGTTGATCAATCGTCGGGACAGGCTAATTTGCATGAGATTGGCCAGGGCCCGGCTCTGGGGAAATTCTTGCCGTCCGCCGCTCACGGTTCGGGGTCGATCCTGCCGATCTTGCAGCAGGCTCGAAACGACCTGGCTAAAGGTCGAATCCGGCAGGCGGCTGCGACCAGCTATGGCGGAACTGGGCAGATGCGTGGTCTGGCGGGCCTGATGGCTGATGGACAATAGCGAATAGGAAATATTGACTGGTGTACGAAACATGGACTATCCTCTTGCCCTGATCTTAATGCAGGTTTTATACCAATTATCATTGAACTTATCGGCGATTAAAAGCCCAAGCTAGCCAGGAGGTCGTTGACCGCCGCCTGATCCAAGGGTTGGTCATCCCCAGGTAACTGTTCCGGCTTTGCTTCCCCGGCAACGGTCGAGGGTGTAATGGAGGTAATCAAGCGATCAATTTCGTTTTGGGCCAGGATATCGCTCTCGGCTACCGTGAGTTCTTTCTGTTCTTCTTTCTTTTTGATCTTGGTGCCATAAGCCACCAAAAAGCTCAATAACTGTACTTGGAGGCTGCGCAGGGTCTTAAGAACCTTGAGCAGCCGCTGCCCAGACAGATCTTGGAAGGATAGAAGTTCCAATATCCTTGACAGGGCTCCGTCAATCCGCTGCATGCCTTCCTGGGCCACGGGCACGGACGGCGGGATAGTTTCTGGTTCTTCTAAGAGGCTGTCTGGGGGCGGGGAGGGTAGGGCTAGCGACTGCCAATCACCGAGTTGGCTGGCCAATTGCCGTAGTTGCTCCAGGTGGACAGCCATTTGCGAGGTCAGATCAGCGGTCTGGGGCGCGGCGCTAAACTCATCATCCTCTTGGTCAACATTATCTATGGCCGGCTCACCCGGACTGAGCGGCGGCACTTCCAAGGGTACTACCGCATCCAAGAAAATCTTGTTACAGGTGGCGGCCATCTTTTTAAGCAAGACAATCCCGGATTCATCCTGACAAGCCCCAGCCAGAATCTGAAAAATCTGCTCTATGGGGAAATTAAAGAAATTATCCTCCGGGGTCAGATCTTGAGCCAGGCGATTGAGACCCTCTGTCACCGGTTGCACCTGAAACAGGGAATCTCTATTGACCATGAATGATTTAAGATGTTGTTTGACCGCTTCATTGGTGCAGAATTCATATAGGGTCTGTAAAATGGTTTCCAGGGAAAATTGGTAGATTGGCGCGGGCGTTTCTGAACCGCTGGACTTATCGGATGTGCTCATTGACTGAGCAGTCTCAAAGGCTTGCAGTTGGGTCTGCAAATTTTCCGCTTGCGCGGTTAGGGTAGGCAACAGGGTGGCCGCGGACTGACAGAAATTTTTCAGTTTTTCCAGGTCGTCAAGGGCGAGGGTGGGTACCGCCGGCAAAGGTAAAGCAACCTGAGATAGCTCGTCCAGGACCGTTTGCACCCCCTGACAGTCACCCCGGATACGTTCGATCAACTCCAGGATATTGAGAGTAGCTTTTTCAGTCATCTCCATCACGTCGGTAAGCTGATCCCGAGCCTGATCCAGACATTCGCCCGGAGAGATGACATTAGCCTCCAGGATCTCGGCCATAGACAGATTCTGGATGGAAAGGTTGAGGTTTTTGCAGAGATGTCCGATCTCCTGATACATTTCCTCTGAAATCTGACGATAATAATTCTGGTCAAAAGCGGTTTGTTGCCCTCCGGGGTCGATTGCCCCTTGGATCAGACCCTTTTCTTCCCGGTTTTCTGAACCGGGCCGGGCTGAAACATCCGGTTTCACCATGATATTAAAAGCAACGCCGTCGGCTAATAATCTGATCTGACCCTGGGAAAGCTCCAGCCAGACTTCAGAGGTTTTGTGATCCGGCATGTTAGACTCCTGAGAAAATAACTCACATCATCACTGAAATATGATAATGGCGGGGCGTCCCGCCGCGTCGCCCCTACGCGCAGGCGATTAAGTAAAAGCCTGAAGTAATAAATCGCGACCCTCTACCTCGGGCGACTGAGCCGAGAAGAATTTATTCTTATAATTTCCTTTTCGGCTGGTTTCGGCATCTTCTTAAAACAAAAATGTCCAAAAGAGGGGTAGAGGTCTTATCAAACCCTGATCTGGACATAACTATTAAGAGGCGAAAATCTCGACCAATAAAAAAGGCGGCCCGGCGGCCGCCTGGGAAAATATTTATTGCCTTAGATTAGAAGTGAAGTGCGGCACCGGCATAAAAGCTGAAAAGATGGTACTCTGGATCAATGGAGACGCTGGTGCCCGCAAAATCGTAATCATAAGATGGCTCAGTATAGCGATATCTGAAGGCCACATCTAAAGAGACGTTCTTCAGGGCCATATAACGCAACCCAACATCCGTCATCAGGGCGATTTCCGTCGTGGTGTCTCTACCTAAAGGCACCACCGGTCCTCCCGGAACAGATATGGTGGGTTCAAATGTGGAAATCACCAAGGCCGGACCTACTGCCACATAAGGTTGCAGGCGACCGAAGGGCACTTCCGAATCCGGCAGGAAGCCATAACGGCCCATGAACATAAAGCCCACCGTGAAAGCACGGCCGTCATCCCAAGATCTTATACTGGCAATTCCCGGGACCCCAGTAACCCGTGTCTCTTGGGGACGGAGATCGAGGTTATGGTAACTGAGATCGAGGGCAAACCCGAGGTATTTCATCCAATCCGGGTAGTCGTAGCCCAAAAATCCTTCTTTGGTAAACCAGTAGCCGACCTTGAGACCGCCAATGACCGAAGGATCGATTTTGGCATCATCCAAAGTGGCGCTTGCCCCTGCAGCGCTAACATCGACATCCGAATTGGCCCCAAAAGTGCCACCCACATACCCCTCGACAAACATCTCTGCCCAGCACAGGGCCGGGACCAAAACCAAGGCAGCAATGGCTGCCAAAAGAATTATTTTCCCCTTACTTCTCATAGTTTTTCCCCCCTTAAACAAAGTAGTTAAACAATTAGGATAATGCTTAACAGGCAAATCTTTATTTGCTTTCCCTCACCCCCTTTCTGTTATCAAACCTCATGAATAAGTTTTTACTAGCAAGATGATCATGTCCCAATTTTATGGCCATTGGTAAAAAATTGTCAAGCATAAAGTTAATAAAACCCGAAAAAAAAACGGGTTAATTATCAATCGGCAAACCATTGGCTAAATTAAGGCCAGAGGCTGAATAGCGTGGCCAGGCCCAATAGCACCCCTACCAGGCTGTTCAGGGTGAAAAAAGCATGGTTTAAGCGGGACAGGTCATGTGGGGAAAGCAGACTATGTTCTAGCAGCAATAAAATCCCGGCTAACAGCGCAATGATCAGATAGAGCCATCCCAATCCGGCCAGCCAGCCGGTCAGTATGAATCCTGCTGCGGCACCGAGATGTAAGATGGCGGCGAGACGCATCGCCCTGACCCGGCCGAACCGGCGGGGGCAGGAAAAGAGACCCATATGGCGGTCAAAATCTTCGTCCGGGAGGGCATAGAGGATGTCAAAGCCGGCCACCCAGAGCAGCACCGCCGCGGATAGCACCACCGGCACCAGGGTCAGGCCGCCCCGCACCGCGATCCAGCCGGCGCTGGGAGCAATGGCCAGACCCGCGCCCAGCCACAGGTGGGAGCCCCAGGTAAAGCGTTTAGTATAGGAGTAGAGCAGGACAACCGCCAAAGCCAACGGCGAGAGCAGCAAGCAAAAGCGGTTGAGTTGCGCCGCGGCCCAGAAAAACAGCAAGGCGCTGATTATGATAAATAGGATGGTCGCCTTCCGGCTGATCAATCCTTGCGGTAAGGCCCGGTTCTGGGTGCGGGGATTGAGGGCGTCAAAGCGCGCATCCACCAGGCGATTGAAGGCCATGGCGGCACTCCTAGCCCCAACCATGGCCAGGAGAATAAACAGGGCCTGCCGTCCACTGGGTAAGCCCTGCGCCGCCAGCAAAGCTCCCATGAAGGCGAAGGGGAGGGCAAAGACGGTATGTTCGATCTTGACCATTGCCAGCAGGATGCGGATTGATTGGAAAAAAGGTTTTCTGTTTTCTGTTTTCTGTTTTCTGTTATTAAAATCTTGGGGTTGAAAAAATAAACGGCCCATTATGCGCCCCAGCGTTTGGTCAAATTATGTTCCAGACCCAGGTGATCCAGGATACGCCCGACAAAATTGCGGGCCATCTCTTCCAAGCTTTGCGGGTGCTGATAAAAACCCGGCATGGCGGGGAAAATGGTAGCCCCGGCCTGGGCCGCGTAGTTCATATTTCTAAGGTGGATCAGGTTTAGCGGGGTCTCCCGTATTACCAACAGCAGGGGCCGCTGTTCTTTCAGACAGACCTCGGCGGCCCGATGGATCAGGTTCTGCGATTGGCCCTGGGCAATGGCGGCCAAGGTCCCCATAGTACAAGGGATAACCACTAAGGCCTGGAGTGGAAAGGAGCCGCTGGCCAGCGGCGCGGCAAAATTTTTGGCCGCGTGGATGATGACCTGAGGGCCAACTAATTCTAGGAAACTAAGACCCAATTCTAACTCCAAAACCTGTTCCCCGGCCGCGGAACATACCGCATGCACTTCTAAATCAGGGCGCCCCCGGAAATAAGCGAACAATTCCTTGGCGTAGATCATGCCGCTGGCCCCGGTCAGGGCAATGGCGTAACGCTTTATTCCAGACCCAGGCGCGGCCATAATTCATCCACCTTTTTGACTACCTCAGGAGACATGTTGATGACCGGCGGCCAGTCCCGAGTAAAGCCCTCTTCCGGCCACTTGCGGGTGGCATCGATCCCCATCTTGGAGCCGTAATGGGGTAGGGGAGAGGCATGGTCCAGCACGTCTACCGGTCCATCCGCCAGCACCAGATCACGGCGCGGGTCAACATTATTGCCCAGCCGCCAGAGCACCTGCGACAGATTCTGGACATCCACCTCTTTATCGAACACTAAGATAATTTTGGTAAACATCATCTGGCCCAACCCCCACAGGGCATACATGACCTTACGGGCCTGGCCGGGATAGCGCTTGTCAATGGAGACAAAGGCCAGATTATGAAAAACGCCTTCCACCGGCAGATTAAGGTCGACGATTTCCGGCAATTGTTTTTTGATTAGGGGCAGGAAAATGCGCTCCGTGGCCTTGGCCATGAAGCAGTCTTCCATGGGCGGCTGACCCACGATAGTAGCCGCATAAATCGGCTGCCGCCGCTGGGTCAGGGCCGTTAGATGAAAAACCGGGTAATCATCAGGCAGGGAGTAATAGCCGGTATGATCGCCAAAGGGGCCTTCGCGGCGGCGTTCCCCCGGCTCCAGGTAGCCCTCCAGGATGATTTGGCTGTTGGCGGGTACGGCTAGCGGCACCGTAATCGCGGGCACCAGTTCCACCGGCTGCTGCCGCAAAAACCCGGCAAAGATGATCTCATCCAGATCATCCGGCAACGGTGCGGTGGCGGCATAGATGACCGCCGGGTCCGGGCCGAGGGCCACCGCTACCGGCAAATGCTCGCCTCGATCCTCCGCCACTCGATAATGCTGGGCCCCCCCTTTATGGCGATGCCAGTGCATCCCGGTGGTCTGTTTGTCAAAGACCTGGAGGCGATACATCCCGACATTGCGCTGACCGGTCTCCGGGTGGTGGGTGATGACCACCGGCAGGGTTATGAACGGTCCCCCATCTTGGGGCCAGCAGGTCAGGACAGGGATTTTGCTAAGATCGACCTCGTCTTGACGCCAGATTACTTCCTGGCAAGGGGCGCGCGACACGGTCTTGGGAAAGATATTTGCCAATCGCCGCAACTTAGGCAATAATTTGAGTTTCTTGATCAGGGTATCAGGGGCCTCGGCCTCCAGGAAGCTCAATAACTCCGAGGCGATCTCGTCCAGCGACTCCACTTCCAGGGCCAGGCACATCCGGGTTAACGAGCCGAAGGCGTTCATCAATACCGGCATGGCGTAACCCGGCACGTTCTCAAACAGCAAGGCCGGCCCGCATCGCTTGCAGACCCGGTCGGTGATTTCGGTAATTTCCAGAAACGGACTGACCGGTTCCGTGATGCGCTGCAGTTCGCCCTGGCGTTCTAAGACCTTGATAAAATGTTGTAAGCTGTCATAGCCCATAGCTTTTGGCCTCAATTTGGGATTATGCTTAAAACCTATTCGCACTGAAAACAGAGAAACGAAAACAGAAAACGGTTAAAGGAACCGCAATTCCGGTATTTCGGCCAATTCTCCGGCTTTATAAAGATAATGATAAAAAGCGTGCAATCCTTGTTGTTGG
The DNA here is from genome assembly GCA_002049795.1 of Desulfobacca sp. 4484_104. GTDB lineage: Bacteria > Desulfobacterota > Desulfobaccia > Desulfobaccales > Desulfobaccaceae > Desulfobacca_B. Next base: position 10,193 of record MUKC01000023.1, on the reverse strand, counting down.
GGACCGCGTAGATCATAGTTCAATAGATGAAAATAATCGAACAATTTCTGATAATCCAGCCCGACTAAATCAGCCGCCCGCTGGCTGATTTCCGTTAAGGACTTAAGCCCCCAATTTTTGGCCAGCAACATGGTCTGATGCAGATAACGAACCTGAGCGTGATGTTGCATCCAGCAGGATTGCCGCACCGCCCAGACCCCGAACACAAAGGGTAGGCCGGTAAGTTTATACCAGGCCCGCCCCAGATCGAGGTAATAAGGATAAACCCCGGTAGCCCGCAGTCGCAGGGCTTCGTCGCCGATGGCCAGCAGCCCACAGCAGCCGTCCGCCAGTTGTTGGCTTACCGGCCCGGAATAATAGAGCGGTCGGGCGCCGTAAATTTCGGCCAGCACGATCTTTACCAGAGCCGCCGAGGTGGCGGAACTGTGACTGAGCAACACGGCGCGGCCACTAAGGCGGTGGAAGGGCAGGCGGCTGAAAAATATGACGCTGCCGACATCACCCTGGGAGCTGATGGACAGGTCGGGAAGCAACAGATAATCATGAAAATGACGGCCATATTCCACCGAAGAGATGCCGCTGACATCTAAACGCCCGGCGCCCATCAGGGCGTTGAGTTCGGCAGGAGTCCCCCAGACCACCTCGGCGCCGTTCGGCACTAAAGCCCGGTCCAGGGCATAATAAATCGGCAGGACATTGATATAACAGATACGGCCCAGACGCAGTTTAGTTACCATATTAACTCTCCACACCCGGAGCGGTGACCCAGGAAATTTTTCCCGCGGCGCCGGCCGCCAGCAAGTCCGGCCAGAAATGGCGGTCGGAAGCAACGGGAATAAATAACAGGGCGGCTAATTTGCCAGGGCCGAGACTGCCCAGGTCATGGCCGCGGCCCAAGGCTAAGGCACCCTGGCAGGTAGCCAGAGCCAGCAGCTTGTCCGGGGCAAAATCAGGGTATTGTTGCTGCAGGGTCATTATCTCGTTAAACATATTGAGGTCGTCGTTGCTGGCCAGGGAATCGGTTCCCAGTGCCAGACGTACCCCGGCCCGATAAAGTTCCGAGAGACGAGGGAATCCCGCGCCGGTGAAGAGGTTAGACCGCGGGCAAAGCACGGCCCAGGACAAGCGTCGGGCCAGGAGTTCCCGGTCAGCGGCATCTAGCCAGATGGCGTGCACGGCTAGCGTCTGTGGTCCCAGTCCGCCCAGCCGGTCCAGATAGACCACCGGCGAACATTGCGGCGGCTGATAATCGGCTGGCCAACGGCCGCGTTGCTGCAACAGGTGCTGGAAAAAGCCGTTGCCCTGTCTTAAAAATTCAACTTCCTGCCGGGATTCGGCCAGGTGGACCGTGGTGCGGCGGCGATAACGGCGGTTCCAGTCGAAAATGCGGCCAAATAGGGCAGGGGAGACGGAATACGGGGCATGGGCGGCGGCAGAGAAATTATCCCTGGCGCGAGCCTCGGGACTGGCGAATATCGGAAAATCAGCCTCCAGCGGGCCAGAGCCGAGACGATCAAACCCCAGACATTCATAAAAATAATGGAATCCGAGGCCGCTATTTAAAAGCCCCGGCAGACTCAGGCCGGTATTGCTGACCTCGCCCACCAGGATGGTACCATAACGCCAGAGTTCGGCCAGGCCCTCCTGAACCCCATGGTGGATTTCCGCCGCAGAGAGCTGAGCAAATTCGGCCATGGCGGCGCTAAGCCAGTGACCCAAGGCGGCTTGCCGTGGAATCCGGCCCCGCAGCGCGGAAAATTCCAGGTGGACATGGGCGTTAACCAGAGCCGGGAGGATGGCCCCATCCCCATGATCGATGCATTTGCCCTGGTAATGACGCCGCAGCCGGGAAGCCGGCCCGACCGCCACAATCCGTGGGCCTGCGACCACAACCGCCCCATTTTCCAGTATGGGCTCGCTTACCGGTACCAGCCAACGGGCCTGATGTATGGTTAACGGAACCATGTCCGCCAATCCTCGCCGATGTCGCCCCGTCGGCGATAACGTTCCATCAGCCAGGCACAGGGGCAGTGCCGGGGGGTAGAGGCCAGACCGGGCAGCAAACTTAAGGCCAGCTCTGCAAAACCAGTCTCCACTTTCTGGACCTGAGCCAGCTCCGCGGGGGTGGCCAGTCCCTCAAACAGTATGCCGGGTTGATACGGTCGTTCTTTAAGACCTTCTGCGAAGTTAACCACGTAAGCTAAAGCCACATAACATAATTCAAGTTCACGAGCCAAAAAGATTTCGGGAACCAGGGTCATACCGACCAGATCGCCGCCCAGGCACCGAAATTTGCGGATTTCCGCCGGGGTCTCCAGCCGCGGGCCGGTGGTCGCTACATAAACTCCCTGCGAGTGGAAAGGGTAGGGGCCGTTTTGGAGAGTCTGAATCGCCTGGGCACGCAACTCCGGGCAGAACACCGGATTATGGCGGATAAAGCCCAGACCCTGGTTGGTGAAAAAGGTTTGCGGGCCGTTCCGGCTTTCATCCAGGATATCGTCCGGCACCACCAAATGGCCGGGCAACATACAATCGTTGAGCGCCCCCGGCGCGGTCCAGGCCAAAATTTTCTCCACTCCCAGGGCTTTCAGGGCATAGAGGTTGGCGCGATCATTGACGAACGGCGCAGACACCTGGTAACCGTCTTCGCCATGGCGGGACAGCACTGCAAAATCAATATCCTGGGAGGAAAAGACATGGATCGGATTGCTGTCCCCAAAGGGGGTGGGGTGCGACTGGCTGACAAGAGATTTCAACCCTAACGCCTGGAAATCTTTATGGGCTCCGACCCGGGCAATGATGGCGATTTTAATCTTCAAGATATTTTTTCCTCTCGCCAAGGCGCCTTGGCGCCTTGGCGAGAGATTCCCCTTTCATAACAAGCGATACAAGTGGTCCCGCTGCCGGGCCTCATAGCCTGCGGTAGTGATTTGCCGAACGATTTCGGCCTCTGACAACCGAAACCCGACGCCGGTAGCCGCGACCACGTTTTCCTCGATCATGGTCGAGCCGAAGTCGTTGGCCCCGAATTTCAAGGCCACCTGGGCCACCTTAGCGCCCTGGGTGACCCAGGAGACCTGCAGATTGGCAAAATTATCCAGCACCAACCGGGAAATGGCTAGGTTCTTGAGGTATTCCAGGACTCCGGTGCCGGTACCTCCCAGCGCGGTGCCGCCGGGTTGATAGGCCCAGGGAATAAAGGCGGTAAAGCCCTGGGTGCGGTCCTGCAACTCTCGCAGGCGCAGCAGATGTTCCACCCGTTCGGCCCGGGTCTCCAGATGGCCAAACATCATGGTGGCGGTAGTCCGCAAACCCAGGCCATGGGCGGTTTCCATCACCGCCAGCCATTCCTGGACAGTGCATTTATTGGGCGAGATCGTCTGGCGCACCCGATCCACCAGGATCTCGGCGCCGCCCCCTGGAATCGAACCCAAACCCGCGGCGATCAACCGCTTCAGGGTTTCCTTTATTGACAGGCCGGATAACCGGGCCAGAAACACAATCTCCGGGGGCGAAAACCCGTGGATATGCAGGCCAAAGGCGCGGCGAATAAAGATCAACAATTCTTCATAATATTCCAGGGGGAGGGCCGGATTTAAACCGCCCTGAAGCAGGATGCCAGTCCCGCCTAAGTCTTTAGTCTCCTGGAGTTTTTGAATCAGGGTGGCCCGCTCTAGCACATAGCCGCTCGGCGCGCCGGGCCGCCGATAAAAGGCACAGAAGCGGCAGCCGGAGACACAGATGTTGGTATAATTGATATTGCGGTCAACGACATAGGTCACCCGCGGCTCCGGATGCCGTCTTTGCCTGGCCTGATCCGCCCAGCGTCCCAGGGTCAAGAGCTCCTCATCCCATAAGGCCAGGGCCTCCTGGGCCTGGAGGCGTTCCGGCCTCTCGGATCAGGTGCAGCAGTTCCTTCCGCGTCAAGGCCTGCGCGGTCTGGGCCCCGGCCATGTGGGTGATACGCTCCTCCATCACCGTGCCATCGATGTCGTTGACTCCAAAGGACAACGATAATTGCGCAATCTTAGGCCCGATCATGATCCAGAAGGCCTTGATGTGGGGGAAGTTATCCAGGATAAGGCGCGCCACCGCCAGATTTTTCAGATCATCAAAGCCGGTAGTGTCATTTAAGTGTTCCAATTTGGTATTACGAGGATGAAAGGCCAGGGGGATAAAGGCTAAAAAGCCGCCAGTCTCATCCTGGGCGGCGCGCAATCGCAGCAGATGCTCTACCCGTTCCGCCATGGTTTCGATATGCCCGTAGAGCATAGTGGCGTTGCTCTTTAGACCCAGGCGATGTGCGGTTTGGGCGACTTCCAGCCAGCCCTCGGGAGGTAATTTGCGCGGACACAGGGCCTGGCGGATGCGGGGACTGAAAACTTCGGCACCGCCGCCGGGCAGCGACCCCAGGCCAGCCTCCTTCAGGGCTTCCAGGGTGTCGGTCACCGACATCTGGGCAATATTAGCCAGATGCGCGATTTCTACCGCGGTAAAGGCCTGGATACAGTCCGCCAACAATATGCAGCTCGCTAATCGGCTCGGCCAGGCGCTCCTGTACCTTGGCAAAAATCTCTTCGAGGCTCATTTCGTAGGCCTGCGGATCCTGTTTGGTCTTGCCAAAGGCACAGAAGCGGCAGCCATTAATGCAGATGTTGGAATAATTGATGTGCTGATTATAGATATAAAAAGTCTGCGCGCCATGCAGCCGCTCCCGCACCAAGTTGGCCAGATGGCCTAGACCCAGCAGGTCGGAGGTTTGGTATAAGGTCAGGCCATCATCGAAGTCCAGGCGTTGTTGGGCCATTACCTTGTCATAGATGGGAAAGAGTTTTTGATCCATAAATAGGCCATTAGGTTGATTCATGTGCTTCTCCTTGTGACCAACGGGTCACATAAATGGTAAAAAAATTAACTCGCCAACCCCTGCCGCAGCAGGTCGATCAGTTCTTTAACCCGATGCTCAATCTCTTCGGGCGGGGCCTGATCCAATCCCAGGGTCACATCAAAAAAAGGCACGCAGGTGGCCTGGAGAAAGCGGTCGAACAAGGCATCCAACAGAAAGGTGGCCACGGGGCCGGGCAGATCGGCGCGGATTTCACCGCGTTCCAGGCCCTGCCGGACCAGTGATTGAAAGTATTCGGCGGCAAATTGACGCACCGCCTTGAGCAACTGTGGTCGTTGGGGGACGTGTTGATCGAATAGAATTTTCAGATAAATGGCATAGATGCGAGGATGTTGACGGATAAACTCAACTCCGGCTAACAAAGATTTCTCCAGTCGGGTAAAAAAGTCCGCCTCCTGGGTGGTTTCCTTGACCTGCACCAAAGTTCGGCGCACCAAGGAAATCGCAAAATCAAAAATATAGAGGAAGATCCCCTTTTTATCCTTAAAGTATTGATACATCGAGCCTTTGGCAATGCCCGAACTAGCGACCATGACATTGATACTGGCCTGTTGATAACCCTTATCGGCGAACTCGGCCAGGGCCGCGGCGACGATCTTTTCTTGCTTCGCGAGCGGCAGATTGATAAAAGTAGGTAGGACGGTTTGCGTCATCAAAAAAACCTCATATGACCACTTGGTCATAACAATTTGCACCAGGGATTGTCAAGGCTTTTTTTGAATATTAGAGACTTTATCGTATGGCTGAGCTGATCTTGGTAGGGACCGTGCATGGCGACCCCCAGGGCTACCAACGGGTCTGGAAGTGCCTGGAGTGCTGGCGCCCAAGCCTGATTACGGTGGAAATTAGCCAGTTCTCTTTGAGATATCGGCAGCGGCATGGTCCGGCCTGGCGGCGTCAGTTTCAAAGGACGATAAAGCAGATGCCACCCGGGGCACGCCAGCATCTGGCCCTGAGACGCATCGAGGCCCAATTGGCCTGGCCCTTTGAGGCTCAGGCTACGCAAGATTATGTTCAACAGCACGACATCGGTTGGCGGGCGATTGACACCGGGCGGCTGTCTCGCAACCAGTTGCGTCGCTACCTCAGCGAGCTGCTGACTCCCAAAAATCTTCATAACTTGCTGCTGACCGAGGATGGCGACTGGGGCCAATATATCGGTGCGGAGTATCATCAAGCCCGCCTAGCCCTGGCCCATCCCCAGCGTTTTGCTTTGCAGTGTCGCTATCTATGGATATCAGAGCCGATGCCGAGGAGAGACCGGATCATGGCTCGACGCCTGCGGGCCCTGGCCCAGGTAGCTTCCCCAATAGTGCATCTCGGCGGCTGGACCCACCTCTTAACCGATGTCGGCCCGACTACGCTGGCCCAGCACCTGGTGGACTTAAAACCTCAACGCTGGCTATTGGATCAATTCTGAATTTTAAAAATGGTAATTGCAAATGGCAAACTCAAATTTAATGAGCAGGTAAATAATTATGAGTACAATACTGGTGGTGGATGATGACGCCAACACCAGGGAAGCCTTAGAAGGTAGCCTGAAAAAGATCGGGTACCAGGTGCAATTGGCCGCCACCGGCAACCAGGCCTTGGAGCAGGTCCGCCAACAGCCGGTAGATCTGGCGATCATCGACCTGAAGTTGCCTGACATGGAGGGCACCGATCTGTTTGAGGCCATCCGGGTTATCTGTCCCGGCGTCATCGCCATCATGATTTCCGCCCGGGCTACGGTCGATGAAGCGGTTTCGGCCCTAAAACTGGGGATTTATGACTTCATTACCAAAGATTTCCGGATGCAGGAAATCCGCAAGGTGGTAAACAAGGCCCTGGAAACCCAACAATTGCTCCTGGAAAATCAACGTTTGCGCCAGGCCCTGCAAGAGCGCCTGGTCAGTGGGCGGATTATTGGCCGCAGCCCGGCGTTCCTGAAAATCATTCACCAGGTCAACCAGATTGCCCCCTTAAAGAGCACGGTGCTGTTGACCGGGGAAAGCGGCGTGGGCAAGGAAATTATCGCCGAAACTATTCATTACAGCAGTCCCCGGCATGACCAGCCCCTAGTCATGGTCAATTGCGGGGCCTTGTCCGAGTCGCTGATCGAGTCCGAGCTCTTCGGCCATGAAAAAGGGGCCTTTACGGGTGCAGTGCAGCAACGCAAGGGTCGTTTTGAACTGGCCGATGGGGGCACCATCTTCCTGGATGAAGTGGCAGAAATGCCCTTGCCGACCCAGGTCAAGCTGTTGCGGGTGTTGCAGAACGGTGAGTTTGAGCGGGTCGGCGGATCTACGACGCTTACCGTCGATATTCGCGTGGTCGCGGCTACCAATCAGGATCTAGAGCAGGCCATGAACGAGGGCCGGTTTCGTAAGGATCTGTTCTATCGGCTTAATGTTATCCAACTGGAAATTCCGCCGCTGCGGGAGCGGGTGGAAGATATACCGCTTTTGGCCCAATATTTTCTGGATAAATTCTGCCTGGAAAACAACCGTCCGGCCATGGGCTTTGCCCCTGAATCCATCCAGGCCCTTAAAGCTTATGCCTGGCCGGGAAACGTGCGGGAATTGGAGAATGTCTTGGAGCGGGCGGTGGCTCTATGCTCCGATTCCACCGTCAAATTGGAAGATCTGCCTGATGAAATCAGGGACTCTTCCGGGGGGGGTGACCGGATTATTATCCCCATAGGTGCCTCCATCGAAGAGATCGAGCGGCTGGCCATCCTGCAAACTCTGAAGAAGACCGGGGGCGATAAAGAGGTCGCGGCCCGCATCCTGGGCATTGGCCTGGCCACTCTCTATCGCCGTCTGAAAGACATGGAAACTAAGAATACCGACGTTTAGACCAGGAATCTGATATGTCTCTTAATACTTTTTTGGACCTTGAACCGCTACCGCTGGATCAGGCGGAAGCGGTGGTTTTGCCTATTCCCTACGAGGCCACGACGACCTATGGGACAGGGACCCGGTTCGGGCCGGACGCTATTCTCTCGGCCAGTCGTCAGCTGGAACTGTGGGACGAGGAACTGGAGTGGGATCCCAGCCAGGTCATACGGTTGGCCACGGCTCGGGAAATCAGTCCTGAGGCCGGAGGTCCGGCGGCCATGTTGGAAAAGATCAAGCGGGTGGTCCATCCCTTGGTGGCCCAAGACAAAGTGCTCCTGACTCTTGGCGGGGAGCATACCATCACCCTGGCCCTGGTGCAAACCTATCTTACCCGCTACCCGGACCTGACGGTGATTGCCTTGGATGCCCATGCCGATTTCCGGGATAAATATCAGAATAGTCCGTTGTCCCATGCCTGTGTGCTGCGCCGGGTCTGGGAATTGGGACGCCCACTGACTTTGATCGGGGTGCGCAGCTACTCCGCTTCGGAGTACGAGCTGATCAAGGTGGCGCCGCGCCTGACCTTGCTCAAGGCTGCCAACCTCTGGGATCCGGAGTACTGGAATCTGGCTTTGGAAAACCTGGAACGCATCAAAGGCCCGGTGTATCTGTCCCTTGATCTGGACGTCCTGGACCCGGCCATCTTACCGGCGACCGGCACGCCTGAGCCTGGGGGGTTAAGCTATTATCAAGTCCTGCGATTAATGAAGGCGATCATCGCCCGGGGGCAGGTAATTGGACTGGATCTGGTAGAGCTGGCCCCCATCCCCGGACATCTGGTGAGCGAATTTACTGCAGCCCGCCTGCTGTATAAATTTTTAAGCTATCGCTATCAGGACCGCCGGCCGCAATAAGCCGGGCAAAATTACCTTGGATAAGATCGGGCCTTTGAGGAAAATTCCTGTAGTCATGGGTAAAGGATTTTGCCGTTGCTGAAACCGCCAAGTTCTGCTAAATTTGGCCAGGAAAGAGGGACGGATGATGTTTCGACCGGATCAGCCGCGACACTATGAAGAAGTCTACGCCGGCCTGGTAGCCCGCTTGGCAACGGTTGATTTCCGCTGGCTGGCTGACGGCCTGGGAGCCCAATACGAAGCCGGGGCCCTGGTAATTTTTAGCTTTGGTAAACCGTATCGGGTAACTAAGACCGGGATCACCGATTTAGCTGGGGCAGTACCCCCGATCGATCTCCGTATGGTCCTGGCTTACTATGTCCTGCATGGCGGCAGCGCGGAATTAAGCGGCCAATGGGTGTCTTTTCGGGATTTTAAAGATACCACGTTTTTCATGGCTACTTATAAGGATATTGTAGAAAGACCCATGGCTGAGTTATTCAGCGGCCAATTGGAGGCCCTGAAAACCTGTTCGCAACTCTTAGGGGGTCGGGATTTGCCCGAGTTGGGAACCGGTGACCTGTGCTATTGCTATCCGGCCTTGCCAAATCTACCTCTGGCCCTGGTATTTTACGACGCCGATGAGGAACTGTCGGCCAGCGCCACGGTGCTTTACGATCTACATAGCACCTTTTTTCTGGACCTGGAATGCCTGGCGGTCTTGGGTCTCATACTTAAAGAACGCTTATCGGCAGCCCGGCAACAGTTATTATCCTGAATAATTCGACTCATACCTTTGTTGAGCTTGATAGTCGGAAAACTTCTTGAGGATAAATTTGCCGGGAAAGTCCCGATGTCCCAGATAAGCCTGAGTGCTTTCCAAAAAGCGCGCCTGCAAACCTTCAAAGACTTCTTGGACCTGGTCGGCAGCAATAAAATTCCTGACCTTTTGTTGGCAGAAATGCACCTCCGGCCCCAACGCGGTCTTGATCTGATCAATCAACGGAGGGCCGCTGCTTTTAGGTAAATTCTCACTAACCGGTATATTAATCCGGGCTTCAAAGACCACCTGCCAACGGTCTCCGGCTACCGGCCGTGAACAATCCCAGAGTTCCAGGGTGAGGCCATTAGGGAGGGTGAGGCATGACTTCAATTGCTCTTGCGCGCTCATGCTCTTTAGGTCCTAAAGTTACCATAATTTTATTCTTTAATTTAAACTCTTAACATAATGCTGGCCAGAAAGCTATTGCTTTTGAAGGCTATAAATTCTAAAAAATAGGCTATTATCAGAAAGGAAGTCTATGCGCCAAAAAGCTATAACCCTGATTTCGCTGGTTGTGGTCGTCTCGGGAGTCATTATTTTGGGATACCTGTGGTTCTGGCAGGGTACCCCACGGCATGCCCTGTATCAAATGGTCAGGGCGGTTCAGAACCGTGATATGAATAAATTTTTTGATTACATAGACTTACAGGCGATATTTAATAATATTGTTAAAGATGCCAGTGATGACCTTGATTTTCCTAATAATAGCCAGAAAGATGGCTCCCCCCCGGATGAATTTACCCGCTGGAGCC
>MUKC01000116.1 GCA_002049795.1 Desulfobacca sp. 4484_104 | reverse complement strand
CCGGCGGCACAGACTTTATTCATCATAAAATCGATAATAGCCCCGTGTTCCAGACTGATAAACTTGGAATCCTGGCCACCGATTTCAAAAATGGTGTCCACCGAGGCGTCAACCGCTGCGGAAGCGGTGGCCTGACAGGTGATTTCATTCCGAACCAGGTCGGCGCCGATAAAATCTCCGGTGAGATAGCGGCCCGAGCCGGTAGTGGCGGCGCCGACAATTCTGAGCTGTCGACCTAGCTTCTCGCCGATCAGTTTCAGGCCCTTGGTAACTGCCTCCAGCGGCCGCCCCGCGGTCATCAGATACTCTCGGGCCAGGACCTGGAACTGGGAATCGATGACCACCACGTTGGTGCTGATCGAACCCACGTCCACCCCTAAATAACCTTCAATTTCCTCCTCCGGGCTGATGGCGGCGATGGCATAATGGTCGGCGCCAAGCTCCATCGGAGGTTGTAAGGCGGGCAGGCGCTGGGCTTCTTGCGGCCGGTTAAGCAGGTAATCTTTAAGGGCTTGCAGATCCAGGTGAAACTCCGCCGGCGGGTTCTCCCAAGCCACGGTTACAGCCCCGATAGCTCCCAAAGAACAGAAATGAGGGGGAATAATCAGTTCCCCCTCGGCTAAATCATAAATTTTGCGGAACGCCTGCCGGACCCCCAAGTTGTGGGCTACCCCACCCTGGAAGGCTAAAGGCTTCTGGATGATTTTCCCCTTGGCGATATTGCTCTTCAGGTTGCGGGCCATGGCCAGGCACAGGCCGGCAATGATCTCATAATCGGGCGTCGCCCCCTGTTGCAGGTGAATCATATCGGTTTTGGCAAAGACGCTGCATCTTCCGGCAATCCGGGGCGGGGTGGTCGATTTCAGGGCCAGTTGACTGAACTCCTCGATCCCATAACCCAGACGATGGGCCTGCTGATCTAAAAACGAGCCGGTTCCCGCGGCACACATGCTGTTCATGGCAAAATCTTGGATATTCAGATTGCCCTGCGCATCCTGATCGATCAAGATCAGTTTGGCATCCTCGCCCCCCATGTCGATGATGGTCCGAGCCTCGGGATGGAAAAGAAAGGTTCCCTGGGCCTGAGCAATCACTTCATTGACGAATACTCCCCCCAGCAGCTCCGCCAAAAGCTTACCGCCGATCCCGGTCAGTGCGGCCAGCCTAAAGGCAGCTAAGGGAAATTGGTCCGGAAGGCTTTCCAAGATCTGCAGGACTAACTTTAAGGGTTGTCCTTGGGTGCGCCGATAATCCTCAAATACCACCTTTCCAGCTTCATCTATGACGACGGTATTGATGCTTACCGAACCGATATCCAGGCCCAGATCAAATACATGCTTCATAATGCCTATCCCCCGATATACACCCTGATCTCAAACTCTCGGTGGCCAGGGTCGATTTAACCCCCTTTTTCCCGGCCCGGGTGCTTACCATTTGGAGTTTATCAAAGTATATGGTGATTAACGGGCCGTTACCTTATAACCTGATGTTTTTCGTTTATTAAGCGATTCATGTTTTAAAATTCAGTTTTTGGAAGCCGGTTGTGAAAGCTGGCTCCGGGGATAAAAATAAAAACCCTGATGATGATGCAGATTATAAGTGATTAAACCTCGATTTTTCAGTTGGTTCAATCTTTTCAGGACTTCGGCCAAAGGCCGCGCCAAGACTTTGGCCAGATCCTGGGCGGTCATCGGACGACGGGCCAGAGTCTCCAGGAAATCCGCATCCGACAACGTGAGCTTGGCATGGGTGGCGGGATCAAATTCCGCAATGACCTCCACCCCTTCTTCCAGAAAGGCGGCCGCCGCGGCCATCTGTTCCGGCGTCAAGGGCACGGCATAGTCCTCGACCACCGGCCGCACGCCGGTGTTCAGTTGCACCCGATCCGGTCGCAGCCGGGCAATAACTTGCCGGAGTTTTTCCAGTTCCGCCGGATCATCATTCATGCCTCTTAAAAGCATAATCTCCAACCAGATCTGGCCGCCAAACATTTGCCGAAAAGCCTCCTGTCCGGCGATAATCTGCCCTAGGTCGAAACCTGCCACCGGCCGGTTAATGGCCCGGAAAATTCCCGGAGAGGCCGAATCCAGAGACGGCAGCACCAGGTCAGCGTTAACCAAGGCTTCCCGGACTTCCGGCAAGAACAGCAGCGAGCCATTGGTCAGGACCGCCACCGGCACCTGACTTATCTGCTTAATAGCATTAATAATTTGCCCGATGCCGATATTAAGGGTCGGCTCCCCGGAACCCGCCAGGGTAATATAATCCGGCAAAGTCTCAGCCTGTTCCAGATAGGACTGTAGTTCTGTAACAATCGCCGCGGCCGGGTGGTATTCCCGCCGCTCCTTGGTCTTGTGGTTGGTACGTCCCAGTTCGCAGTAAATGCAATCAAAGGTACAGGTTTTTAGCGGCACCAGATCCACTCCCAGAGATAACCCCAGACGGCGGGAAGGTACCGGACCAAAAATATAATTCATGATATGGTTTCCTTAAACTTAAAAACACCCTAGTTGACACTGCACAATTTTGATTTTTAATTCGTTTAGCAGTTCCCCGATACGTGCTCGGGATAAGCCACATTCCTCGGCCAATTGAAAAGCCCGGGCGCACGGCATCCTTCCTTGGGGCGCGGCTTTCCTAATCTTGGCGTTTAGTTCTTCCTCGGTCATGATAAATTTGCCTCCCTCATGCTGTGCTAAAAAGCAATATTGAATAAAAACCAACTGAGGTATAAGTTAAAAATTCTTAAATAATAGCTATAACCTCTTAAGGATTGCCTTAATTATGGCCTGAAGGAGAGCCGATGTCCAAAATGATCCCCGATTTGGAGAATTATTTTAGAGGCTTGGTGCCGCCTCGGGATGAATTACTCCTGGAATTGGAAAAAGCGGCCTTCCAGGAAAATATCCCCATTGGAACTGGGCACCGCCACCGGTTATTCGACCATCTATCTGGCCCGCGGCAGCGAGGCGGCTCAGGGTCGGGTACTTACCCTGGAGCATGAAGACCGCATGGCGCAAAGGGCCAGGCTTAACTTCGCCCGGGCCGGTCTCGACCGCCAGATTGACCTTAGGGTCGGTGAGGCGATCAGCCTGATGTCGTCCCTTACCGGGCCGTTTGACCTGATCTTTATGGACATCGACAAAGAGGGTTACCTGGAAGCCTTAGCACATTGCCAACGTCTGCTTAAAGTGGGCGGTCTGTTAATTACCGATAATGTCGGCTTTCGCGGGGCCCTGGATTTCAATCAGGAGCTATTTTCCCATCCCCATTGGCGTTCGGTCCAGTTGCTGTCGTTTCTGCCCCAGCATGCGCCCGAAACCGATGGCCTGTCCCTGGCGGTGCGGATTAAATAGTCCTTGTCTGGAGGGATGATGATCTGATTGTCAAAAACCCGGTAGCACAGGTTTTTAACCTGGGCAGTCGTTGGCATCCGTCCCGTCTGCGGAAACTTTCAAGTAATTAAGGTCAGTTACTCGCAAGGAGGAGTAGGCATGTTAGTCATCCGGTCGGTCAATGCGCGGGAAATTTTGGATTCACGGGGCAATCCCACGGTCTGTGTAGATCTTACTCTCAATACCGGTACCCAAGCCTGGGCCGCGGTGCCCTCCGGGGCTTCCACCGGAGAGCACGAAGCCCTGGAACTGCGGGATAATGATCCTCAGCGGTATCTGGGGAAGGGCGTCCTCAAAGCCGTCCAACATATCCAGGAGATCATCGCTCCGGCGATTATCGGCCAAACCCCCCTTGAACAGGTGAGTCTGGATCGACTACTGCTGGACCTCGATGGGACCCCGAATAAAAGCCGTTTGGGAGCTAATGCCATCCTGGCCGTGTCCATGGCCGCCGCCCGCGTGGCCGCGGCCTCGCTGGGGCTGCCGCTCTACCGCTATTTAGGCGGGGCCCATGCCGCGACCTTGCCGATGCCGATGATGAACATCTTAAATGGCGGGGTCCATGCCGGTAATAACGTCGATCTGCAAGAATTTATGATCATGCCGGTCGGCGGCCAGACCTTTGCCGAAGCCCTGCGGATCGCCGCGGAAGTTTTCCATACCCTCAAAAAGGTCCTATCTGGCCGCCATCTTGCGACCACGGTGGGCGACGAAGGCGGCTTTGCTCCGGATCTGCCCAGCAATGAAGCAGCTCTGGAGGTGATTGTCGAGGCCATCGAGCAGGCCGGTTATCAGCCCGGCCAGGACGTGGTCCTGGCCTTGGATCCCGCTGCCTCGGAGTTTTACGAAGCCGGGGAATATGTGTTTAACAAGTCGGATGGCTCTCATCGGGATGCCGCGGCCATGACCAGCTTTTACCAGGAATTAAGCGCCAAATATCCGATCGTTTCCATCGAAGACGGCCTGGCGGAAGACGATTGGGCGGGCTGGCAGCATCTGACCGCGGTCTTGGGGGACCGCCTGCAACTGGTCGGAGACGACATTTTTGTCACCAATGTCAAACGCTTACAACGAGGGATCAATGAGAGGGTCGGTAATGCCATCCTGATCAAACTCAATCAGATCGGCACCGTCACCGAGACCCTGGATGCCATCCAACTGGCCCGCCGGCATGGTTATCGGGCGGTAATTTCGCACCGTTCCGGAGAAACCGAAGATACCTTCATTGCCGACCTGGCGGTGGCTACCGGCGTGGGCCAGATCAAGACCGGGTCGTTGTCGCGCTCCGAACGGATTGCCAAGTATAACCGATTATTACTGATCGAAGAGCAATTGGGCAAAGCCGCCCGCTTCCAAGACGACCCCTATTGGCGACATTAACTCTTAAGTTGGCTTATTGAACACCCGCCGCTCGTCCTTTTAATTTTATCAGGACTGGGCGATTTGATGAGTTGCCCAGTCCGTCGTGCTTCGAAATCATACCTGGTTACTTCCTAAAAACGCGGCTCCTTGCCTGTAGGAGCGGGTTTCCCCGCCCCATAACCTATGAGTATACCACCCAAGGCGGGGAATCTCCGCCCCAACGAGACTTTTATCTGTTAAAAATATCCATTAGATAGTAATTTATTATTAAAAACCATCCCTACCTAATTAGTGCCCATGCGCAAAGCTCATATTTTCCCTCTCCCGGCGCGCGGGGCAAGGGAATTAAGGAGTTTCCGGATAAAAATCAATTATGGTTCCTTGAGATTTCTGGGCCGCTTAAGTTTTAGGTTTTAAGAACTGCTGCAGCCGCTCCCAGCCCTCCTCTTGAGTAATCTGACCTTGAAATCGGAACGGCAATTTTAATAATCCGATGCCGGGACCGAGCCGGAAGCTGCCCGCGATCTCATAGGCGATTTTTTGCTTCTGGAAAAAGGCGGTCAATACTTTAGGAATGCTGGGCAGTTTGATCAGCAGCGGCACCACTATCCGGGCCTGCCCTTGAGCCGGTAAGTTCAGGGCCTCCAAACACTCGCCCTGGACCAGACGCTGACCTTCAATCCACAACTCATAATCAAAACCCTGAATCTTTAGGGGTTGTGGATTGGGGTTGTCCAACTGCAAGGTGCAGGCCAACGGCCAGTCTTCGCAGGTCGGCGGGTTGATGTGGAGCGCTTTAAAGGTCACTTGCGGCGGTTCTAGCTCTCCTTCCGCCAAGTGCTGGAGGCCACATGCCCAGAGTCCCAGCATTACCGCCAGCAACCAGGCCAACAAGTATACGGATATTTTTTTTGACATTATGGTGTCTCTAGTGGTAGCCTACAATTGATTTGTTGATTAAGGGGGAATTAACATGGCAAAGGGCTTAAAACGGTCTGGGTGCGTGATATGTCTGGTTACCTTATTAGCGGTTTTTGGGATGACTGCTCTCCCGGTCCCGGCGGCTGATTTTGATTATGCCCAACTGACCCGAGAATGCGGCCTGCGCTTTGGCTGGGGGCGATCCTTTGGAGCCGCTGAACGTATTGATGTTTACACCCTTGTGCCGCGCTGGGGGCTTTTTCTAACCCGGGCCGATAATCCATACCTGGGGAAATTGCGCATTTCCTTTTTGATCGAGGGGGTTATTAGCGTTGCCGACGCCATCAATGATGGCTGGGAAATGGGCTTTACCCCTTTAATTAAATTTACTTATCCCTTGGGCAATAAAGTTCTGGTCTTCCTGGAAGGCGGCGCCGGAATTATTTTCGAAAATATTGACAGCGAAGCCATGCCGCATACCTTTAATTTTAGTCCCCAAGGCGGGGTCGGTGTCGATGTCCATCTCACCGGGGGTTATGCCCTGACCCTGGCTTATCGGTTTCGCCATTCCTCCAACGCGGGTCTATACAGCGAAAACCCGGGCTTCGACCTAAATTTCGTTCATTGCGGTATAGCCTACTATTACTGAAATTATGCCCGCAAGCAAAGCCTTCCTCCGCTGGTAAAAAGAATTTTTCACAAGACCCCTTCTAAACAAAGACAAGGTGATTGACATTGTTCGAGATTTATAGTAATAAATATTATATAATAAATAAAAAAAGAACGATGCCTATGAACAGTATAATTGATCGACTTAAAAAATGTCATATTTCGCTTACTCCGCAACGCTTAGCGATTTTGAAGGTTATTCTAGCGCATCATGATCATCCCAGTGCTGAGGTCCTTTATGAGGAAGTGCGCCAGACCTTACCGACGATATCCTTTAATACGGTTTATAAAACCTTAGAGACTTTTTGCCAAAAGGGCTTGATCTTCAAAATTAACCCGTTGCATGAAGTAGCCCGTTATGACGGTAATCTCCATCCACATTCTCATTTTATTTGTACCCGCTGTTTCCGGGTAGAGGATGTTGATTACCAGTGGCCTGAGGATCTCCCCTTACCGGAGAGTTTGAACAGTTCTTTTAAGGTTGACCGGATATCGATCCAGTTCCTGGGGTTGTGTTCGGCCTGCCAGCAAGAACTGGACTCCATAAAGCCCGGGAAAAGATGGAGGGTAACCAAGACCAGTTGAGGACGGGGAGCAACCAGATATCTGTCCGGAGATCTGTTTGCAACCATTTAGCGTTTATCATCACGAGCGGGTCGGCAGTCGCCCACCGAAGCGGGCGACTCCCCTGGTGACCCTCTCAAGGTTTTTAAGGCAAGTTGAGCCGCGCCTTGGGCGGCTTGCTTCTTGGTTTTGCCCCGGCCCCGGGCTAAGGCTCGACTTCCTAAGCGCACTTCGACCTCAAAATTCTTGGCATGCGCCGGTCCAACCTCACTGATCACTTCATATCTCGGAACCAGTTTAAAATATTTCTGCGTGTATTCCTGCAACCTGGTCTTAAAATCTTGCAATCCAGCCTGTTTCCCAGGCCAGACCAAGCGATCCGCAAATAAATCAGCAATTACCTGCCGGACGGCCTCTAGACCTCCGTCCAGATAGATGGCCGCCAATACCGCCTCCAAGGCATTAGCCAGTACCGATGGTTTTTTGCGTCCGGCCTGCTGTTCCTCTCCCCGCCCCAATAGCAGACAGGAGCCCAGTTCCAGTTTTTGCGCCAAAGCCGCCAACTGCTTGGCATTGACTAAATAGGCCCGCCAACGCGACAGATCGCCTTCGCTAGCCTGGGTAAACTGTTCCATCAGCAGATCGCTGATCACCAGGGCCAGAACCGCATCCCCCAAAAATTCCAGTCGTTCATTGCTGATTCCGCTCTCCGGAAACTCATAGGCATAAGAGCTATGGATCAGGGCCTGATCCAGCCAGCGCAGTTTGCGGAACCGGTAGTTGAGGCGCTTCGACAAGTTTACTAAGGCACGCCGGCGTTCGGTAGTGAGTTCATGATCAAGATTTGCTGAATTGTCCGGAATCATTTTAATTCAACCTGCCCAGGGATCGAGTTTGGCGAGATATAAAAAGTTAATCAAATATAGTTAGTTAGATCGCTAGTCGCCCCGGCCTGGTTGATCCAGGCGTTCGATTAAGCGCTGTGCTCCTAATCGAGCCTGGCCCAGGATGTAATCGCGGCCCCGCGGGCCGTTTTCCAGGGTCTCCAGCCAAGCGCTGGGCAGGCGGGAATAACCATAATAGGCTCCGGCCAGTGCTCCAGCCATAGCCCCTAAGGTATCGGTATCGCCCCCCAGATTGACGGCCAGTTCTATGGCCTGTTTGGGGGTCGAAGTCCATAAAAAGGCCCCCAGCGCCGGGGGGACCGCTTCAATCGACCGGACATCACACCTATAGGCGCGCTGCAAGGCCTGTCGTTGGCTGTCCCGATCACCCTTGGGCGGATGCCTTAAGGCTTCCAAGCGCTGGGCGAACTGCGGGCACTGGTCCGCAATCTGATCCTGGATTATACCGATAAAGCGGTCTATTGCCAAGGGCTTACCCTGGCAGTGGGCCTGTAATGCCAGGGCCACCCCGGTGGCTTGGGCTATGGCTCCGGCCCGGGCTTCGGGATGTTTATGGGTGATCAGGCAGGACAACCGGGCCATTTCTTTAAGCCGCTTCAGGTCATCAAAGTAAAAGGCCCCCAAGGGGGCGATACGCATGGCACTGCCATTACCGAAGCTGTCTGTGCCCACCTGTTGCCATGGGTCGCCACGGCGGAGACGTTGCATAATTCCGGCGATCCGGCCACCATAACCCCGACTGGGATGATAATTGGCAACAAAACGTTGGGCACACACCTCGGGGTCAAAATCCCCCTTGCTTACCAGGGTTTCCAAGATACCCAGCATCATTTCGCTGTCATCGGTATAAGCACCGAGCGGTTGCGGTCCGGCCACCATATGGTCCAGCCACCCATAAGTAGCCGAGATTAAAAACGCGGGCCAGCCTTCGACCCCCATACCCAAAGCATCGCCGACCACAGTGCCTATAACACTGCCCAGGAAGCCATCCACACCGCGCCTCCTAAGCCCTTGAGAGTTCATGATGAACAGAACTTAACATTTTAATATTAACATTAAAAGTTAAATCAAAAAAACCGGAGTTCAAAGAATATATTGCAGCTTATCGGCAGCCTGGCCCCTCCTGAGATATTGCTGGAGCTGCTCACGAAATCCGCCAAGTGAATTTTTATACTTAGGTAAGTTATTGATATATTTTTTCTAAATAATGCTAAATTTGAGAATTGTATAAAAAAGCTTGACATCCCCTGAGACTTCTATTATGGTTGACGACATTCAAGGACAGACATACTCGATCCGCGGCCTAATCCATCTTTTTACCTTAACCAACAGAAGTTTTTTCAAGCTCATAACCAGACCCAATCCATGGGCAAACCAGGAAGGAGGTCTATTATGTTATGTCGGTTGGGCATTATCCTTACTTTAGGATTAGCCTTGATGTTATTTCCTGGTTTCTGTACTGATACCCAGGCCAAGTCAAGCAAAAAGAAGACTATCCGTTGCAAAATAAAGAAAAAAGCTTCAAGCAGCAAAAAAATTTCCAGTCGCAGCAAAAGTCGACGAGTAGCATCGAAACGCGCCAAGCGACGGAAAACCCGAAAATATTCGACTGCGCGGGCCTCATATCGGCGCTATTACTCCGGCAGCATCTGCGAAACCCCTCCCTTGATGAAAATTATCCCCCAACGGGATGGGCGGTTTTTGCTGGAACCCTTATCTTCGCAGAAACCGGGTAAGACTTCCTCCAACCCTTTTGCCACCGATCGCCAGAAGCTCAAAGGCAATGAGGATGATTATTCTTTGCGCCCCCACAGGCAAAGCCCGATCTACCCCCGTTGGAGCTTTAGAGAGCTAGTGCTGGCCATGGCCAAACAATATCAGGGAGCCCCTTACGCCCTGGGAGCGTCGCTGGAATCAAGCCGGGCGACCGACTGCTCTGGTTTTGTGCAATACATTTATCATGGCTTTCAGATCGACCTGCCGCGCTCCAGTCGCGAGCAGGCGCAAGTCGGCAAAACCGTTACCCAGCGGCTGGAGTTTTCCCGCTTATTGCCAGGTGACCTGCTGTTTTTCCGGCGTGGCGGCAGACATATCGGTCACTCCGGGATCTATATGGGCGAAGGCAAGATGATCCATGCCTCCAACCATCGTAAGGGGGTGACCATAAGCGATTTAGATCAAGATTATTATATCAACACCTTTGTAGTAGCCAAGCGGGTCTTCGAAGCGGGTCTTCGAAGTCCGCCATCCGAATTAACCGCATTTTTCCCTTTAACCTCAGATCCTCCCAAGATGAGTGATGGGCTTTCACCTCCCAGCAAAAAATCTGCGCCTCCGGCCACCCCTTTAGGTGGCCATAATACCCTTGTCATCCTTGGTAAATATCAATTCTTTTTCCTCTCCCAAATGGCATTCCCGGGCTCGCTGATAAACGGCCCAGCCCAGGGACAGGTCCTGGATAATCAGGCCCGTGGAGTCGAAGACCGTGATTTCTTCTAGGGTTTCGCGGCCCGGTTTTTTGCCGATTACCACCTCACCCAGACAGCCGTAAATCTCTTCGGGCTGCACTAACCCTTGTGCCAGAGGAACATTGATTTCTCCAGAATGGTGGGCCTGGGCCCAGTCATCCACCACGATTTTGCCCTCTTTTAGAATGCCGGGGTCAAGTTCCTGTTTGCCGGCCGCATCCGCGCCGATGGCATTGATATGAGTTCCGGGACTGACCCAGCCTCGCTGGACCACGGGGGTTTTACTGGGAGTGGTGGTAACCACGATCTCCTGACTTCGCACCGCGGCCTCGGGCTCGACGCTGGCAGTCGCCCGGACGCGGTATTGCGCCCTAATTTCGTCTCGCAAGGTCTGGGCCCGGGCTAAAATCAGGTCATAGATGACAATCTCTCGAATGGGCCGCACCTTTAAAATCGCCGCTACCTGGGTGCGGGCCTGGACCCCGGCCCCGATCAGTCCCAAGGTAGCGGCTTCCGGACGGGCCAGATACCGGGTAGCCAGACCGCCGGCCGCCCCAGTCCGAAAATTAGTGATATAAGTGCCATCCATATCGGCAAATTCCACCGCATTATCCGGGTTGTTGAGCAATAATTTGGCCATCACCGTGACCAGCCCGCGTTGGGGATTCTCTGGGTGGACATTAACCCACTTCAGGCCGCAAACATCGCCGTCGGTTAAGCAAACGGCTCCGTACATGGCTCGAAAATCGCCTTTAGGTAACTTCAGATAAGACTTGGGGGGCATATTGACCCGGCCTTCCCCATAGGCGCGGAAGGCTTCTTCGGCGGCAGTCAGCGCTAGATCCATATCCAATAACTGTAATACTTCCGCCCCGGTTAAGACCAGGCTCATAATATCCTCCTCGGAAATTTAATCTTTATCGTCAATTCTCGCCAAATAGGGAAACCAATTGAAACCGGTTCACATCCACCAAGCCCAGGTCAGTCAGCTTTAATTCGGGAATCACCGGCAAGGCCAAAAAGGATAGGGCCATGAACGGATCCGGTAAGGTTCCGCCCAAAGCGCGGCTGGCGGCCTGAACCTGGGCGTGGGCCGCGGCTACCACCTCCAACGGCTCGGGACTCATCAATCCGGCCACCGGCAGCGGCAGCTCGGCCACTACCTGACCGTCCGCCACCACCGCCAGGCCACCCCTCAAGGTGATCAAATGTCGGGCCGCCGCCAGCATATCCGCTTCATTGACCCCCACGACGATAATATTATGATCGTCGTGCGCCACTGAGGAAGCCAGGGCCCCCTTCTGCAGACCAAAACCCTGGACCAGTCCCAGCCCGATATGGCCGGTTCCGTGGTGCCGTTCGATTACCGCCAGTTTTAGCACATCCTGCCCGACGTCGGCTACCACCTGGCCGTCCCGGGCCGGAGTCGGCAGCACCTGCTTGCCGGTTAAAATCTGGCCCGGAATTAAGCCGATCACCTTCACGCAGTTATCCTGGACCGGCAGTCGAAAGGATTCCAGTTCCAGATTCCTGACCTGAAAAGTTGACGTCGGGTAGTCATAGGGGGGTATGGTTAGGCCTTGGCACAGCTGTCCCTGTTCGGCTACCAGCTGCCCATTTTTAAAGACCCGGTCGACTTGGAAGTGTTCAAGATCATTGAATATCACTAAATCAGCGAGGTAACCCGGAGCTATGGCCCCCCGCTGCCCCAGACGGAAATACTCGGCGGTATTCAGACTGGCCATGGTAATGGCGCTGATTGCCTCCAAGCCCTGAGAGACGGCCAGACGGAGGAGCTGATCCAGATGTCCGTTGGTCAAAAGATCATAGGGATGGCAATCATCGGTTACCAACATAGTCCGGCGTAGAGTGACCGGCGTCACTGCAGGGAGCAGGTCTCGCAGGTTTTTGGCTTGACTACCCTCGCGGATCATCAGATGAAAACCAAGGGCCAATTTTTCCTGAGCTTCCCGCAGTTCTAGACATTCATGGTCAGAGGCCGGACCGGCCAGACGATATGCATTGAGGGCCGGACCGGATAACAATGGGGCATGTCCATCCACCAGACCGTCGGCAAACAGAGCGACTTTTTCTAAAACTTCCGGGACCGCATTAACCACTCCGGGGAAATTCATCATTTCCGCCAGACCGAGGACCCGGCAATGGTGGCGGTAAGTTTGCAATGCTGCCCGCCCTAATTTGGCCCCGGAAGTCCCCAGGTGCGAAGCCGGAACACAGGAAGGCAGCATCAGGAAGAGATCTAAAGGCAGCCCTTTACTGGCTGCCAGCATATAATCTAAACCTTTGGTTCCCAGGACATTGGCAATTTCATGCGGATCAGCTACTATGGCAGTGGTCCCCCGAGGCAGGGCCGCGGCGGCGAACGCCGCGGGTGTCAGCATAGTGCTTTCCAGATGAATATGACCATCGATTAAACCGGGAGCGATAAATTGACCGGTAACCTCCAGGCTGGGACCCTGATAATTACCCAAGCCGACGATGACTCCGTCAAATAAGGCGACGTCAGTTTTCATCAGGCTGCCAGTGAACACGTTTACTACCTGACCTCCGGTTAACACCAGGTCGGGGGGAATAGTGCCGCGGGCCGCCAGAATCCGTTTTTTGAGTCTTTCTATGGACATAGCAGGATAGCCTTGTTAATCGTTAATTTTAAAATAAGGGCTTAAATTAGCGCTATCTTTAGCCTTGGCCCGGGACAGGTCTAATCCTACCAAGACTTCACCTTTGCTCATTTGGAGCTGTCGGGCAATTTCCTCCACCGAGTAGCCTTGCTGATGCAAAAATTCCAACCTGTCCAGAATCGAGCCTGCGGATGGGGCAGTTTTGGCGTTATCCGGCAATGGATTGGAAATAGGTCTGGGGGCAGTCCGTTTTTCCAAAGATTGGAGTAATTCTCGGGCGGCGTTGAGCCGGAGGTCAAGTTGTTTAATGGAATTATGGATAAGGTCTTTTTCGCGGTTAAGATTTCCTAATAACTGATCCTTGAGCTGCTGGGTTTCGGCAAGCAAATTTTGCAACGCCTCAGAGTTTAAACTAGTCTTGCCCAACTTTTTGATCTTAAGAAGAAAATAGACTATGGTCCCAACTAATACGGCCTCTACACCTAATTGGGCAAAAATCCAATATTCGATATTAGTTATAGTCATAAAAACTTAGACCAGTTTAAACCAAGATATCAATGATGTGATCATTATTTTGGTCTTGACCATTTTCCACAGCTTTTTGGTTCTTTGCAGAATGTTTTAGAAGTTTCTGGGGTGAGGATGGTGTTTCTCGGTCTTCCTCACCGCTTGGCCTCGTTTCTCCGATCTTTTCGCTAGAAAGAACTTTTCCGGTCGGGAAAAGAGTGATCAACTTGGTATTGCCGGAATCCAGACTATCCATGGTATCATAACTGTTTTTAGGGTAAGTCAACGGAATTACATTTTATTTTAACCGACGCAATCAGGGCTGTGTCGAAAAACTGGTTTAACCGCCGAGCTAAGTTAGCTGCAAAGGTTTGGTTGCCAGAGTTGCTGGCAATATTTTCTTCGGAGGCCAAAGACTTATAAATTGCGCGGCGGACTTCCAGGCGGTGATTATCTAAATATGTTAATTTATCCGGTTGATTGAGCTTCAGGCTTATTAAGACCGTGTGTAGCTTAAACTGTGAATCATGGCATTGTAAAAGGTAGAAGGGCTCTAAAGCAAAGCAAAGGTTTGAAGACCTATTTTGTGGTTGACAAACTACCTCCATCTTCATCATCGGACCAGGAGGTAGAGTTGGCTCCGGAGCAGCAGTCAATGCGGCAGGGGCAGATAAGGCCAAGGCCGCGCATAAACCAACCAGCGGCAAGCTAAATCCCAGATTTCGTCGTCGCGGCCAGATTGATAATAATAATCCAATGATCAGCGACCATTCTTTAGAGGCTAAGTTTTGTTCAACACAGGATATCAAGATCATCCGGCTTTTTGAAAAGAATCTATAAATTTTCAGCATATTCACGCAGTTTACCTCGCAGCCGCGCGATCGCCTGACTGTGTTTTTGGGAAATCCGGGATTCGGTATAACCCATGATTTCGCCAATTTCTTTCATGGTTAATTCTTCATAATAATAAAGAGATATCAATAATTTTTCTTTATCAGGAAGGGATTCGATAGCGTTCATAATGGCCTCGCGCAATTCCGCGCAATAGACCGATATAAAAGGATCTCGATACTTTTCGTCTTGAAGCGTTTCATACAATTCATCTTCCGGCAACTCAGGGATACTATTCCAGAGGACATCAATGTCGATTAGCGATACCGCCTTGGTCTCATCTAACAGACGGTGAAATTCTTCTAAACTTAATTGGAGGGCGGCGGCCACTTCCTCAGCTTCGGCGGGTCGCCCCAACTCTTTTTGGAGAGTGGCATAAGCTTTTTCGATCACACTGGTTTTCTTACGGACTGAGCGAGGAATCCAATCAAGGTTGCGCAATTCGTCTAAGATAGCACCTTTTATTCTAAACTCGGCGTAAGTTTTGAAGTCGATGTTTCTCCGGGGATCAAATTTTTGAATAGCATCGAGGAGCCCCATCATTCCCGAACTGATCAGATCGTCCATAGATATATGGGGTGGGAGACGCAAGGCCATGCGACTGGCGATATACTTAATCAGGGGTGCATATTGCAACACCATCCGTTCTTGCCACTCTGGATCAATCTTCTCCGGCCAATTATATTGGGGAGGAGGTTGACCCACTTGAACGGCGAGATTTTTTTCCATGATCACTTACTCCTTCTTAGGGCACCCTTAGACCTTAAGTTTGACCAGGCGTCGCCAAAAAAATTTTATATTTCCATCAAGCCGCGGCCCGGGCTTTATTTCCATGAGTTTCTGGGCTAGTTCGGTAAAACTGCGGCTTGCCGAGGCGCGCGGAAAAAGCTCCAAAACGGCTTGTTGTTTCAATATTGCTTTGGGAATGGCCTCATCTAGAGGGATGAACCCGAGGTAATCAATGGAAACTTCCCCTCCCAGAAAACGATCCGCGACCTTGGTTAAATTACGATAAACCAGTTCAGCCTCTTTGGGCTGCGAGAGGCAATTTATCAAGAGTTTGAATCGCTTTTCGGCATATTTGGTCACTAGGACCTTGATCAGTGCATAAGCATCAGTTATTGAGGTCGGTTCATTATTGGCCACCACAATACGTTCCTGAGCGGCAACATTGAAATAAATCACATTACTGGAAATTCCCGCCCCGGTATCAATCAAAACCGTGTCGAGGCTTTCGGAGTAGTTATCCAACTCGTTTAATAGCAATAATTTTTGGGTGCCGTCCAGTTCGGCCATTTCTTGAATACCCGAAGCGGCTGGCAGAATCTTCATCCCGCCGGGGCCGTCAATTATTACTTCGGCTAATTTTTTTTCCCCGGAAAAAACATCCTTGATATTAAACCGTGGCGCTAATCCCAACAGGATATCAATGTTAGCTAATCCCAGATCAGCGTCCACGATTAGCACCTTCTGACCCAAGCGTCTCAGGGCTAAGCCCAGGTTTACTACGATGTTAGATTTCCCGACCCCGCCCTTGCCGCTGGTCACGGTAATAACTCGTGGTCGAGAATCAGAATCCATCAACATCGAACTGGCCAGATCCTGCTGGTAATTGATAACACCTTTTAAACCCAAGGCTTGATCCATTCCGAACCCCTTAATCAGAAGAATATTGGCCTATCCCTGTGCCCATAAATTTTTATACCGTGGTTATCTCCGTTGCCGGTCATTTAAGCTTAAGCATTACCCAGTGGCGGAGAATTTAACAGCAACTCTGCCACTCGTCGTCGAGAAGCTAATTCGAGATCCTCCGGAACTCGCTGCCCCGTGGTCAGATAAGAGACGGGAGTCCGATGACGACACAATAGGTTAAAAACGCCGGAGAAATTAATGGCTTCGTCCACTTTGGTGACAACATAACTGGTCAAAGGCAACATACTGAATATATTTATGGTTTTAGACAGAACCATTTCTTCTGAGGTTGCACTTAACACCAGATGGTGGCGTACCCCGGACAGACCGGCAAACAAACGGTATAACTCTGAGATCAGTTCCGGTCGGTTGGGACTGCGTCCGGCGGTATCTATCAGAATCAGGTCGCAATCATTAAATTTATCAATTAATTGCATCAGCTCCGGAGGTTCAGCGGCGCTGGCCAGCGACATGCCTATAATCCGAGCATAGGCTTCAAGTTGGCTTTGCGCCCCTAACCGATAGTTATCCAGAGAAATCAAACCGACATTTTTTTTCTCGGCTAAGGAAAAGTGGGCTGCGAGTTTCGCAATAGTCGTAGTTTTGCCAACCCCGGTAGGGCCGATAAAGGTCCAAATCTGCGCTCCTTCCTGTTGCTCGGGCCAGGGGTTGAGTACCTCAAAGGCATTCATTAGCGGCCGCAGAGCTAATTCCCGCCAATTCTGAGCATTATTTAGGGGTTGGGCCAACCCGCGCTTGATGTTTTCCAACCAATTACTCAGAAAATTATCGTCTACTCCGGTTTTCAGAAGAAAACGGTAGAAGATCTGCAATTCCCGATGATGTGCTAACCAGGCGGGGGAATCGCTATGACGGACTAATTGGCGGACCAAACCCTTAAGTTCCTGTAATTCTGTTTGCCACCTAGCCCAACCAGGATGCTCTTCACGATTTGAGGGTAGTTTTAAAGGATCTCGATACAGAGCTTGATTCGGCCTAAAGTCTCGATCCGCGATGGGCAAACCCAATGGTTGAGCATGAGACAGAGGGGCTGGATCTATGGCCGCGGTGACTTCAACTCCGGGCTGACGATGCAAGTTTAGGGCTCCCTGCTTCAGCCAAAGCCTTCGGGTTGATAAAATCACCGCTTCCGGCCCCAACTCCTCTTTGACTAGGCCCAAAGCTTCCTTTAAAGTCCTGGCAACATAGGTTTTAAGCTTCATGTCCCAAACTCACCACCCCTAAAGATATGATTTTGGCCTCGGTGATTAACTCATGGTGAGATAATATAGTTAGATTAGGGAGATATCGTTCCACTAGATGTCTTACATGCCGTCTGATAAGCGGCGAGCATACTATGACGGGGGGAACGTTCAAAGCCATGGCGCGGTCAGCGGCGCGACGCAAGGCTTCCACCACTTGTTGCGCGGTGTCCGGATTTATGGCTAAGTAAGAGCCGTACTCGGTCTTTTGCAAGCCGTTTTTTATCAGTTCTTCCAAGCTGGGGTCTAGTGTATATATGGACAGGGTGCGGTCGGAACTTTCTAATGGTTTGATCACGGCCCGAGCCAATCTCTGGCGCACATATTCGGTAAGCACATCAGGTTCTTTGGTATAGGGTGCATAATCAGCCAAGGTCTCCAAAATGGTGAGTAAATCGCGGATAGACACCCGTTCGCGGACCAGATTCTGCAAAACTTTTTGAACTCCCCCTAAGGAAAGCAGATTAGGGATCAATTCCTCTACCACCTTAGGATTGTTTCGGGCTAATTGGTCTAATAAGCGCTGCACTTCCTGTCGGCCCAAAAGTTCATCGGCGTGAAGTCTAATAATTTCTGAAAGATGGGTAGCTATTACACTTGGCAGGTCTACCACCGTGTAGCCATAATGTTGGGCTTCTTAACCCACTTCTAGCTCTAGCAGGTCCAGAGAAAGCAGGCTCTCAACCGGCTCAGGTCCCTTGTGTTTCTCCTGGGCTTTACGGATTTCCATCTGTTTCTGGGTAATTTCTTTTTTCTTGGCTTGGTTGGTCAGATAGGAGAGACCAGCGGTACCCAAAGCCAGAATAAAGAAGGGCAGGTGAGGAAGACCGGGCAACAAACCGAGCAAAAAGATAACGCCGGCCGCAATAGACATAACTTGTGGTTTAAGCTTAAATTGAGCCGCATACTCTTGTCCCAAGCTGGTTTCGGAGGCCGCCTTGCTGATGACAATCCCTGCCGCAGTGGAGATAAACAGAGACGGAATCTGACTGATCAGACCATCGCCCACGGTCAGGATGGTAAAGGTTTGGGCGGCTTCGCCCAACTGCATGTGATACTGTCCCATGCCAATGACCAGGCCACCGATCACATTGGTCAGCATGATCAGAATGCCAGCGATGGCTTCACCTCGGACAAACTTGCTGGCTCCATCCATGGCCCCGTAAAATTCGCCTTCCCGCGCCAGTTTGTCCCGTCGTTGTCGGGCTTCATTATCATCAATATAGCCAGCATTCAGATCGGCATCGACACTCATTTGTTTGCCTGGTAAGGCATCCAGGGCAAAACGCGCCGCGACCTCGGCAATTCGAGTCGAGCCCTTGATAATGACCACAAAGTTGATGATTACCAGGATGACGAAGATTACACAGCCCACCACAAAGTTGCCACCCACCACAAAGCTCCCAAAAGCTTGGATGACATTTCCCGCGGCTCCCAAACCTTCGTTGCCGTGAAGCAGAATCAATCGGGTAGAGGCAACATTGAGAGAGAGACGAAAAAGGGTGGTCACTAACAGCATGGACGGAAAGATAAAGAAATCGATCGGGCGCACGGTGTAAAGCGAAAGCAGTAGCACCATTAAAGAAAAAGTTATGTTGAAGCTTAATAAGACATCCAATAATAAGCGGGGCAGCGGAACCACCATGATTAAGAGAGTCAATACCACTCCCAAGGCGATTATCAGTTCGCCTCTATCGACTCCAAATTTGTGGGATATGGTGGCCTCCAGATATTGACTCATGGCTTAGCAGATATCTCCCCCGGTTTTAACGATATTAATTGATCTATTAATAAAGACTAAGCGCCGCTCGAATTTCTTCCAAAACTTTAGAGATAAGTTGCTTGGTAATTTTGTGCGGCTCTGCAAAGCTGGCATAAACTCCTTCTAAATCTTTGTTGCCCGAGCCCGCAGGCGATAGATATGGGCTAAAATCTCGGCCACGGCGCGATATAAGGTAGAGGGGATATATTCTCCGACCTTTACTAAGCGATAGAGAGCCCGGGCCAGATCGGGTTTTTCAATGCGCGGCACTCCCGAAGTCTGGGCCAGGGCGATAATTTTTAAAGCTAGATAACCCTGGCCTTTGGCTACTACCTGGGGGGCAATCATCTTTTCACTGTCGTATTGCAGAGCTACCGCGTAATGGGTAGGATTGGTAACTACCACATCAGCATTGGGAACCTGGGCCATCATCCTTTTCTTGCCTAATTGGCGCATGAGACTGCGCAATCTGGATTTTACCTTGGGGTCTCCTTCTGCTTGGCGGAACTCATCTTTGACCTCCTGTTTGGTCATACGGAGATTCTTTTCATATTGATATTTTTGATAGATGTAATCTAATATAGCGAGCACTATTAAGCCCAAACAGACGCGCCAAAATAATGTTCCGGCCACCCT
>MUKC01000115.1 GCA_002049795.1 Desulfobacca sp. 4484_104 | reverse complement strand
GGCCTTAATCGGAATTCTAAATTTCCTCGATAGCACATTAATTTCTTCAAAATTTGACTTTTTTGTGGAACTCTCAATAATTTCTATGGTATAAGGAAGGTTAATTTTAAGAATGGTTTGGGGTGGCCCAACCGGGAAGGTTAAGATGACCTTCGCAGACGATAGCTATATAGACTTGGAAATAATTTCTCAATCCCCCACCCGGCAAAATCTCGAGGTGATTAATGCGGCTTAAGATCCGGCGGTTGCTGCTCTTGGCGATCATGGTATTCTTCGGTCTGGTCGGTAGGATTAATTCTGCTCCTGGTGCTTCAGCCTTAGCGGGCAAGTTGGTTTATCTCCAGGGCGAGGTTAATCTTTGTCGAGCGGCAACTGGGGGCTGGCAAACCGCGCAGATCGGCGACTCCCTTTTTGGCGGTGATGTGATTAAAACTGGCCCGGCTTCGGTGGCGGCCATCCTTTGTGTAGATGAAAGCCAGCTTAAAGTTCACGAAAATACGGTGTTGGAGCTCAAAAGTGTCATGACCTCACCTCGCCTGGGATGGGCGGAAATCGTCCCCGCGGCCGGGGAAAAACCGGCCTTCAGCCTCTATGGCGTGCCGCACGGAGAGATCTGGCTGCGGAATACTAAGGAGACCTTCCGTTTTGAGCTGGAAACGCCGGCGGTTACCGCCGGGATCCGCGGCACCGAGTTCAATCTGCGGGTCGGGGCGGATGGTACCACCCAAATAATCCTGCTCCAGGGCAAGCTGCGGCTGGCTAATCCCCTGGGCGAGTTGATTCTCAATTCCGGCGAAGAAGGCCTTACCCGTCCGGGCCAAGCGCCGACCAAGCGGCTGGTGCTGCAACCCGAGGATGCGGTGCAGTGGTCCCTTTATTATCCCGGGATTTTTAGTTATCGCGATCTGCCCTTGGCGACTCCGGGGATGGAAACCGGGGTGCCGTCCGGCCCGGCGAGGGAAGCGGCAGTGCTTTATGACCAGGGGCGCCTGTCCGAGGCTCGGGCCGCGACCCAGGCCATCCTTCAACAAACTCCGGAGAATGACCAGGCACTTACCGTCTTGGGGTGGATCAACTTACAACAGCAGGCTCCCCTGGAGGCGCGTCGCGCCTTTCAGCAAGTATCGCGGCCGCAGGCCCTGGCCCTGGTGGGCCTGGCCCTGGCCCGCTATCGCCTGGGCGAACTCGTCCCCGCCTATGAGCTGGTAAAAGCGGCGCGGCAGCAACTGCCGCCTTCGCCCTTGCTATGGACCATGGAGGGCTATTTTGCCCTGCTGGCCGCGCGAATCGCGGAATCTCAGGCTTGCCTGGAGAACGCCCTGAAATTAGCTCCAAATTATACCCTGGCCCGCGCCTTCTTGGCCCAAATGTTATTGGTACAAAACCGCAAAGCCGCAGCGCGGGAGGAGGCCTCCCGGGCTTTGGCCCAGGCCCCTAACTCTCCGGCGGCCCAGCTTACTATGGCTCTGGTGGAAATCGCCTATTTTAAACCCGCGATCGCCAAAGCTCATCTGGAGAAGGCCATTAAGGCCGATCCCAGCTTTGTCCCGGCTTATGTGTATCTGGCCAAGCTCTGGTTGGGGGGCGATTATCTGGACCGAGCCTGGAAAAGCATCGAAGCCGCCCGTCGCCTGGCTCCCGAGGAGGGGGAGGTTCTCTCCCTGGCCGGCTTTATCAAGCTGGGCTTCCGGGATTATCAAGCGGCCCGGAAATTTTTCGAGCAGGCCATTAAAGCCAATCCCGGCCTGGGCGAGCCGCACCTGGGGCTGGGGATCTATTATTTTCGCTACCGGGAACCGCGCCAGGCCCTGGCGGAAATGTTAACCGCCACCCTGCTGGAGCCTCGGGTATCCCTCTATCAATCCACCCTGGGCAAGGCGCTCTATCAGGTGCGGGCCTTTGACAAAGCTCTGGAAGTCTATGACTATGCCCAAAACCTGGACCAGAACGACCCCACCCCGCATTTGTATAAAGGTATTGCCCTGACCGACCTCAACCGGCCCGGAGAAGCCGTCCAGGAAATCAATCGCTCCATAGCCTTGAATGACAACAATGCCATCTTCCGCTCTCGCCTGATGCTCGACCGCGACCTGGCGGTACGCAACTACGATTTAGCCAGGGCTTATAATCAGTTAGGTTTAGGAGAATGGGCGTATAGCAAAGCCGTCAGCGCGGTGAAAAAGGATCCTTTAAATAGTTCAGCCCGTCTGTTCCTGGCCGGTGCCTATCTGGCGAGCCGCCAGCGTCTGGGTTCGGCTGGTTCCGAGCTATTACTCTACCGCCTGTTGTCCCCGGCCAATCAAAATACCTTTACGCTTTACAATGATTATACCCCCATGTTTGAAATGCCCTATCTGCGGGTCCAGGCCCAGGGTGGCATCGGCACCTGGGGCCATTCCCGGGCCATCCAGGATCACAGCCTGGAAGTTTACGGCGGGATTCCGGGGCTGGCCTTTGACGTCTTCGGCGGCTATCAGGAGGACGATGGTTTCCGGGCCCGGAACGGTGATGATCAGGTTTATAATATTCTTAACCTGGTTAAATGGGAGCCGACGGTCAAAAACTCAGTAATGGCGGGATTTTCGTATTCCGACTCCGAAACCGGTGATCTCAGCCATCTTAACGACTTCGGCTTCGCCAACTCTCCTCGTCTCAGGCAATTTTTCCGCACCCGCCTCTATGAATTGGGCTACGTGCACCGCTTTACGCCGCGCGCCACCCTCCTTAGCTATTTAGCTTACGCCAACACTGATTGGCATCTCAAAGATAAGACCCTTGATACCGAGTCGTTTTTCGGCCTCCCTCTGGACATTAGCAGCACTCTTAATTGCCGCTATGACCGGGAATTCTATGATATTCAGCTTCAGCAGCAGATGGTCTTGGCAGATCATACCTTGATGGCGGGATTTGATTACTTCTCTGGACACTTGAAGTACAAATACGATGAACTGCTGGAGTATTCAATCTTTGGCATCCCGCTATTCTCTATTCCGCTGTATTACAATTTCAGGCCGCCGGACCGCTCCTACAGCTTTTATCTCCAGGATTATTGGCGGTTAACTCCAAGCTTGTTGGCGGAATTGGGCCTCTTTTATGATAATACTCGAACCTCCCGGGCCGGCTTTGCAGAGTCAGTATCCCTCTGGAGTTGGAATCCCCGGTTCGGCCTCAACTACCAGGTCAACGCTGACCATACCTTGCGTTTGGTCCTCCAGCGTTCTCTCGCCACGCACAATCTAATGGCCCCGCTTTTGGTGCCCGCCGAAATTGCCAGCTTCCCCTGGCAAATCAATGTGGATGACGGCTCTGAGGTGCGAGAAGTCGGGGTGGCTTGGGAGGCCCAATGGAACCCCTTGACTTACTCGGTGCTGCGTCTTAACGCCAATCGCATTTTTACGCCGCAGTACGAGGTGGATGATCAACTACAAGAGCACCGGGTGTGGTGGGGCTGGAAGCGCTATACGGCCAGCCTGACCATCAACCGCATCCTCAGTCCCGCTTGGGGTCTAACCACGGGAATCATAGGCAAAAAATTTGATCCCAGTCTCAAGAATAGTTATGACTTTTCCGAATTAAGCGCCTTGCTACAACTATCTTTCCTGCACCGCTCGGGCTGGCAGGGGCTGCTTCGTACTTTTCTGGTGCGGCAGGATCTGACCAACCGCGGAGACAGCTTTTATGGATTGGCGGACGCCACCCTGGGATATGAATTTCCCGGCAAGCGGGGGCTGGCTTCCCTGGAGCTCACTAATATCTTTGATCGCCACTTTTATTTTCAGAAAGAATTCGTTACCTTCGACGCCTTGTATCCGGCCCGGCGCATACTGTTTAAGCTGGCCTTTTATTTCTGACCTTTCCTAAGGCCGGGAAAAACCAAAGGTATCGGAAAGAAGTTGTCCCTACTTTTCTGTCAAGACCAAAACACCCTGCCAATCGGCCGGGGGCGGGTGCTGCTGGTGCTGCCGACAGCGGTGCAAAAATACTTGTGTGGGGCCGTCCTCCGGCTTCAGGCGCAGCGCGGCTTGGAAATAGTCTTGGGCCAAATCCCAGTCCCGAGCTAAAAAGGCGGCCCGACCGGCCGCGAAGGCCTGTAACCAGCCGGGTTCCCCTTCTGCCGGGAGCGGACCCAAGAGTTCATAAATGGTTACCGGTTGCAGACGACCTTTGACCTGGACGCGCTCCAAGGCGCGGAATAGAAAATGATCGGCAACCCGCTGATAAGTATCCTCGCTCAGGATGATTTCCGTCCCATAGCGCTTGTTTACGCCTTCCAGGCGGGCGGCCAGATTTACGGTGTCCCCCATCACGGTGTAATCGAACCGTTCCTTAGAGCCGACGTTTCCGGCCAGCACCCGCCCCGAGTGGAGGCCGATCCGGGCTGCCAGCCGGGGCAGGCCCTCGGTGCTCCAACCTTCTTGCCGCCGGATCATGGCTTCCTGCATTTCTAAAGCGGCTTGACAGGCCAGTAAGGCATGGTCAGCCATGGCCACCGGCGCGCCCCACACCGCCATCAGGGCGTCCCCGATAAATTTGTCCAGCGTGCCGTGCCGTGTCAAAATGATCTCGGTCATGGTGGAAAAATATTCGTTCAACAGTTGAATCAAGGACTTGGGCGGCATGGTCTCGGCCAGGCCGGTAAATCCGGCCAGGTCGGCAAAAAGCACAGTAACTTCGGCTTCTTCGCCGCCCAGTTCCAGGCGCTCCGGGTGGGCAATAATGGCTTCCACCAGGGCGGCGGAGACATAGCGTCCAAAGGCCTGTCGGAGCCAGCGCTTTTCCCGAAATTCGGTGAGATATTTCCAACTGATATGTCCTAAATAGACCAGAATCAAGCCCAGGCTGGTAAGCACGGGCGGCAGCCAGAGATGAGAGCTTATGAACAATGTCAGAGACGCTCCCCAGGTCAGCAGGATCAGGACGGTTAGAACTGCCAAGGCCGAAGCCAGCCTTAGTCGCCCCAGCAGCAGGGAGCAGGAGACGATGAACAAGAAAGAAATGACTAACCGCAGTCCTAGCCCTAACTCCTGGCCCCAGCTTTTAGTTAAAAGGGTGTAGATAATGTGTCCGTGAATTTCGACACCCGACATAAATTGGCCGGTGCTGGCAAAAAAAGGATTGTTGAAAGAATCCGCCTGCTGCTGCGGGGTTACCGAAGCCTCTAAATTCCAGCCAACCAGAACTATCCGCTCGCG
>MUKC01000022.1 GCA_002049795.1 Desulfobacca sp. 4484_104 | reverse complement strand
GCCACACTACCGGCGTCCAGAGCTTGCACCTGAATCTGCACCTTATAGTTTGTCAGGGGCGAGGCTTTAGGGTCGGCCATTCTCTCAAATTGCCCGGTCCGCAAAGCCTCAAAATTATCCTTCCCCAAACGGTTCATGCTATCCCGGGGCAAAATCCCTTCCCCGGTTTGGGCTATTATGAGCTTCTCGTCCGACGCCAGTTTAGAACCCGCTCCGGCCAGATAAGAGGGGGATACCACCATTCCCTGATGAGCTTTAACCACCCCTCCCTGGTGAAACCATCCCAGGGCATCGCTGACTCCTCCGAAGATGTTGCCGACCCAAGAAAACGGGCCACTGCCAGAACCTCCCCACAACTCTCCACTGCCTAGCCAGGACCCCCAGGCTTGCTTGAGACTGTTTACGAAGCCCAACGCGAGATTATCCAAGTCTTCGGAGATGTTACTAACCACCTCGGAGAAACTTTGGGAAACCATTTTGCCGGAATTAACGGCCTGGTCAGTGATCTGCGCAAATTGTTGGCCGGACACGGTGCCCATCGAAGTCATCGTGCCTTCCCAGTCCTGAGCCATCTGTTCCCAAAAGCCTTCCAATTGGCTGATTTCCTCCTGCCAGTGGCGCACTCGATCCTCGCTATAAACCTCGTGCAGATGGTTTATTTGTTCCTGGAATTGCTGATAGTTTCTGAGTTCTTCGGCCCCGTTCGGGGTAAACCAGGAATCTTTGTAGTAACTTGTTTTGGTCATCAATAATCCTTTTAAAAAGAAACTCAGGTCTGACAGCTGCGAGTCCTGTCACGTAAATTTTTCCCAATCAGTTCGGCACTCAAGATTCTTCTTACCACTCCCAGCAATATCCAGGTCTCCAGACTGAGGTCATTGGCTCGAAAAGGATAGCCGGCTTCTTGGAGCTGATAAAGAAAGAGTAGGTGCCAGGTCCAGGGAGAAATTTGCTCGGGCGGCATATACTCTCGACACTGGCTGCAGGCCCACTCTGAAAAATTCTGGTCTTCTTGCTGACATTTCTGTCGTTGCGCCGCGGTGCATAATCGACCCGAGATAATGGCGCGCAACTCCTGGATCATCTCGGGCAACCTACCGTCTTCGGCCAGATTTAGGGCACAATCGCCTGGGATTGTGCCCGGTGCTACTCCCCCCGGGCCTGACTCCCGACCGTTTCCACGCGCAAGCCCTCAAAGACATATTGTCCCAGAAAAGAAACCAGATCAGCGGCATGATGGCCCAGATGCTCTTTCCAGTCCGAATCTGTATCTGGATCCAATGGGACTTCTTGTCCGTCTCTGAGCACGGAAAAATCTCCAGGCGCAAAACCGATCAGGATCTCCAGGCCAAATTTGAGTCTGGTTTCCCCTAAACGGAGTTGGCGTTGCTGGCCTTCCATCCGAAAGGCGGAAGTCTGATAGGCGACTCGCTCTTCAGAAGTCGGAACACGATAGTACAAAGTTATCAATGTCCCGGAAATCGGGTCCCGGATTAGCAAAGATTGAGGCTCATCAGTAAGTCTTCTGGCCATTGCAAACCTTTCCTCGGTTTCGAGTTTCAAGCTCTTGGTTTCCTCTCCAATCTCTTATCCCAGGGCATATCCTGGCACCTGGTTCTGGACATAAACCAGCACCGACCCCAAGTCGTCATCCTGCAACACGCTGAACTCGATGCTCTCCGTCAAGCGCCGCTCTGTTACCCGGGTCGGTGCCGAGATAATTCCCACCTTGGGGAACACGATCTCAACCATATACCTGTAACCAGCCTCGTATTCGGGGCCTTCGGCCTTCAGATGCACTACCAAGGTATCATTATCCCTCAGATGTTGGTTCATCAGAAAATCCCGAAAATCCCGGTCAAATACCAGTTCTTGGCTGCGGCCCCGGCGGAAAGCCCGATTGGCATAAAGGCCGCCCCCGCCTGGAGTACTTTCAATGCTTAGCTGGTTATGCAATGTCCAACTGAGATCTCGTAATTCCGTCGCCAATACATGTCCCCCCTGGATGGCGCTGCCCGTCCACTTGCCCCCCAAATTAACCCGCAATTGGGTGGACCGCAATGGTGGTTCGCTCACCCGCGCCGGGAACTCCGTCCAGCCACTTTCGGTCGGCAGATAATAGACCTTATAACTGGTAATATCTCCGCTCCCGCCCGGAGGCGTAATGGTAATCACCGCCGGGCTGTCCCCGGAGACCGCGGTATAAGCGACATCTTCCCAGGCGCTGGTACCGGGGTTTTGTACTTTGATAGCCTGGACATTGCTGAGCCGTTCCGCGGCGCTGGAGCCTTCTACGCCATGGCTGGCCAAGGTCAGGCTGCTGTCATTATAGGCTGCTGGAACTGTCTCACAGCAGGTGTTATCGTCGATCTTGCCAGTACCCTTTATGACGCCACTGATCTTCGCCCACCCATCTTTGGGAAACTGCACCTTGACCTGATTGACAAAACAGGAAACCAGACGCCGCTTCATAACTTGCTGGCCCAAACGTTGGGCCGCGGTAAAACTCGGATTTGACCGGGCCACGTCTAGATTTCCGGCAATCGGGGTTATGGTATGGCGATAGCCCGTGCTGCCGGCCGCGCTGGTGTTTACCTGCCCCAAGGCATAGGCCAGCAAGAAGGCGAAATGTTGCGGCTGCGCCCTAGAGAAATCAAGATTGCCTCTCGTCAGGCCCCCCAGATCATAAATCCGATCGGGTTCTTCCTTGCCGGTCGCTTCCTCTAGGTTACCCTGGCGGGTAGGATGGTAATTCAAGACGTTAGTCAAATCGACCAACAAAGTAGTATCCAGCGTCTGGGCCGAATTTAGCGCGGCTTCGCGCTGTTGGGCCGAGACGGCCAACAGATTATGGGTAGCCAGAAAGTTACGCATAGACCAGGGCATATAGTGCTCCTCTTCTGAAAGCTTGGTTGTATCTATAATTTTAGTTGATAGTTTTAGTTAATAGTTTTAGCTAATAGGCAACAGAAATCTCTCTTCTTAACTAAAACTACCAACTAAAACTACCAACTTAACCCAGGCATACCACCATCTGAGTCTGATAGTCGGCCGCAAAGACCACCATCTGGCGGTTATTGAGCACCGCCTCTTCCTTCACCAGCGTTAAAGGGTTGATGTCTAAACCCAGATCTTGATCCCACAATGCCCCCCGCACATCCTCCAACATTCGATAAATGCCGACGTTGCTCAACCTACCTTCCCGGTTGCCCCGCAGATTGCGATCGGCAACGATTACCGTAAAGGTCAGACTCAGGTCGTAGGTATGACTGGTAGCTTTTTCAACGCTGGTTTCGCGCAGCATGACCAGGGTGGCGGGAAGACGCCAGGGGAACTTCTCCAAATCCGCCTCCAATTGCCCCTGATAGCTGTCGATGGTCTTGACATAAGAGCCCAACCGGTCGGCAAGCGCCGACAGAATCGCATCCTCAATCTCTTTAGTGGTATAATTAGTCATTTTCTTTCACAGTACTTGGCTGGTCCCGGGCTTCAACACCGGGAATAAAACCCCATAAGCTGTTCTCTGGGCCAGGTAATGGCAGCCTCAGTTACCATTTTTCCAGACTACTGCGGCTAAATTGCCTGGGCTGGCTGGTCAGCTCAGCTACTTCCCGACCATTGGGCGTCAGCACTCCGCTAGACATGCTTAATACCGCTGTGCCCTGGGAGATAGCCTTGAGCAGCGTGA
Source organism: Desulfobacca sp. 4484_104 (assembly GCA_002049795.1). GTDB lineage: Bacteria > Desulfobacterota > Desulfobaccia > Desulfobaccales > Desulfobaccaceae > Desulfobacca_B. Next base: position 28,226 of record MUKC01000022.1, on the reverse strand, counting down.
TGGCATCTTCATACTTCTGGCGTCGGACTTCGGGAGCCACACTCCGCCGGGAATAAAGATGATAGGCGGCGACATCTACGGACAAAGACTTTACCAGGGAGGGCACCGGGTCGAACGGCACCGCATATCTCACTGCACAATAAACGTCAATCTCGCTATCCGCCTGGGCAATCGCCTCCGCCACTATCGCCGGGTCCGGGATACCGCCGGACTCGCTGGTAATCTCGGCTAACTCCTCCTCGGGAATCATCTTCAACAGATCTTCTTGGCTGCAATAGGCCATCGCGCTTCCCTTTTTATTCCTGGGTAATCAGTAATCTGTGGTTAAGGGGCATGATGAATCACGCCCCCGAAACCACTGCCAACATCCAACCACTAAGCTAGGTGAGCCAAGGTACCACCAACAGCTCGGCCGAGGCTTTCCAGATATTGCTCTTGCTGCCCCCGCTGGTTGCGTCCCCCAAGATGATGTCGGCATGCAAAATTTCCCGCGCCGCGGCTTCCAGCGAGGGCGGCACTACCAGCAGGTTGGGCATAATCCCCAACGGTACCCCCTCATCATTGGTAAAGGCGGTCATGGCCGCCCGGCCTAGCGCGTAGTTGGTGGCATCCAAGGTACTTTTGGAGGCATAAGCCAACTGCCACAAGCCATAGCCGAACGAACCTCGATAATTAGCCCCATAGAGATAACGGCCCGACATGAAAACTTCCCTGTCCTCAGCCCGATCCAGCGAAGTAAATTCCACCTCGCTGCGCTTCTGGAAGATCAGCGGTTTGATTACCTTGGCAGTATCAAATAGATACCATGCCGTCCCGGAACCGCCGCCGAAATTGCTTTGCGTGCCGGTGCCCACCGGATGGTCCGTATCAAAGAAAAATTGGCCATCGTAACAGACGGTGCTAAAGCCTTGCGGCAGCAGGCCAAACACTTGTTGATTAATATGATTGGCCGCCTGTTCCGCCAGGGCCTTAACCAGATAGGTGAACATCCCCAGTTGATCGTCGGCGACCTCATTCTTATGCAGGGTAATACCATTGGCCCATTCCTGGTTGACCAGGGTATAGCTGTAGGCCTTTAGATCCTGAATACGTCGATCGCCCAGCCATTCGCTCATCATCGGTACTTCCCCCAGCCATTTATAATCGTTCTGGCTGGTAGTGGATGGTACCACCATGGCTACCTTGTCATATAAGGCGGGCACCTGACTTATGGTTTCATAAAACAAGGCCCGGGCACTGCGATAAATATCGGCCAGATTTGCTAAACCACGCATGCTCTATTTTCCTCCTATCGCATGTCAATATCGACCAAGACACTGGTAGCCGATCTGAAGCCGGCGATTTTGCCACAAGCAATATCATTAGTGGCTTGGGCCGCCGTCCCCACTGTCTGATCGTCTAGCACATGAACGTTGTCGCCAAGGTTGGTAATCCCCAGCGCTGAAGCTCCGAACTCAAAGACGCCCTTGCGCCACACCCGGACCGACTTATCCCCATTGGCACCGGCGCTGTTATCTACATATTCCGTCGCCACTCCCAGAAACTTGTAGTTTTCTGTATCCGCCGCCGGCACCGCATACCCGGAGGTATTCAGACAGACCAGCGAATTAGCATAAATGGTGGTGTTTGCGGCTACCTTATAGGGCAATTCATCACCGTCATACTTCTCTAATCGGCGATCCTCCGTTAATGCCGCCATGTTTACTCCCTCCCTTCAGAATTATATTTAAAGTAAATCTCATCACTTATGCCCATGAGTTGATTAATCCCGGCCTGGCTTGAACTGAGACGCGGCCGGGACCGACTATCCTGGATTAAATCCAACTGTTCTCCCAGGGGAACGATCTTCGGAGCCTGGGCCAGGAACAGTTTAAATCCCTCCGGATCCCGTTGCGCATATGCCATCGCCCAGTTTCTCTGGGCCGGGGTCACCTTTCCCGATTGCAGGGCCAACTCCATCAGCTCCTGAGATTCGCGCTCATCCTGGACGGCCTTAAGTTTGGCCAACATCTGGCGTAAACCGGCGACACTGGCCGCCTCCCTTTTCAGCAGGGCAATACTGGCCAGGACCTGGGAGAGATCGGCCGTTTCCGGGAGCTCCAGGGCCTTTAAGATCTCTTCCTGGTTAAATAAATCAGAATTTTTCAACTGCTCCCTGGAGGCCTTGGCGGTTTCAGCCTTAGACAAACGGTGGCTCCGGTATTTCTCCAGTTGCTCCTGCATCAACTGCTCATCTTCTGGAACCAAGGCTACTTCCGGAAGCAGGTCCCGTGGCTTTGCCAACTCCGCCTTGGCCACTAAGGGCGGCAGGTGATTAATCGCCGGAGTATTGGTCAGCGCCACATGATGTAAGGCCAGGGGCCGCCGGGTTTCCGGATCTAGGGTCAAAACCGGAGAAAAATAGCGATATTCTCGATTCTGCAGGTAGTCCTGGCCGCGTTCGGTCCACTCTACCCTGGCCCACAAGCCATCGGCCCGACTCTCTAAGGCCTTAATCCAACCCGCGGCCGGGGCCTGGCCGCCTTCCAGGGTCTGGTGCTCATAGTCAATCACCATATCCAGCCCCCGCGCCGTGAACTGTTTAATGATATTATCGACGGCCTCCTGGTCGACTTCGAAGCCGGGACGGCCATCTCCCAGGCTGATCAGCCCGAGCGGCAGGATCCGGATCCACTCCGGAATGCCGTTGGTTTCAATACTTAAGGCAATCTCTTTCTGCATTGGTCCTCTTTCCTCAATCTTTCGTCTGACTTTCCGCGTGTATCAATTTCTGCCCTGGTTCCGGCAAGGGTAATCCAAAGCGTTCGGCTAGATGTTCCTGGGTCAAGGGATAGCCGATCTTATCCAGATTGACAAACACCTCAGATAGAGTCTTCAGGTCCTCCTCTTCGTCGTATTTGAACCGGAACCAGGGCAAAGGTTTATCCCAGCCAAAATTAAACCCTACCAGCGGGCGGATTAACTGTGCCCGTAGAGTTCGACTGAGGGCCTCGGCATCCGCCCGCAATAAATCTTGCCGCACTAAGTTATGGGTTTGGGCCGCACTGTAGGTCCCCGTGCTCCCGGCAGTATCCGTAGTCAGCGTCTGCCCCAAAATGGCTTTGGACATCTCCCGATTGCAAAACTCTGCCATAACCAGATAGGGTGTGTTTTGCCCCGAGGTCCGGGCCGAGACTTCGACAAATTCAATCTCGGTACTCTTGCTGATCACCCCGGCGGCGTCGGTCCCCAAGGCCTGGATGGCCGCCACCAGGGCGTCCCGATCCACTTGGCTGGCCGAAGGCTCATACTTCCCTAACCGCAGCGGCATGCCAAAAACCTCGTTAAAAGTCGCCCAATCTTTCAAGGCATAATTTTTGAACAAATACATCCAGGCCACTACGCGCAACATCCCGGCCCGGGTATCGTAGCCGCTCCGGGCTTTGTAGCGATGATAAATGATCTTCCAGGGAGGTGCCTCGATTCCCTGGTAGCGGTCCTGGTCAGTCAGCAATCGGGGGGTTAAGCTCCTGGTAAAGCACAACTTCTTAGGATTAACCCAGCGCAGCCCCGTAACCACCGCCTGATTATCCACCACCTCCCAAAAGATCTCGGTAACCGACATACCCTTGCCGATGGCATCGAGTAGATCGAGCAGGGCATCCTCAAAATCGTCCAGACCAAAGATAATGTTTCCGACAAAATCCGCGATCTGGCGATCCTGGGGAGTATCCGCATAAGGCATGACCTCATAATCCAGACTCAGCACCGCCAACTTGCGAGTCTGCAGAATACCCGCCAGATGCGCGTCTTTTTCCTCCATCTCTTCAAAAAGCTCCGCCTGTCGCGAAATCTCGCCGCCATCCGCCTCCCGCAAGATGGCCACCAACCGCTCCGGGGTCAGACCCGCGCTGGGGTAGGTGCTCCAACGATCCTGGAGATTGACCGCGGCGATTTCGTTAGTCACCGGTCTCCCTTTTTGGTGATCCAATTTTTGGCCTCGCATCGAGAACCGGCTAAAGAAATCCCGTATGCCCATAATCAAACCCTAATCCTTGCATCCACTAACACTGAGTTGCACAAATTGGCGCTATCTACCCCGCAAATTCCCTCTCCCCCTGGGGGAGCCTTGCCGCAAATTCCCTCTCCCCCGGGGGGGGAGAGGGAAGGGTGAGGGGGGATAAATCCCAAAGTTAACTTAGGCAACTCAATATGCCGTGGTTAAAATTTTCCCCTTTAATTCTATCGGCTTAGCTAACTCAAAGCCGAAAATCGAAAACTTAATACATGCCCCTGCTGCCAAATACCCGCTTCTGCATGGGCATGTACTTGGGTGCCGCCACCGGCAGCTTCTGGGCCAGCCGAATCGCCCCTTCCAGCGCATCCGGTCCATCATCATGGACCGTCGCCGATGGGAAATATAGCAATTGCTCGATCAGAAGTTCCTGGTCGGAATGTCCTCGGATAAAGCGGATCTTGCCCCGCTCCAATAAGGGTGAAAGACTGGCTATCCGGGTTTCCTTGGCCAGGCGGTTAGTCACCCCTTTAATGGGCAAGATCTGCCCCCGCTCTTGCCCCAGACGCTCAAAATCCTTGAGGAGCAAGCGCTGGAAAAGATTATCCTCGACCCCGAACAGGCGATATTGAAATTCCTGATGCCGATTAAAGATGGTATTCAGGGTGTTCTCTAAGGTAGTTTTCTGAATAACCGCATCCAGGACATAAAAGACCATTTCCTTGGTATCCAGCCCCACGGTGACGCAAGCTTTGTAATCACTGCTCGCCCCGCTCTCAATCGACGGGTCAAAAAAGCCGGTCACCACTAAATGCCGATCTTTTAGACAATCCGGGTGATAATAATGTACCCACTGCTGCCGAAACAGACCGGCTTCCTGGGTCGGCTCATTCATCTTTTCCCGATTAAAGGCTATGCTCCCCATCAATTGTTTCTGCAACACCAGCTTTTTCAGGGGATGCCGGGCTTCCCACAGCGAAGTGCCATCTTCCTGGATAGCCCGGTAGATCCGGCGCACAAAATAACAGTACGGTTCGTCCTCATCGGTGAGCATGACGTGCAGCGCACTACGCCAGCGCAACACGGTCCCGATAATAAACAGACTGCCCTCCGCCGCGATGGCCGGATAGACCGCGGACTTGACCCAGTTCAAGATCTGCTCCACGATCTTGGGATTGCGGACATTGATATCGTTTTCCAGATCGTCCAGGATCACCAGATCCGGCCGCCATTGACGATGTTTAAGACCGCGCAGCCGTTGCCCCCGGCCCCGGGCTTTGACTCGAATATCATTGGTAGTGATAAAATCATTTACCGCCCGGTTACCCTTTACCAGTTCCCCAAAATCATGTCGTATACGATCGTTATAGAGCAGCTCCAAATAGATATAGCCGGTCAGATCGCTGGCTAGATCCTCGGTGTCACTGCCGATGATGATAAAATGCCTTTTACTAAAACAGATCTGGTGCAATACATAGCCGAAAGAACATAAAGTCGTCTTGGCAAATTCCCGGGGCGCCGCCACCACTACCGGAGTCACCGCCCCCTTTTGACTATCTTCCGAACCTCGTTGATCCGGTTGGTTTTCAGACCCCGGTCGGCGCTCTAATAACCTCACCAATTCGTATTGAAAAGGTGCGGGGGCATGGGTGAAATAATGGGGCAGATAAGTCCGACAAAAAAAGAGCACATCCTCCGCCGCCCGTTGCATCCGACTTTCTCGTTGGCCCTCGGCCTCGGCCAGGAAGGGCGCGACCTCCAAATTGAGCCGCATCAAAATCTCATCAGCCCGTTGTCGAAATTCCGTCCGATTCAGCTTCTTCTTCAGAGTCATCAACTCTCCCTCCCGGGAGTTTTTGCCCTGATGTGCTCCAGGCTTGCCTGATTACGGTTATGGCTTACTTCTGCTGTTCCAGTTCTTGGAAAAACTCTTGAATCCGACGTGAAAAACAACGCAATTCCTTTGGGTCCCTAACCTGTTGCCGCAGAAATTCGACAAATTGACTCATCACTTCCAGCGCCGCAGCTTTCAAATCCCAGGCCTGGTTGCCCAACCGGTCGATAAGCGTCATCAATTTGGTTAACTCTTCTACTTCGGCCGCTCTGAGGTCCCCTTTGGCTAATAGCCGCTCGGTCTTCTGACGCAGTACCCCTTTTAACGCCTCCCCTAAAAGCCGCGGCGAACGATGCGCCGCCTGTCGTTTCTCTTCCCATTGACCCTGTTTTTGCCAAGTTTTTAAAGTCCTTTGGGCTACCGGCAATTTGGCCCCGATCTCCTCGATGGTTTTCCCCGCCAGATACAGAGATTGGGCTTCGGCACAGTAAAGTTCCCGTTTCCCTTCCCGCTTGGTTTTCTTAACTGTCGCCATGATGGCGACTTATATACAAGATATCATTACTTAATTCCAGAACGGCTGGCGAGCCTGGCACAGCCATTTGGTTCCGTTTAGCGCCCCTAGTCACTCGGATGGTTCTCCTGTAGTCCTGATTCACCAAATCACCTCTAACATGCCCTGTACCGAACTCTCCAATATCCTTAGACTCCCCTCACTTAACTTCGTACCCTTTAACTTGCCCTCCCAAAACCATCGATAAACCGTAGATCGGGATACCGTCAGTCGCTGGGCTACTTCCCGCGGCCGCAACAAACGATCCTGAGCCATGTCAAATCACCTCCTTGATCAAGTTCTGCTTCTGATCCTGTTTCAAGAATCATGTCTAAGTTGGCAAACCTGTCCCCATTTGGCACAGATTGCCGCGCCTTCCCTGGCAACATACTTATAGACCATTTAAAACAATACGTTAAATCAATGACTTATAACATAAAGGCATTATTGCCAATATCTCGCTTCGGGTGCGGCGGATTATGATCGGAGCAAAATAAAGCTGGGTGGTAATAGCTCCAGGGTCTAAAAAGGTCTAGGGCCTTTCCTAATCTCTAGAGGAAAACTATAAAACTCTAAGGCAAAATTATAGGGCTATACTCCTATAATTTCAGATTAAATAGATTACTAATATTTTTAAGTAGTTAAAAATTTAATGCTAACGGCCTAGATTTTGCTGCCCTACTTAATAGAGAAGGCCGTTCTAATAGTGTCAGCTTCGGCTCTAAGTCGATCCGCTTAAAAATAGCAAATACCAACACATCTTACTGAGGAGGGAGCTATGATGGAATTCATCAACCGCAAACGCTTATTCCGTCCGGACGAAGTCGCCCAACTTTTAGACCTGTCTCGCCGCACGGTATATCGTATGATCCGGGACGGCCGTCTGCCCGGAGTCCGCATGGGCTCCCGTCCGTGGCGCGTGCCCCGAGAATCCTTGATAGCCCTGTGTCCAGAGATTTTCAATCCTCCAACCCTTAATTGAAACCCTCTGACCCTTTTTCCCAAAACATCCAGGGGGGCGGGCTCTCCGCCCCCATCCTGCCAAGCTCCCCCAACTACCCTAATTTTCCAAGAAGCTACTAAAATTTTTGACTAAAATCTGCTCCAGCCCCGGTAGCACCTGCCCCCTTTAGACTTGGTTTTTTTAAGATTTTCTTGTATTATTGCCTTAGATTTTGCTTTTGAATCGCCCAACTCGCTTAATCTTTATTTTTTACCTAGCCGATAAGAATATTAACCCTAATAACCAGCCTATAACCCATCAGCCTTAAATTTGAGAGACTCATGCAATCAGATAACCATGTCTTATCCCCACACCGAAACCCTTTGACGCGATCTGAACTGAAAGGATTTGCTTTTTTGGTAGTTGATGATGTGCCGGCTATTCGCCAGATGCTATGCCAAATGCTCATGCAGATAGGAGTTGAAGGCATGATCAAAGAAGCCGGTGACGGTTTGGAAGCTATGGAACAGATTAAGGAAACCAAATTTGATTGTATAATCTGTGACATATGTATGCCGCGGATGAATGGCATCGAGCTCCTTAAATGGCTCCGCAACTCTGATGAGCATCGCCATACGCCCTTCCTGATGATTACCGGCGAGGTCTCTGAAGAAACCTTGGCTGCCGCGGTCGAAAGTGAGGTGGATAGCTACCTGCTGAAACCATTCCACCTTTCTGCCCTCCAATCTCGTATTTCAGAAATCATCCGGAAAAACTGCGAGCCATCGCCATGGGAAACTATTTTCCGTCAGGCTCAAAAATATAGAAATAACAATGACTTTAACCAGGCGATCAACGAATTACTCAAACTCTGTAATCCTCCTTACAAGAAACACCCTGAGGTTTTGAAACTGATCAGCGAGTGTTATCTAAAACTGGGAGAGCGTACCAAAGCCGAGGAATATTTGATGGCGGCCCTGAAACAAGAGTCCCGATCATCCTGATAGTCATTTGAACTTTCTTTCTGCTTTATACTTTTTAGGTCTTTGGTCGGTTAAAAATAATCCCAAAGCCGGCGCCGCGCTCTAGATATCCTGGGGCCTAGGCCCCGATTTGCCCAAGGCCCCAAAAAAACCTGGGCTATCTCATCGCCACGGGCTTAGGCTTGCAATTCATTCCTCATTAAACCCCAATTCTCGATTTGGCCGGCTTCGGGTCCCAGTCATTTATTCTGCTTGCGTTATTTGCAAATTGACTTAGAATATGATAAACATCATAATTAGCTGAGACTTAGCTGCGATAGAGAAGGATAATGAATGAATAACCGTCTCACCCCCTTTTATAAAAACCTTGCCCTGTGGCTGCTCATCAGCCTGGTGATGATCTTTCTCTTCAATTTTTTTAATCGACCCCAGTCGACCCGTGAAAAAACCCAGATCAGCTATAGTCAATTTATTGATCTGGTCACCGAAGGCAAGGTAGCCAGTGTAACTTTGCAGGGGGAAGAAATCGTTGGAAAAAAACTGGACGGCAACGAGTTCCGCACTTACTCTCCCCGTGATCCGGAATTAATCAAAATTTTGCGGGATAAAGGTGTCGAAATCGCCGCCAAACCCGTAGAAGATTCCGCCTGGTACACCACTTTTCTGATCTCTTGGCTGCCGATGATCCTCCTGGTTGGCATCTGGATCTTTTTTATGCGGCAGATGCAGGCCGGGGGCGGCAAGGCCATGTCTTTTGGCAAAAGTCGGGCCCGGATGATGACCGAGAGCACCATTAAAATAACCTTTAGTGATGTCGCGGGAATCGAAGAGGTCAAAGAAGAAGTAACCGAGATCATTGAATTTCTCAAAGATCCTAAGAGGTTCTCTCGATTAGGGGGCCGCATCCCCAAAGGCGTCCTGCTGGTCGGCCCACCAGGGACGGGCAAGACTCTATTGGCCCGAGCCATCGCCGGTGAGGCCGGAGTGCCCTTCTTTAGTATCAGCGGCTCCGATTTTGTCGAAATGTTTGTCGGCGTCGGCGCCGCCCGGGTCCGGGATCTCTTTCTCCAAGGCAAGAAACAATCCCCCTGCATCATCTTTATCGATGAAATTGACGCCGTCGGCCGGCATCGCGGCGCGGGCTTAGGAGGCGGCCACGACGAACGCGAGCAGACCCTTAACCAACTCCTGGTAGAAATGGACGGCTTCGAAGCCAATGAAGGGGTTATCTTGATTGCCGCTACCAACCGCCCGGATGTCCTGGATCCCGCCTTGCTCCGGCCCGGACGCTTTGACCGCCAGGTAATGGTGCCCATTCCTGATCTTAAGGGTCGTGAGGCGATCTTAAAGGTTCATACCCGCAAAACCCCCATCGCCGATATGGTCGATCTCTCGGTTCTGGCCCGTGGTACCCCTGGTTTTTCCGGGGCCGACCTGGAAAATCTGGTCAATGAGGCCGCCCTGTGCGCGGCCCGCGCCAATAAAGACCGCCTCACCATGGAAGACTTTGAACACGCCAAAGACAAGATCTTAATGGGCTCAGAACGCAAGAGCATGATACTTTCTGAGGAGGAGAAAAAGAATACCGCCTACCACGAATCTGGCCATACCCTGGTGGCTCGCCTGCTTCCCGGCACTGATCCGATCCATAAAGTTACGATTATCCCGCGCGGGCGCGCCCTCGGGATAACCCAACAGCTACCTCTGGATGAAAAACACACCTATTCCAAGGAATACCTGATCAATACCCTGATCGTTCTGTTAGGCGGGCGAGCCGCGGAAGAATTGGTCCTGCATCACCTCACTACCGGGGCCGGCAACGATATTGAACGAGAAAAGGGAGGAACAGATCTTCCTCGGTCGGGAAATCTCCCAACATCGAGATTATAGCGAAGAAACCGCCCGCAAAATCGATGCCGAGATTAAAAACCTGATCATGAGTTGCCATCAGCAGGCTAGTGAGCTACTGCGGACCAACCTGTCCAAACTCCATGCCCTGGCCCAAGCTCTATTGGTGAAGGAGACCCTGAGTGGGGAAGAAATCGATGACATCATAAATAACTCGGCCTCGACTAGCCTGGCCGACTCCGAAGATACACCGGAGCCCCCCGTATCACAATCGCTACTGGTCCAACAGGCCTGATCCATGGACCAAAGACCCATGAACACCGGCAGCCTGGGGGTTGTTGCGGCTCCCAGTTCTCCCACCTTGCTCACCATTGGCCGCCATACTTATGATTTATCCCAAAGAACCCTGATCATGGGTATCCTGAATATCACCCCCGATTCCTTTGCCGATGGCGGCCAATTCTTTGAGCCGCAGGCGGCGATTGAACATGCCCAGGCCATGGTCGCGGCCGGCGCCGATATTATCGATGTCGGCGGAGAATCGACCCGGCCCTATGCCACCCCGGTTCCCCTGGAGGAGGAGCTCCAGCGGGTCATCCCGATCATTGCCACCCTGCGGGCTCATTCTGATGCGCCGATCTCCATCGATACCTATAAAGCTGCCATCGCTCGACAGGCTCTAAGCGCTGGTGCCAACTTAGTCAATGATATCAGTGCCATGCGATTTGATCCGGACATGGCTGCCCTGGTCGCCGAAGCCCAGGTCCCGGTAATCCTGATGCATATGCAGGGTACTCCCCAAAATATGCAGGTCAAACCCCAATACCAGAATCTGATAGGTGAGATTAAGCAATTCTTTCAGGAACGTCTGGATTTTGCCTTGGCCCACGGGATCTCTCGGCACCAGATAATCCTCGACCCCGGTATTGGATTCGGCAAGACCTGGAAACATAATCTCGAAATAATTCAACGTCTGGATGAGTTTCAAGAACTCGGCTGTCCCATTTTGCTGGGCACCTCACGTAAAGCCTTTATCGGCAAAATACTTGATCTACCGGCCGCCGAGCGCGATATTGGCACTTTGGCGACCATTGCCATCGGGGTGCTGCGCGGCGCCCAACTTATCCGGACTCATAACGTCCTGTGGGGACACCAGGTAATCGCCATGGTGGAAGCAATCCTGCATAGTTACCCCAGATAGTGTGATTGTTTTAAGCAATTTATCGCTAGGAACATCCCCGTGTTCTGAATAGGCAATTATTGTCATTACCCATATTGGTAATGGTTTTAATTGATAACTGGCAACTAGAACACATACCCCGATATTCTTTAGCCTTCCCGAGAAGCAGAAAATGCACGAATTATTTAACCTGCGCTGGCAAGATGGCGCGGACATTATCCTGGTTGCTGTCCTGATCTACCAGTTGATTCTGCTCCTGCGCGGCACCCAGGGTATCCAGGTCCTGGCCGGCATGGTCATCCTGTTTCTGGCCTACTGGGGGGCCCGCCGACTTGATCTTTTCACTCTCGAATGGGTCCTCGAAAGTTTTGTCAATAGCTTTTTGTTGATCGTCATCATCCTCTTTCAGGCTGATATTCGCCGCGTATTGAGCCGCATGGGACGACGCGCCATCATCCATCGATCCCTTTCGGCGCCCAAGGCCTTGGAAGAAATCTGTGCCGCCGCCGACTCCCTGGCCAGTAAACGCATCGGCGCGCTGATCGTGCTGGAACGAGAAGCTCGCCTGGACGATTATCTCGAAGGCGCCATCCGTCTTGACGCCCTGGTAACCCGAGAACTGCTCATCAGTCTATTCTGGCCCCATACCCCTACCCATGATGGCGCCGTCATTGTTCAAGGCGACTTGATTGTCGCCGCCGGCTGCGTTCTCCCCTTATCCCGCCGTCCGGAAATTGATAAAACTTTGGGGACCAGACACCGCGCCGGCTTGGGTATTACTGAAAGCACTGATGCCGTAGCTCTGATTATCTCCGAGGAAAAAGCTCAGGTCTCGATCGCCCGGAGCGGCAAAATCATTTCCAACCTCAGCCGGGTGCAATTGTTACAAAACCTAGAAGAATTATTTATCAAAGAAGAAGAAGAAAAAAGTGGTCAAAAAAGCTGGTTGGCAAAGATTTTTAACTTCATTGTCGAAAAATAAGGGACTTAAGTTACTTTCTCTAGTCCTCGCCTTAGCCTTATGGTTTGCCATAGGCGGTGAAGAGCGTATCGAAACTAGTTTAACCTTGGGTCTGGAACTGGTAAATATTCCCCGGGACCTTATCGTTACCAACGACATCCCCTCCCAACTCGAGGTCCGTATCCAAGGCCCGCGTAGTGTGGTTCGGGAATTGGCCAACGAGAAATTACACCAACGGCTTGATCTCACCGGCTATAAGATCGGCAACCATGTTTTTCCCTTAAGTCCTGGCAGCCTTAACTTTCCTCGGGGGGTAGTGGTAACTCGCATCCGTCCCAGTGCCATTACGGTAATCCTTGACCAAGCCATTATCCGTCAACTGGAAGTCAATCCGGTCGTCAAAGGCCAGCCAGCCTACGGTTATGAAATAAAGAAGATCAGTGTTACACCGGAGCAGATCGATATTAAGGGACCGAAAAGTGAAATCTCTCAACTGAACTCCATTAAAACCCTACCCATCGATGTCGGTCATCTGAGCTCTCCGGTAACCCGGGAGGTAGATCTCGATTTACAGAATCTTCATCTCTCCTATGTCGGGAGCAAACCGATTCTAGCTTACCTGGAAATAATCCCTATAAAGAAAACCAAGGTATTCCATAAAGTTAAGATAATACCCGCCATGGCCTCCGGTCCTGTAAAACTAAACCCGGCCCAGGTCTCGCTAACCGTCCGAGGGCCCATGGCGCAATTAGCCGGTCTAGCGCCCGACGATTTGACTGCCAAAGTTGAACTCAAAAACCTCAAACCCGGAAGCCATCGGGTTGAGGTAAGTGCGGCCTTACCTTCCGGCCTGGAATTGGTGCGTATTCACCCCGAAAAGGTCCAGGTGCTTTTGCAAAAGGCCAAAAAATCAAGTTAGTACTCATCCGCAAACTCCTTCTCCCTACCGCGCAAGGTATTAAGGTAGGAGGACTTAAATTGCAACCTATTGACATCGGTTAATATTAATCACTACCTCTTTTCTCTCATTCATCATGGAGCAGAGATAAGTGGGTTTCCGGATGGACACCAATTAAAGTTATCTGAAGGTCCTCATCGTTGACCGTCCAACTCTTTATTCCTTGTTATCTTGACCAATGCGCTCCAGCCCTGGCCCAGGCCCTCACTGATTCTCTAAACCAGTTCGGAATCGCCTGGAACTATCCCCCAGCCCAGACCTGCTGCGGCCAGTTTGCCTATAATGCCGGGGAATGGCCCGCAGCTCGAAAATTAATGCGCCATTTTCTTCAGGTCTTTGGCGCCGCCGAAACGGTTCTCTGTCCCAGCGCTTCTTGTGTGTTAACCGTCCGACATCACTATAATCAATTAGTCGCCAACGTCCGTGAAGCTACCCTTCTGGCCCGATTACAATCACGCCTCTGGGAATGGAGCGAATGGCTGGCGCGCCAGAAGCCTCTACCCTGGCCCCTAACCTTTTCTGGCACCCTGGTCCTGCACCACTCCTGCGCCGCCCGACAATTAGGACTTCTTGACCATTTGCCCGCTCTGCTGGGTCAGGTGACTGGTCTGACCATCCGGCAAGTGTCCCCCTATTACTCCTGCTGTGGTTTCGGCGGTCTGTTTTCGGTAAAATGCCCTGAACTTTCTCAGGCTATAGGTGAGAGTTATCTACAGGCAGTGTTGGATACTGGTGCAGAAGGTTTACTATCCCAGGATTTAAGCTGTCTGATGCATCTGGCCGGCATCATCCGGGCCCGTCATTGGCCCCTGAAAATCTATCATCTGGCCGAAATCTTGGCCCCGCCTAACCCTTATATTCAAAAATGACTTTGTCTAAGGCCTTTTTCAGCCAAAAGCTGGACTCCAGTTTTGCTCGTCAGGACACCTTGCCCAGCTTGCGGTCCTGAGCTGATCATGTTTTTTCGCTTCAGGCCCCAGCATTAATATTTACAGTCTCTTAACCGCTGGCCGCTTCGGGTCTTTTCTGCTCTAAGCCTTTCAACCGAAACGACCTCCTTAATCTGGAACCTACCGTTACGGTCATCCTCCTTAGCTTCAAGACCAGACAGGTCGTTTCGGTCGATTGGTTTACGTCAACCAAAGCAAAGGTTAGATCCCTTGTTCTTTGATCCCCCCGGCTCTGACAATTCAGTGAAAAGGCAAATATACAAAATCCCTTCCGGTTCTGCCGAGGTTATCTAACGCGGTCATCAATTACCCTGGAAGTCATCCGAGAATTGATCCAACCGCAAACGCACTCCCAAAGTGGTAAGGTGTTCTTCGTCGATCAGTCTTTTGATAGTGTTGACCTTTTCCACATCCGCCAGACTATATTCCCGACGGTTGGACTCTGTCCGTTTGGGTTTCAAAAATTCTTCAAAGGTCTTTTCCCAATATCGCAGCGTCGACTTCCTCACCCCGGTGAGTTTGGAAACCTGATCTATATTTAGCATTACCCTTGAATCAAGATCAATCTTCGCCATAACTTTTTACCTCCGTGAGGCTTAGCCCCCTATCAGCCTCCCAATAACTGTAATGCCATCGAGGGCAACGAATTGGCCTGGGCTACCATGGCTACCGCTGACTGAACCAAGATCTGATTGCGCATATAGTCAGTCATCTCGCTAGCAATATCAATGTCCGAGATCCGGGACTCGGCGGCCTGGAGATTCTCGGCCTGAATGGTCAAGTTAGAAATCGTGTTACTCAACCGATTGGCGATCCCCCCTAAATGGGCCCGAATATTATCCTTGCTATGGATAGCCCCATCCAATGCTTCCAAGGCTTGTTGGGCCGCCGATTGGGTACTGATCGTATAGCCGGCCGCACCTACGGTAATGGTATTGCCTACCCCCAGAGCCGAGGCCGTCGCACTGTTAATCTTAATGTAATAATAATCTTCCGCTGAACTGTTGCCGGTCCCAAAATGGATTTTCATCTGATTGCCCAATGAGCCATCCAAATCGGTGCCCGACAAACTGCCGTCTAACAAATGAATGCCATTGAAGTCAGTGGCATTGGCAATGCGCGTGATCTCCGACGCCATGGCCTGATATTCACTATCCATGATGACCCGTTGCGCCGTGGTATAAGTCCCGGTGGCCGCCTGCTCGGCCAACTCTTTCATCCGGATCAGCTTCTCGTCAATTACGGAAAGTGCCCCGTCCGCGGTTTGGATCAATGAGATCGCATCGTTCGCATTCCTTACTCCCTGATTCAAGACCCTGATATCAGCCCGCATCATTTCCCGAATTGCCAACCCGGCCGCATCATCGGCCGCCGAATTAATTCGTAAACCCGATGATAAGCGCTGGACCGAAACGGACAACCGGCTATAAGCAAAATCTAGATTGCGGGCCGCATTCATGGCCATCAGATTATGGTTAATTACTAGGGACATAATCAGTTACCTCCTTGTAGACCTCGACATCCTTGTCAGATAGTTGAATCATTTGTTTTTCTTATCGAACCGTTTGTTCAGTAACTTTAAATTTATTTTAAAAAAAATTTATCAAGGTCTGCCCAGATTAGCAAGATAGAACCATTTGTTCAACAATCTAAAATATTTTGTTCAAAAAATATATCAACCCTAGAAAGCTTATCAGGCCCGCCGATCTCTTATCTTAAACTAGCTAAAATTCTTAACCTCTAAACTTATTTCTGATTTTAACTTGTTAAGATTCATTATGGTTTCCCCTAAACAGGTGTATAGTAAACATCTGAGCAAAAGCTATCACCTTTAGAGAAATTCTGGTGTAAGCCTAAAAATGGGCTGGTGGTTGAGCTTAGCAGGGGATGTTCAACTAAATTAAGGTAGGGCGATTAGTAAGGCTCGGATATTTTACCAAGTTCTTATTCAAATGCAACAAACTCATGGCTTAATACATTGATTAAATTAAGTATTTCAACAGAAAACAGAAAACTAAAAACAGAAAACGGTATAAGCCCTGATCTGCTGGCCAGGTCGGTTAATTAAGCCATAGATCAGCTTAGCCCTGCCAGTTATTTCCGAATCCCGTGACCGGCATCTTATGGTTAAAATAGCAGGCGGGCAATGTCTTGCCAATTATAGACAATCTGGAAAGGATGGGTCCGGCGGTTCCAGGGTTGATCATAGACAATCGGGGTAACGCCGTTTTGGGACAACTGCCAGCAGGTATCCAGGCGATCCTCCACAAAGTAGTCGATCCCCTGGTCATGCAAATACTCTAACTTGGTATCCGGATCCCCGGTGGCAATAATGCGGATCGCCTGGGGTGGAACTTCAATCAGGTTCTGATGCAGCCAGGTCTGGATCGGCTCCACCTTGTCGCGCGCCGTAACAAATAACAAAGGCGCTTCTTGGGCCAGTTGGGTCAGCACTTGGACGGCATGGGGCAACGGCTTGATCTCCAGCTCATGGGGCCGGTCGATCAGCATCTCCAGGATTTCCATAATAATCGCTTCTTCCATCTGCAAACAGCGATGGAGATAAAAGTCGGTAATATCCTCATAGCGTAAATGCTCCAGGCCATAGCGTTCCCGACCCAGATTGATAAAAGTGGTCATAATATCGGCTACCACCCCATCAATATCAAAGGCAATCCTATCTTTGGGAATCAACGCCGATATCGGCTGAAGGTCATTACTCAACGCTCTTTCCTCCTTAAGAGTTGGTCTTTTTCAAAATTAGAGATCACTGGCAATCTGGCCTTAATTTAGTTTCAGGCGACAACCGTCGATAATTTTCCAAGATGGCCAAAACTTCGGCGTCGCCCAGATCGTACCATTTCTGATAAGCGTCAGCCACTGCAAAGGCCAGACCGCTGCGGATATTCAGACACACCAATTCATCCACCTCAGATTTAATCAGGTTGACCGTTCTGAGCGACCCGGTAGGCACCGCCACCACCAATTTACCAGGGGTGCGCTGCCGGAGATATTTAATCGCTGCCAGCATGGTATAGCCCGAAGCCAGACCATCATCGACCAGGATGACCGTGTAGTCGGTTAGATCTGGCCACGGCTGACCAGCACGGAATAGATTCTGACGCTGGCGTAAGATTTTCAGGGTCTTATCGATCTGCTGGTTAATCTCGTCCTGACTCAGCCGCAGTCTTTCCAGCAGTGCCTGGTTAAAAATGACCTCCCCGTCCGGATTAACCGCCCCAAATCCGGCTTCCGGATTCCAGGGAATTTGCAGTTTGCGCACGATTACCAAATCCAGGGGGAGATGCAGGGCCAGGGCAATCTCAAAGGCGACCGGCACCCCGCCCGAAGGGATTCCCAAGACCAGGGTCTGGGTATCCTTATACTGGGTCAATTTTTCAGCCAGCCGCCGACCGGCCGCGGCGCGATCGGCAAATACCTGCACCCGATCCCGCCAGTCAGGCTCTTCCACCAAGGTGGTCATCCGTTACTCTCCCTGGCCGCCAGCCAGTGCTGTAAAAAATCTTCCTCCAGCCGGGCTACCTGCTGGCGAAATCCCGCCTGAGTGATCCGGCTGGCCCTGAGCCCGGCCCTCAGGTTAACTTCGGCCAGATACCCGCGGCCGTCTGGAAGCTGTAAAAAATCAATCACCCCATAAGGAAATTTCCCTCGCCGCATTACCTCCTGACACCAGGACAATTGCACGGAACTCAGCTCGACGGGCCGGGATTGGCCGCCAAGAACTAAATTATTCCGGAAATTGTAGGCATTATAACGTTCATAGGCCTCGCTATAATCACCCACCATCACCACCCGCAGATCCCGATAATCAGATACCCAGGGTTGCACCACTAAGGGATAGGGTATGGTACTCAATGAGGCCAGGCTCACCAAATCTTCCAAAGAGCTCCAAAGATTCACTCCCTGACCGCAATTGCCGCGATCCAGTCTGGTAACGATGCGGCTCACTCCGCTCGCTTGGTAGGCGTTGAGTTGGGCCAGCAAATCGGCCCGATTATAGGCCACAAAGGTTTGGGGTAACATAAACCCACCCAACACCTCGGCCTGGGCTACCTTGGAGCGACTCAATATCTGGGCCAACGCCGCGGGAAATAGGGTCACGCCCCGTTCCACCAGGTCTAACAATTTATAGTCTTCCCCGGCCTTAAGCGGCAGCGATCCCAGAACTAGATCCTCCGCCTCCAAATATGGGTATAATTTTCGAAATTGCTGGGCCGAGCGGATAATTCGCCCCCCGGCTTTTCCAACTGTGGCTGCCATAATCACAAATTAGGGAAAAACCCAGGGGTTGTCAAGGTGCCCCCGCCCGCTGAACCTATAAGGCGCAACTTCGTCGGGCTGCCCTTGACTTTTGTCCTTAAATACGAGATACCGCAATTTAAAAGGCTGGGGAAATGAGGCCAACCAAACGTTTTCAAGTTATTTAACCAGGGGTGGCCAGACCTTACCCCCAGTACTGAAGACTTATGCTCAATATCGTTATCCTTATGGTCGGCAAAACCCGAACCGCTTTTATTCAAGAAGGCTTGACCGTTTACCAAAAGCGCCTCCGACCCTATCTGAAGCTCTCGCTGGTAACGGTCCGGGAGGAGAAGCCTTATGCCAGCCTCAGCGCCGATCACCTCCGTGCCCAGGAAGGGGCACGACTGTTGGCCAAAATCACTCGTCCGGCCCGAACCGTGACCCTGGAAATCACCGGACAACTGATGACCTCCGAGGTCCTGGCCCAGTGGTTGACCAACCGGGAACAGGAGTCTGCCGCACCGCTGGTCTTTGTGATTGGTGGTCATCTGGGGCTAGCCCCGGCTGTGGTGGCCGCGGCGGACTACCATTTATCTCTGTCCCGCCTAACCTTTACCCATGAACTGAGCCGCCTGATTCTCTTGGAGCAGCTCTACCGAGCCATGACCATCCGCGCCGGACATCCTTACCATCTGTAGATTTATTACTAACGGCTACCAAGCATCCGCCTTAGAAGCCCCTAAAACTTATACTGCCTCGACGGCCTTAACCCCCGGCACTTCCTGGACCAGCAGTCTCTCAATGCCATGCTTCAGGGTCATCTGTGACATCGGACAGCCTTTACAAGCGCCCGTAAGCCGGACTTTGACCACCCCTTGCCCTTCAATAACGTCCACGAGTTCAACATCGCCGCCATCCCGCTGGAGCAAGGGACGCACTTTGGCCAGAACCTTTTCTACCAATTCTTTCACTAACAATTCCTCCTTAATAACTACTTTTATAAAAGTTATGGTTAATCATAATCACCATATTTTGAAAAGTAAACCCTGGCCCACCTCCAATTTTTTGTTAAGTTTAATCTATTCCAACTCATAAATGGCCTCAATGCGGGCGTGGATCTCCTCCTCCCCCACTTCAATAGCGGTTTCGGCCGCCGCCTTGGGAGCAAAAGCCAGATTTTCACGGGCCACCGGCATTGGTCGAGCCGATATTTCCGTAGAGACCTTAAACAAGCGTTTGACCTTGAGTTGTTCGACCTGAGCCAGGGCCTCAGCCAGACGCCGGGCCTGGGCTAGGGCCTGCACCGCGGCCTGACGGTTCAACTCCTCCCGACGGGAGTGCTCCCAATAAGGCCCTTGCACGCTGGTGGCGCCGTTCTGTAATCCTAAATCAATCACTTCGCCTATCCGTTTGACATCCTTTAACTTAACCCGAAAGCTATGCCGGGCCCGGTACGCGGTAATCTTGGACGGCTCCCCACGCTTCGGGTAAGTATAAACCGGCGTCACGCCGTAACCCGTGCTTTGGACCGATTCCTCCGCGGTCAAAGCCTTTTTAATGATCGGCAAAAATTTTTCCGCCAACCGGGCATTGCTTTCGGCCGCAGCCTGGGCCCGGGGGGCTTCAGTCTCAATCTTAAAAACTAGGGTGGCAATATCTGGCGTGGCCATCACCCTCCCATCGCTGTGGATTCGAGCCGTGAGGCGGTCGTTTTTTTCCTCTGCGGCAATACTGCTGCTGCTGGTCAAAAAAGTAAGTGCCAAACAAAGGCTACAAAAACCTATCATCATTAAACCGGACTTGTGCATCGCCGCAACCTCCTTACGCGGTTAGAATACTCGATTTCCTTTATTCACTGGTATCTTGACCAGGTTGCCTTCAAAAAACAATTTACCTTTAAAAGTAAGGCCTGAGTTCATGGCGCCAGCAAGGGCTTTAGTTGTTCCGGGCCCGATTCTCGGCAATCAGGGCCGCCAGGCGGATCGCCGCCTTAAGACTGCCAGGGTCCGCCTGGCCGGTGCCGGCCAAATCATAAGCAGTACCATGATCCACCGAGGTGCGGACAATGGGCAATCCCAAAGTAATATTTACCGCGCGGCCAAAATACAATAATTTTAATGGTATCAACCCCTGATCGTGATACATCGCCACCACTGCGTCAAACTCACCCCGTTGTTGGCGGACGAACAGCGTATCCGCCGGGAACGGCCCGGTTACCGGAATGCCCGCGGTCTGGGCCTGCTCAATCGCCGGGCTAATGATCGCCGCCTCTTCGGTGCCAAACAGGCCACCCTCGCTGGCATGGGGATTTAAGGCCGCTACCCCGATACGTGGCTGGCTCAGGCCAAAATCCACCCGCAGGCTGCGATGCGTCAAGGTAATCAGACGCACCAGAGCCGTGGTGTTCAGCCGGGAAGCAACTTCCACCAAGGGACAATGAATAGTAGCCAGCACCACCCTAAATCCGTCTCCGGCCAGCATCATGGCCATTTCTGCGGCCCCGGTGCGCTCGGCCAGCAACTCGGTGTGGCCCGGATAATCGTAACCGGCCAGATGCATGGCCGCCTTGCTGATCGGCCCGGTCACCACCGCGGCCACTTCCCCGCTCAAGGCCAAGTCAACGGCCTTAAGTATAAACTCTACCATCTTGGCCCCGCTGGCTGGCGTCGGGTGGCCGTAAACCTGGTCCGCCGGGGCCAGCTGCGACAGAGCCAACAAATCGATGCTACCCGCCTGATATTGCCCCTCATCGGGGTGAGTTACGGTCCGGATGCCGAGCTGCGGGGCACAGAGGGCCACCGCCCGTTCCAGCGCCGCCCAATCCCCGATCACCAGTGGTTGACATAGCTGATAGATTTCCTTTCGGGCCAAGGACATCGCCGTAATTTCCGGCCCGATGCCGGTCACATCGCCCATGGTTATCGCCAGCCGGGGCCGCGCCGTTGCACTGCTGATTTCTGTCATGCTTCGCCTAACATCGAACTTTAAGATGGTTAATTATAGCTTATAATACCCTCGAATAAAAATAATTCTGGCTCCTATGAGAGCATATTCTTATTAAATCATTCTCATTCGCCCAAATTCATCTTGCCAGCGGTCTAAGGAATTAATAAGATAGACTTCGTGGAAATTAATCTCTCAGGCCGCTGCTCAGGAAAGGCATAAGGTCATGGCGATAGCTAAAAAGTTAGGAATAATTGGGGTAGGTAATATGGGCCAGGCCTTGCTTAAGGGCTGGCTCGCGGCCGGGCTGGCTGCCCCAGACCAAACGAGGATTTTTGATCTCGATCCACAGCGCCGCGAACTGGTCCGGCAAAAGTACGGGGTAGCAGTAGCCGACGATAACCTTGATCTGGTCAGCCAGGCTGAGATTGTGCTGCTGGCGGTCAAACCCCAAATTTTCCCCCAGGTGTTGGCCGAAATCCGCCCTCAGATTAAGCCTAGCCACCTGGTCGTATCCATTGCCGCCGGCACCCCCCTCAGTTTGATGGAAGAGTACCTCCCGGAGGCTCGGATTATTCGGGTAATGCCCAATACCCCTACTATGGTCCAGGCCGGCATGGCCGCCCTGGCCCCCGGCCGCCGGGCCACCGCTGACGATTTACAATTGGCCCAATTACTCTTCCAGGCCGTCGGGCAGGCCGCGGTCGTGGAGGAAAAGCATCTGGACGCGGTTACCGGTCTGAGCGGCAGCGGTCCGGCCTATGTCCTGATGTTTGTCGAGGCCCTGGCCGATGGCGGGGTCAACTGGGCCGAACCTGAGCGCTGCAGGCTCTGGGTCACCCATGTTTGGCGCCATCTCCAAATACCGGCAGATTAAAATAGGGTGCGTCCTAGGCACCATTTCTGGTACGTAGGACGCACCCGGTCACGGACAGTTCCACAGCAGCACACAAGATAGGTTTATGAACTTAACTTCCGCCGTATAACCGCCAGACCGGCTATTCCCACACTCAATAACCAGACGGTGCCGGGCAGGGGCACGGTGGAAGCGCAGACCCAGTTGGCGACATTCTGAGCAAATACCTGGTTATCTTCAGTGGTCCAATAATAATCAGAAAAAAAGTTAATATCCAAAACGGTCAGGACATTATCGCCCCAGAGAGTGGCGAAATTCTGGTCGAACAGAGCCGTTCCGCCCACCGCCCTACCAGCAGTGGGCAAATATACCGTGCTTACCCCATTAGTAAGTTCGTTGTCCACCACCGGCGAAGCGATACCATTATAATGGCTGCCATAAGAGCCGCCGCCCAGAGCCAGAATCTGATTATTCCAACCAGTCCAGTTGTCGTTTTCGCCCATCAACACCACTCGCCGGCCGGTGCCAATGAAGGTGCTGAGATTGGATAGTTCGGTGGCGGAGAGAAGCGACGTGGTTTGGCGAGCGTCTAGCCACAGCGCATCATAGGACAACATTTGAGTCAGGTTTTCGAAGTTAGAGGCGGTATCTATATTAGGGCAGGCATTATTTAAGGCCGTGGTCATATTGTCCCAATAATTATTGCCATACCCATAACCTGAATATTGGTTGCCGGTTGAGGCCAACATATCGGCCTCGGCCGCCGACAACCCGCCCAACAATAGACTAAAGACCAAAATCCAGTTTAACCAAAATTTACGCGTCATAAACCCTCCTTTTTTTTATCCAATCTGGTTCCCCAGCCAGGCTTGGGAACCAAAGTTAAATAATTTTACCGCAATTTCCGCCTCAGCCCGACCAAGCCCAGCAGCCCGGCGCCCAACAGCGATAAGGCCCCCGGCAGGGGCACGGCCGATACCTCAATAACGCCGTAGTGGTTATAATAATTTGGTAAGTCATTCCATTTGATCCCGGACCAGTTCATTACCGCATAATCTTCGCCACCACCAAAATTATTCGGCTCACCAGGTGCCCAATTGGTATAGGTCACCGGCTCGTTGCTGATCCACTTCCAGGTACCTTCGGTTTCCTGATCAGTAAAGCCAATCCATAAGTTAGCTGTGCCAAAGGTAGTCTGCAGCCAGCTTTCCTCCGTAGCGTCATTGATGGTGACTAGATGCCCGCCTTGGGCTACCGCCTCAGCCTCGGCAGCTAGCCAATACATTGCCGCGGAAGTCTTAGCATAATCATGGCCGCCATAGGAGTACCAGTTTAAGGCATGGGCTAGGCTCGGTAGGGCCAGACTGAGGGCTACGGCATAGAGAAGAAATTTTTTAGTTTGTAACAACATCCAAACTCCTCCTTTCGGAATAATCAAAACCATCAAGATTAAAATAGGGTGCAAACTCCTCCTTTCGGAATAATCAAAACCATCAAGATTAAAATAGGGTGCGTCCTAGGCACCATTTCTGACTAAGGCAGGTTGTTATCGCAATTGTTACCTTTGGCTTATTTAATTCCATGGTTTGAGGGTCTTGATGATAATTGGGAATAATGCTTTTAAACTTGGCCAACAGAGCAGAAACCTGCCGCTGCCGGACTAATTCGGCGATCTCGTCCAGGTGGGCCTCCCAGACTACAGCCTCCTGTCTGGGGCCCACAGCCCTCAGGATCAAGGGATGCTCGGTGGGGTGCGGCTGCTCCTCGCGGTTGAACAACTCCTCAAACAGCTTTTCCCCAGGACGCAGACCGGTGTATAAAATCTGAATATCTTTTCCAGGGTGTTTCCCGGCCAGCAGACAGAGTTTTTCGGCCAGGTCGCGGATTTTGACCGAGCGCCCCATGTTGAGCACAAAGATGTCCCCCCCCCGTCCCATATAAGCCGCCTGCAGCACCAGTTGCACGGCCTCCGGGATGGTCATGAAAAAGCGTTCGATGTCCGGGTGGGTGACCGTCAAGGGCCCGCCCAGGGCCAACTGCTGTCGAAATAAGGGAATCACACTTCCGGCGCTGCCCAGAACATTGCCGAAGCGAGTAATCACGAAGCGGGTGGTATGGCCATTATTCAGCGACTGGACATATTTTTCGGCAATGCGCTTGGTAACCCCCATGACGTTGGTGGGATTAACGGCTTTATCCGTGGAAATCATTACAAACAGCTCGGTACCCTCAGCCAGAGCGGCCTGGGCCAGGTTCCGGGTCCCCAGGACATTATTATATGCCGCTTCCAATGGGTGGCGCTCCATCAGCGGCACGTGCTTATAGGCCGCGGCGTGAAAGATCAGTTCGGGATGATAGTGCGCCAAGAGTAGCCTGAGGCCAGGACCATCATTGATGCTTCCTACCTGGGCCTGGAGATCAAGATCCGGAAATTCCCGTTTTAACGATCCTTCCATATTGTAGAGAGAGTTTTCGGCCCGCTCCAGCAGCAATAGTTGTCGGGGCTGAAACCGGGCTAATTGCCGGCAGATCTCCGAGCCGATGGAACCACCGGCGCCGGTGACCATGATCACTCGGTTATGGATGAACTCGGACAGGGGTTCCCGATCAATATAAATGGCGGGACGGGGCAACAGGTCCTCCAGTTCAATATCCCGAACATCGGATAAGCGCACCCGACCATCCAACACTTCCCTTAAGGACGGGAGGATTTTGAACCGCACCCCTAAAGGCCGACAGTCCTCAATAATCCGATTAAGTCGATCTTCAGAGGCATCCGGCCAGGCAAAGATGATTTCCTGGATCCGATAACGCTGGATTAAGGGGATCATGCGCCGCAGCCCGCCGGTAATCAAAACATTGTGGACCCGGTAGCCGTGCAAATGCTGGTCGGGATCCAGCAGAGCGATGGGTAAGTAATTTCTGGCGTGGCAAGTCATCTCCCGAATCAGGGGTTCGGCAACGTTAACCGGACCGACTACTAGGACCCGCCGGGCTTCAGCATTCTCGCGCGGCCCAAACAAGGCCCACCGTTCCCGAGTATAGCGCACCAGAAAACGACTGCCCCCGGCCAAGGCCACTAACAGCAGAAAGTCCATTATGTAGATCGAACGCGGTATGTAACCAAGATAGGGACCCAGAAACAGATTAAGGTTGAGCACCAGGATCAGGCTGAGCAGCGTTGCTTCCAGGATGTTCTGAATATCGCCGAAACTGACGTAGCGCCACAGCCCACTGTACAGATCATAGTAATAAAACAGACCCGCCTGAGTCAGCATCACTACTGGGAGGCTGCGCCACATTACCTGATAATAAGACTCCGGAATATAACCTTCAAATCTCAAGACATAGGCGCTCAAATAAGCCGCGGCGAACAAGGCCAGATGAAAGACAATTATTAACGGATAGCGGCAGGGCACCACCCGCTCCCACCAGTACCACCAGCGGCAGCTTGGCCCCTTAACGCCCAATTCCTCAAATTTATGATCTTCACCCGAACCAGCGCCATCATAGTCCTGGGCTTTGATTACGGTTGATTCAGAAATTGCTTCTCCCTACCTTTCTTCATTAAGTTGGCACCCGGCCCCCTCAAAGGCCAGGTGCTCTTCCTTATTATCAGGTTTTGTTTAATCGCTAGATTTCGGCCGCACTACCACCAGCCCCAGCAGACCCGAACCCAACAGCAGCACGGTGCCGGGAAGAGGAACACAGGGAGTACCGCCGGAGGGAATGAAGCAGGTAACGCCAATATGGTCCAATCCTGAGTAAGCTCCACCCCACATCATTGTGTCTTCCCCTTCATACCAGGTGTCATGGATATACATCAAACCATTCGTTTCATAGCCATAGCCCAGCATGGTGTGGCCCTTAACATGGACCAGCACCACCCGGCCGGCGTCGATTTCCGCCATATAATCGCCAAAGGTAAATCCGTAAGCGAGACCCAGGGCATCGATGTATTGATTGTAGAAATCTGTGGACAGGTTCGCAGCAGCACCATAGCCGGCATAAACCAAATACTCATACAAGCCGTACATCCCCGAACTTGCGGTCAGCCCGTTAGCGATAATATCTTGAGCAGTAATTTGAGCGCCATCAGTGTAAAACCAGAAGCTAGTGCTGCCATTAAAATTACCGGCGCTATCCTGACTGGTACCCATAAAATCGGCCAGGCAGTTGAAGGAGTGATGAGGAGGAGCCACGTCATCTCCAGAGGCCAGATACCCCCCCTGATAAAAATCACTTACATGTTCGGGGCTGGCAATGGCATACTGCGCCAGATAATTCCAGGTCCCGGCAGTGCTCGGAAAAGTACTGAGTTCCGCCACCCCGCCCGGTACCAGATTATCATAGCACAGACCCGCGTATCCATTGCGGTCATAATACCCCATCATCATGCCCGCCGAGGTTGCACTGCAACCGTACCACCAATCGTAGTCCGGAGCACCTAACTTTGTTCCTTGACTATAGGATACCAAGGTCGCGGCGTGAGCCGAACCCGGTAAGGCCGTGACCAAAAAACCTAAGCACAACCAGCTCATGATAAACGAAGTTAGCTTTTTCATTCTATCCCCTTCCCGTAGGTCATAAATTTATCAATTATAATTTATGCGACCCCCACACCAACTTGCCTCCTGATCCCAAACATCGTCAACATTGTTAATTTGTTTACCGGCTTATCATCCTTCCTGGATGATGTCCACGTGCCACCTGGCCTCCTAAAGGAGGCCAGGTGGCTTAGGGTTTAGGTTAGTTAGATCTCCTTACTGGCGCCGATAGCAGGCCAGCCGCATCACCCCGAAGCAGGGCGCCGGCCTGAGGTACGGCATTCCATCATTTACTACCCAGGTCATTGGCACATTCCAAACTTTATTGCTTAGCACCTGAGTCTCTGGCAAAACTCAATTTTTCCTCTGCGGACATTCTGAGCAGAGCGGAAAATCTAAGGATACCGTAAAGTTAAAATCCTTACCTTCGGACAGGATGACAAAAACAACCAGTTTGCCAGAGCTTCACCTGATTCTCTTGATTTATTGGTGTTATAAACCTAACTGTTTGTCTAAAATAGAAAAAACCCGACTTAACCATACCCTCCCGGACCCACCACCCACCGGGGCGGTCCGGTTTGTGATGAGCTAGTCGTGAAAAGTAAAAATAAACTGATATAGACCGAGGGCGGTTTCCCTATCCTGGTAAACGCTTCGTTTAAATTAATTGCCTTTATATTTATTACCTGGCCCAATAATTAGAGGGCCAGGTTGTTATCATTGTCATTGTTAAGGTTAAAGCTGTTTCCGCCGGCGGAACACTGCCAGGCGGAACACCCCCGCGCCCAAAAGGAAGAGCGCTCCAGGCAGGGGAACGACCGACGCCGACGGGGAGCGATCATAATTATCTGGATTCCAATCCGGATCTTTAATGATACCACAGTTAATAGTAGACCCATGATCATCATTAATGAAAGGATATTTCCAACCTTTTCCATTCCAAGTAATCCGCTGTGCAAACTCTAATTCGCTGGCAGCGTAAACGAGATAATCCATTTGGAAGGGGTTACTTTTGGGGTCAGGAAAAACAAAGGTATATTCTGTATAAGTAGTAGTTGGACCAGCGGCTAAGACGTATTGGGGGTTAATAAGCTCAGCGCTCCAAGAACTCGCGGAGAAATTTTGTATTCCTGGATCTTGGAATACATCGTCTTCGCTTATCATGAAAACTTCTATCTTGTCAAAGGATTCGGTTATTCCCATCCCATTTTCCTGGAATTTTTGGGTCCAAGACCAGGCGTCACTGGTAACCCCCATAACTAACACTATCGCCAGGCAGAATAACCACTTCCAGCATCCTTTCGTCATTGGTTCGCCTCCTTTTAGGTTCCCCATTGTCCCTAAGGTTTTCACCAGGGTTAGGTTTCCCAGGCAGATAAGATTATTAAAACCTTGAATCTGCCTGGGGTTGAA
>MUKC01000114.1 GCA_002049795.1 Desulfobacca sp. 4484_104 | reverse complement strand
GCGGCGAAATGCACCTCGGAACCCAGGTCGGGATCGTTGTAGGTGAGGCCGACGTTTTCAAAGCCGTGCTGCATGGTGTAGGTATACACGCCGCTGGCGTTGGCAATCGTGGTAATCAGATAGGGAACCTTGTGGCTGGCGACCGTTGATTCAACCGTGTTGAGAAAGGCGTCTATTTTCATCAGCTTAAAAGTGGCGACAATCAAGTTGTCGTGCCCGAGGTTGAATGACGTTTGTATTCCTTTTTCCTTCAGTAATGCTTTGGTTGCCGGAAAGTGGACAAGTGCCCGTTTGGTGGCCCAGAACGATATCTCAATCTCGCGGCGGGCTTGGGCGTAGTGGTAGGTGTCGATAAACAGATCAATGTCCTGCGGGCGGCTGATCAGCATGATGAATAATGATACAGATGAAGGTGTGAAATTTTCTCAACCAGTGCTTGGGAGAGATACCTTTTCTTTTCGCCATATTTTTCTGTTTTCAATCAGGGTCAGCAGTGTTCGGTATGTTTTTTGCGTTGTTTTAAAGTCGACTGACAGTACGCAAGAACCTAACCGGACAGTACTGAATCAGGGTATAATTTAACGTCTTGTTTGAATTTTTTGTTCATGTGAAAATACTGGCTGCCGGGTGTGCTGGATGGGAGTTATAGCATAATGTGTCATGGTTAGCCAATATATCCTGACGCGGGAATTCAATTGGCGGGTCGGAAAACTTTATTGTCAGGTAAAAAAGCTTGACTTTGAAAAAGAGAGGATGGGGTTGCTTTGCTGAAAGAACATTCTATTATGGTTACCGGCGGGACCGGATCGTTTGGACGAAAATTTATTGAAACGGTTCTTACCCTCTATCCGGAAATTAACCGGCTGGTGGTTTTTTCCCGTGATGAGCTGAAACAGTTTGAAATGGCCCAGGTGTTTCCCCCGGAGATATATCCCCAGATTCGCTACTTCATTGGGGATGTCCGTGATAAAGAACGCCTGGCGCGGGCTTTGCAGGATATCGACATTGTTATTCATGCCGCGGCTCTGAAACAGGTGCCGGCGGCCGAGTACAATCCCTTTGAGTGCATTAAGACCAATATCCTGGGGGCCCAGAATGTCATTGAGACCTGTCTCAACGGCGGGGTGAGGAAAGTGGTGGCATTGAGCACCGATAAGGCGGCTGGTCCAGTGAATCTCTACGGCGCGACCAAGCTGTGTTCGGACAAGCTTTTCGTTGCCGCCAACAATATCAAGGGCAAAAGGAATATCAAGTTCAGCGTGGTTCGTTATGGTAACGTCATGGGCAGTCGGGGCAGTGTTATCCCGCTTTTTTTACAGCAGCGCCATGGCGGTTTTTTATCGATTACGGACAAACGGATGACCCGTTTTAATATTACTCTGGAACATGGAGTTCGGGTGGTGCTGCAAACCCTGGAAAAAATGTGGGGAGGGGAGATTTATGTCCCCAAAATTCCCAGCTATCTGATTACCGATCTTGCCGAAGCCGTTGCTCCTGATTGTCAACTGCGAAGTATCGG
This sequence comes from Desulfobacca sp. 4484_104, assembly GCA_002049795.1. Lineage (GTDB taxonomy): Bacteria > Desulfobacterota > Desulfobaccia > Desulfobaccales > Desulfobaccaceae > Desulfobacca_B. The sequence continues at coordinate 4,361 of MUKC01000114.1, read as the reverse complement.
TATGCGTCCCGGGGAGAAACTTCATGAAGAAATGATTACCGTTTCCGATGCCATCAACACGGTGGAACTACAGGATGAGTATGTAATTCTGCCTTCAATGAGATTATGGGATGTTGATGAGTTTATCGAAGTTAACAAGGCGGTGCGATGCCAGGAAAATTTTGAATATAACAGCAATGACAATCCGGAGCGTTTAACAGTGGATGAACTGCGGGTGTTGATTCGTGAGCATGTTGATCCTGGTTTTACCATTTGAACAGGAGTTGCCTTGTCTTCCCGATTTATTCCTTACGGTCACCATTCCCTGGGGGCTGACGATATTCAGGCTGTTTTAGAGGTTCTTAAGTCCGATTGGCTGACCCAGGGACCGATGGTGCAAAAATTTGAGGAAGCTTTTGCCGCTTATTGCGGTGCCCGCTATGCCGTGGCGGTTTCAAGCGGTACCGCGGCTCTCCATCTGGCCGCGCTGGCTGCCGGTTTTACTCCCGGTGATGAAGTAATTACATCTCCGATCACGTTTGTGGCCTCGGCGAATTGCGTTGCTTATGTCGGTGCCCGGCCGGTTTTTGCCGATATCGATTCACAGACCGGCTGCATTGATGTTAGAGAAATTTCCAGGCGGCTGACCCCGGCAACCAAAGGAATCATTCCGGTCCATTTTGCCGGCCAGCCCTGCGCCATGGGCGCCGTCGCCGTCCTGGCCCGGGAACACGGCCTGACGATGATAGAAGACGCTGCCCACGCCCTGGGTTCTTCCTATCTGGTTGACGGCGAGGAATTCAGGACCGGCTGCTGCGCTCACAGCGACATGACCGTTTTTTCCCTTCACCCCGTCAAACACATCGCCGCCGGCGAAGGCGGGGTCATAACCACCAATGATGAAAACCTTTATCAACAGCTCTGCCTGTTGCGGTCTCACGGGATTACCAGGGATGTGGGCCGGATGGAAGCCAATGACGGTCCCTGGTATTACGAGATGCAGGCTTTAGGCTTCAACTATCGGATTACCGATTTCCAATGCGCCCTGGCTCTCAGCCAGCTGAAAAAACTTGACGCTTTTGTCGCCCGTCGCCGGGCTATCGCTACGAAGTACCGGCAGGCTTTTGAAAGTAATCCGTCCCTGGGGCTGCTGGCCGAACATCCGGATGCCCGTTCCTCCTACCATCTTTTTGTCATCCTTTCCCTCGGCCTGGACCGCTCCGGGCTTTTCAGGGATTTGAGGGAAAGGAATATCGGCGTCAATGTTCATTATATTCCCGTACATCTGCAGCCTTTTTATCGGGAAAATTACGGCTATCGAGCGGGTGATTATCCTCTGGCGGAGGAATATTATCGTCATGCGATAACGATTCCGCTGTATCCGGCCATGAGCGATAATGATGTCGATTTGGTCATTGAAGCGGTTTACCGGTGTGTGAAGGCGTTGTCGTCATGAATACGGTGGCCATTGTTCAAGCCCGCATGTCTTCGACCCGCTTGCCGGGTAAAGTGATGAAAAAACTGGTTGATCGGTCGGTTTTGGGCCACGTCGTCAACCGGCTGCAAACTTGTCGGACGCTGGATGCCGTCGTGGTGGCGACGACAGACCATGCCGTTGATGATGTGATTGCGGCGGAAGCCTGCCGGTATGGAGCCGGCGTGTATCGCGGCAACGAGGCGGACGTGCTGGGCCGCTACCGTGACGCGGCCGGGGAATTTGTGGCTGAGGTCGTGGTCCGCATCACTTCTGACTGCCCTTTGCTGGATCCGGAGCTGGTTGATCTCATGGTGCGGAAATTTTTCTCCTGCCCGTTGGTGGATTACCTGAGCAACACCCTTGAACGAACCTACCCCCGGGGTCTCGATGTTGAAATTTTTACCAGGAAAGCTTTGGAAACGGCCTTTCGACAGGCCCATGAACCCTTTGAACGGGAGCATGTCACGCCTTATATTTATCAGCACGGTGATGCGTTTTCCCTGGTCAGCCAGACGCAGGATGTTGACCATTCGGACTGCCGCTGGACCCTGGATACCGCCGATGACTGGCAGTTCATGGAAGCGGTGTATGGTCATCTTTATCGGCCTGGCCAGGTGTTTACCACCGATGAGGTGCTGGAGCTTTTGCTCCGCCGGCCGGAAATCGGTTTGCTTAATGCCGGGGTCAGGCAGAAAAAACTGGAGGACGGTCATTGAGAGCAGTAATCAGGGCTGACGCCTCCATTGCCATTGGTTCCGGTCATGTTCACCGCTGCCTGTCCCTGGCGGTTGAGCTGCGGCGGCGGGGGGCGGAGGTTCTTTTTATTTGCCGTGAGCTGCCCGGCAATCTCGGCGCCTTGCTGGCGGAGCGCGATTTCAGGGTTTTTTTTCTGCCGCCGCCTGGGGAAGGTGAACCGGAATGCCGGCCAGCCCGTGACGCACGGGAAACAGCCGCTGTCCTGACTTCTCTTTCCGGTGGCGTTGACTGGCTGATTGTCGACCACTATGCCTTGGGAGGAGAATGGGAATCAGCCTTGCGGGATCTAGTGACCAGCATCCTGGTAGTGGATGATCTCGCAGATCGCCGGCACGACTGCGATGTGTTGCTGGACCAGGGTTTTTATGCCGATGCGGAGCATCGCTACCGTGAACTGGTGTCTCCCGGCTGCCGGCTGCTGCTGGGGCCCCGGTATGCTCTGCTGAATGACGGTTTTACCCGTCAGCGGCAGCGGGAAGATGAAAAGTCGGGGGAACGGCTGTTTGTTTTTTTCGGTGGTAGCGACGCTACCAACGAAACCGAAAAGGTGCTGCAGGCTTTGCCGTTGCTGAAAAACCGGAACGTTCAGCTCGATGTAGTGATTGGCGGCGGTAATCCGTTTCGCGCCCGGATTGAAAAGCTGGCTGCTGCCGATGACCGGGTGCGGCTTCATGGCCAGGTGGAGGACATGGCCGCGCTGATGGTGAAAAGTGACATCGCCCTGGGGGCTGGGGGCACGACGACCTGGGAGCGTTTCTGTCTGGGGCTGCCGAGCATTGTGGTCAGCGTGGCTGACAACCAGACGGCCTTGTCGGAATTCCTGGGCCTGGATGGCCGGATAGTGTATCTTGGCCGGGCTGGTCAAGTGGATAGAGAAATGATCGCCCGGGCGATAGATTCATTGCTGGAGTTTCCCTGGTGGCGCCGTTCCTTGAGCCGCCGCGGCCGGGAGTTGGTTGACGGTCAGGGCTGCCGCCGGCTGGGCCGGATTCTCTTCCCGGAAGAGATTCAGGTGCGCCCGGTCCGGGAAGATGACGAGGAAAAGATTTTTGCCTGGCGCAACGCGGTCGAAAACCGCCGTTTTTCCTTTTCCAGCCGGGAAATTCCCCTTGCCGAACATCAGCAGTGGTTTCGGGAATGTTTGTGTGATGATCGACGGGTGTTGCTGATTGGTGAGCGTGACGGCCGGCCGATAGGAGTTCTTCGTTATGATTTTCGTTCCTCGGCAGAGGTGGTGGTTTCCGTCTACCTGGTTCCCGGCTGCCATGGCCGGGGTTTGGGTGGTTCCCTGATCAGGGCCGGAAGCGGGTGGCTCCGGGAGCATTATCCGGCCTGTGAGCAGGTGGTGGCCGAGGTCCTGGCCGGCAATCGGGCCGGGCGGAAGGTTTTTCTCGAAGCGGGATTTACCGAATATTATGGCGTTTTCCGGGAGGTTTTAGCTCATGGATCATGAACGTGTTTTCGTTCAGCGGGTCAATATCGGCGGCCGCTGGATCGGGCGTTCCGAACCGCCTTTTATCATTGCCGAGATGTCCGGCAACCATAATCAATCCCTGGACCGGGCCCTGAACATTGTTGATGCGGCGGCAAAAGCCGGAGCGCATGCCCTGAAGCTGCAGACCTATACCGCCGACAGCATGACCCTGGACCTGCGGGAAAATGAATTTCTCATTTCCGACCCGGAAAGCCCGTGGTACGGTCGTTCTCTCCATGATTTGTACCAGGAAGCCGCCACGCCCTGGTCCTGGCATGAACCGATCATGCAGCGCTGCCGGGAGCTGGGGCTTCTGTGTTTCAGTACGCCCTTTGACGCGCAGGCGGTTGATTTTCTCGAAAGTTTGGGCGTTCCCGCCTATAAAATTGCTTCTTTTGAGAATGTTGATCTGCCTTTGATAAAAAAAGCAGCGGCAACGGGAAAGCCGCTGATCATCTCCACGGGTATGGCCACCGTCGGCGAACTGGATGAAGCGGTTCGCAGTGCCTGCGAAGCCGGCTGCCGGGAACTGATTTTGCTTAAATGCACCAGCAGCTACCCGGCCAGCCCGGTGGAATCCAATCTCCTGACCATCCCTCACCTGGGGCAGCTTTTTGACTGCCTGGTTGGTCTTTCCGATCATACCCGGGGTATTGGCGTCGCGGTGGCCGGTGT
>MUKC01000181.1 GCA_002049795.1 Desulfobacca sp. 4484_104 | reverse complement strand
CGGCCGTTGTCAAACAGGGCATCCACGGCTTCCTGCAGCATCCGCTTCTCGTTGCAGATGATAATCCAGGGCGCCTTCAGGTCAATCAGGCGTTTCAGCCGATTGTTGCGATTGATAACCCGCCGGTATAAATCATTCAGGTCCGAAGTGGCGAAACGGCCGCCGTCCAGCGGCACCAGGGGGCGCAAATCCGGCGGCAGCACCGGAATGACGTCGAGAATCATCCATTCCGGCCGGTTTCCCGACTTGCGGAAATCCTCCAGCACCTTGAGGCGCTTGGCAATCTTCTTTTTCTTGGCCTCCGAACCGGTTTCAGACATTTCCTGCCGCAACTGGATGCAGGTTTCTTCAATATTGACGTTGGCCAGCATGGTCTTCACCGCTTCCGCACCGATGCCGCAGACAAAATTGTCGTTGAATTCCTCCTGCAGCCGGCGGTACTTGTCCTCTGCGATCAGCTCACCGTATTCCAGCGGCGTTTCCCCCGGGTCCAGAACGACGTAATTCTCAAAATAGAGAATCTTCTCCACGTCCCGCTGGGTCATGTCCAGGACCTGGCCGATGCGGCTGGGCAGGCTTTTAAGAAACCAGATATGGGCCACCGGCGAAGCCAGCTCGATATGCCCCATCCGCGACCGGCGGACCTTGGACTGGATAACTTCCACCCCGCATTTTTCATCAAAGTCTTTGACCGGCCCGAAGATTTTGGCACAGAACAGGCCGTCCCGCTCCGGTTTGAAAGTCCGATAATTAACCGTCTCCGGCTTCTTCACCTCACCATAAGACCACTCGCGGATCTTTTCAGGCGAGGCCAGCTTGATGCGGATAGCTGAAAAATTGACCACTCGCGGATCTTTTCAGGCGAGGCCAGCTTGATGCGGATAGCTGAAAAATTCAGCGAATCTTTCGGTTTTTCAAAAAAGCTCAGAATATCTCTCATTAGTCCTCCAGGCATGCAGGGTGGTTGCTCCCAAATCAAGCTCTTAGCTTTCAGCCGTTAGCCATTAGTTTAATGGCTACAAGACATTAACTATTATAAGCTTTCACCCGTCGGGTGTTGGTTCCCATGAACGCAAGGCCTTGGTTTTTCAAGGCTAAACGCCAATAGCTAATGGCAAATTGCTCAATTCAGGTTACTGCTAGTCTTTCTTTTCTTCCAGTTCAACATCCAGGCACAGGCTCTCCAGCTCCTTGACCAGAACGTTGAACGATTCCGGGATCCCGGATTCCAGCACATTGCGGCCCTTGACGATGGCCTCATACATTCTGGTCCGGCCGGCAACATCATCCGATTTCACGGTCAAAAATTCCTGCAGGGTATACGCGGCCCCGTAGGCTTCCAAGGCCCACACTTCCATCTCCCCCAGCCGCTGGCCGCCGAACTGGGCCTTGCCGCCCAGGGGCTGCTGGGTAACCAGGGAATAGGGACCGATGGAACGGGCGTGCATTTTATCATCAACCAGGTGGTGCAGCTTCAACATATACATGTAACCCACCGTAACCTCACGGTCAAAGCGCTCCCCGGTGCGACCGTCATACAAGGCCACCTGGCCGCTTTCAGGCAGACCGGCCTCCTTCAGGCATTCCTTGATCTGATCTTCGGTGGCCCCGTCAAAAACCGGAGTGGCCATCGGCACAAAATCAGCCAGCTTGGCCGCCAGTCGGCGAATTCCTTCATCATCCAGCTTGGCAACCAGCTCACACCTCCTGGTCATAACGATAAATCTTTTCCAGTTTCTGCCGCAGTTTGTCGGGAGCGTAGTTTTCCTGCAGATAGTTGTTAATCTGATTTCCCAGCCCCCGGGCCGCCCAGCCAAGATGGGTTTCCAGGATCTGGCCAACATTCATCCGCGAGGGAACCCCGAGAGGATTCAAGACAATGTCAACGCTGGTGCCGTCGGCCAGGTACGGCATGTCTTCCGTGGGCACGATACGGGAAAGAACCCCCTTGTTCCCATGACGCCCGGACATCTTGTCGCCTACCGACAGCTTCCGCTTGATGGCCACGTAGACCTTGACCATCTTGTTGACTCCCGGCGGCAGCTCATCGCCACGCTTGATGTTCTCGATCTTCTCTTCCAGCGACAGGTTCAGCTGATCCAGGCGCTCTTCCAAAAAGTCAATCAGGCGATTGATTTTGTCTTCGACCTCCGTTCCGTTTTTAAGGGCCACATTCCGACAAAGGTCATAGGTAACCATGGACACCATCTCAGCCGTCAGTTTTTTCTTCCGGGGCACCAGGACTTCCCCCTTGTGCCCCAGCAGGTCGGCCATCAGCGTCTGCCCATTTCCTGGCGGACTCGCAGGGTTTCCTGCTCCCGCTCTTCATCCCCGTCAGTCTGGGGACCATAGCCTTTGCGGGAAAAGGTTTTGGTATCGATCACCACCCCCTTGACGCCGGGAGGAACCCGCAGTGAGGTATCGCGAACCTCACCGGCTTTCTCGCCGAAGATGGCCCGCAGCAACTTCTCCTCCGGCGACAGCTGGGTTTCCCCCTTCGGGGTGATCTTTCCCACCAGGATGTCGCCGGGAGCCACCCGGGCGCCCACATGAATGATGCCCTCGGCGTCAAGACTGCCGAGAGCCTCATCGCCGACATTGGGGATGTCCCTGGTAATCTCTTCCGGCCCCAGTTTGGTGTCCCGGGAAACAACCTCAAAGACATCGATGTGAATGGAGGTGAATTTATCTTCCCGAATCATCCTCTCGTTGATGAGAATGGAGTCCTCGTAGTTATAGCCGCCCCAGGGCATGAAAGCCACCATCACGTTCTGTCCCAGGGCCAGTTCGCCCTGGTCCATGGCCGGACCGTCGGCAAGGATGTCGCCGGCACGGACAAGGTCGCCATTTCTGACCAGCGGCGTATGATTGAAGCAGGTGTTCTGGTTGGAACGCCAGAATTTAATCAGGGGATAAATATCAACCCCAACGTCCTGCAGCTCTCGACAATGCCGTCGCGCTTGGCAACCACCGCGATGCCGGAATCCTGGGCCACCTGCTTTTCCATCCCGGTTCCCACCATCGGCGCTTCGGCCAGCAGCAGCGGAACCGCCTGGCGCTGCATGTTGGATCCCAGTTCCCACCATCGGCGCTTCGGCCAGCAGCAGCGGGACCGCCTGGCGCTGCATGTTGGATCCCATCAGCGCCCGGTTGGCGTCAGGGCCGCGGCCACGCTGACCAGCTGCTTCGGCGACACGTCCATGTAATCAATGTTTTCCGGGCTGGTCATCAGGAAGTCGCCGGTATTCCGGGCGGAAACCAGCTCGTTGATAAACTCGCCCTTTTCATTCAAGGGCGCGTTGGCCTGGGCGATGGTCTTCCCGTCTTCATCCATGGCGTACAGGTAGCGGATTTCGCTGGTTACCTTCCCGTCTTTTACCACCCGGTAGGGGGTTTCCACGAAACCGAACTCGTTCACCCGCGCGTAGGTGCTGAGCGAAGAAATCAGGCCGATATTGGGACCTTCAGGGGTTTCAATGGGACAAATGCGGCCGTAATGGGTCGGGTGCACGTCGCGGACCTCAAAACCGGCCCGTTCACGGGTCAATCCCCCCGGCCCCAGGGCGCTCAAGCGACGCTTATGGGTGATTTCCGACAAGGGATTGGTCTGGTCCATAAACTGCGACAGCTGGCTGCTGCCGAAAAATTCCTTGATGGCGGCGGCTACCGGCTTCGAATTGATCAGGTCATGGGGCATGGCCGTTTCAATTTCCTGGAGGCTCATGCGCTCCCGGATTGACTTCTCCATGCGCACCAGGCCGATGCGGTACTGGTTTTCCACCAGTTCACCAACCGTCCGCACCCGGCGATTGCCCAAATGGTCGATGTCATCCACCATGCCCTTGCCATTGCGCAGGGAAATCAGGTAGCGGACAATGGCGATAATATCTTCCTTGGTCAGGGTTTTGCAGTCCAGCGGCTCCTCGGTACCCAGCTTATGGTTGATTTTCAGCCGGCCGACCCGGGAAAGATCGTAGCGTTCCGGGTTGAAAAACAGATTGTGGAAAAGCGACGCCGCGGTTTCAATGGTCGGCGGCTCCCCGGGACGCAGCCGACGGTATATTTCCAGCATCGCCTTTTCAATTTCCATCTCTTTTTCGCTTTTCCCCTCCTTGGCCGCCTGCTCACGCTCTTCGGTGGTCAGCAGCATTTTATCCATCAACAGGGTGTCACGAAGGAAAGAGCCAACATTAATATTGTCAATAAAAAGGACTTTAAACTCGGTAACCGAAGATGCGGTCAAAGCGTCCAGAAGCTCTTCGGTAATCTCCTGGTTGCACTCCACCAGAACTTCGCCGGTATCTTCGTCAACAATGTCATGAGAAGCAAACATGCCCATGACTTCTTCTCTGGGAATGGCAATCCGGCGCAAGTCCGCCGCCTTCATCCGCTTGAAGGCCGTCTTGTTAACCCCGTTTCCGGGTGGACGATATCATCAACGCACTTGTAGCCGCCGATCAAATCATAGTTGTCATAATCAATCAGGCGGAAAAAATTATTCCCCTCGCGAACCAGGGTCAGGCTGTCATAGAAGAAGTTCAGCAGTTCCTCGGTGGGTCATAATCAATCAGGCGGAAAAAATTATTCCCCTCGCGAACCAGAGTCAGGCTGTCATAGAAGAAGTTCAGCAGTTCCTCGGTGGAATACCCCAGCGCCCAGGATGGTGGCCGGCAGTTTGCGGCGGCGGTCAATGCGAACGTGAATGATATCCTTGCTGTCAAACTCGAAATCGATCCATGAACCACGGTAGGGAATAACTCGGGCGCTGTACAAGGGCATGGAACTGGAAGCGGTTTTGGCCTCTTCCTGGGCAAAAAAGACCCCGGGGGAACGGTGGAGCTGGCTGACAATAATCCGCTCCGTGCCATTGATAATAAAAGTCCCTCTGGTGGTCATCAGGGGAATCTCGCCAAAATAGACTTCCTGTTCCTTGATGTCCCGGATAGAACGTGTTTCCCCTTCTTCATCAAGTTCCCAGATGATCAGCCGCACCGTAACCCGGATAGGCATCGCATAGGTCAGGCCTTTCAGCATGCACTCCTGTTCGCTGTAGCGCGGCTTGCCCAGGCTGTAGCTGACAAACTCGATCGATGACGTACCGTAAAAGTCCTTGATGGGAAAAACGCTTTTAAAAACACCCTGCAGTCCGCTATCCTCACGCTGGTCGGGAGGAACATCAGCCTGCAGAAAGCGCTGATAGGAAACCAGCTGAATGTCCAGCAGGAAGGGAAGATCCACAACCTCTTTGATGGAAGCAAAATTATTGCGGTAACGGGGGATATTCGTTCTCGGAGAAACCATAGAACCCAAACCTCTTCTTGGTAGGTTACCGGCAGCTGAACTTCACGCCGCCGTTTATCTATCGTCAGGCAAGATGCGCAAACAGGACGGCGGCATTTCTCACTTTGCCGCCCACAACCAAGATGCGCAAACAGGACGGCGGCATTTCTCACTTTGCCGCCCACAACCTGCCCGGCAACGAAACAGAAAGTGTACCGAAGCCGCCAACGCCCGGATGGCGTCGTCCAGGCCATCAGGGCACCGCCGGTTCCGGAAAAAGAACGCTTGCGCTGCAATCAGCCGTCAACTTTCAGCAAAACGCCGTAAAAACAGGCGGTTGAACCAAGAGCTGCAGACTGACAACCAATCATCCACCTGGAAACGACAGCTTCCAGATGAAAACCAAATAAAAACAGCATAAGGGATAGGGGGAAAACTCCCCTATCCCTTACCGCTGCAGCAACAAATTATCTCTCGTTTATTTAATTTCCGCGGAGCCGCCAACCGCCTCGATTTTCTCAACCAGCTGGCCGGCTTCATCCACCGCCTTGGGAGCCTCTTCAACCAGAGCCTTGGCTTCCTTGAGACCCAGGCCGGTGATCTCGCGAACCACCTTGATAACCTGGATCTTCTTCTCGCCGAAGCTGGTCAG
>MUKC01000180.1 GCA_002049795.1 Desulfobacca sp. 4484_104 | reverse complement strand
AGCGCCATGCCCAAATGGTAATGGACCACCGGGTTGTCTCCCAGCTTTTCAGCCGCTTCCCGCAGGTAGACCGCCGCCCGGGTAAAAATATTTTTCTTGTAATAGATCCACCCTAAAGTATCAGTTATCCGCGGGTCATCGGGACGCAGCCGCTTGGCATCCTCGGCCAGCGACAAGGCCCGGTCAATGTTGCCGCCGTGTTCAGCATACAGCCACGCCAGGTTGTTCATCGCCGGCACAAACTCGGCATTGACCTGCAGGGCGTCCTCGTAGCTTTTCATTGCTTCCTGATAACGCCCGCCCTGACATAGGAAGAAAGGAGCTCGGGGTTTTTGCCGATGGCGGTTTCAAAAGATTTTTTCGCCAGTTCAAGTTTTTGGGTGCTTAGGTATATTCTTCCCATCAGGTTGTCGGCAAAGGCATCCCGGGGATCGCGCTCAAGCAGGGTGCGGCAGAAGGCCAAAGCCTGGTCGGGATGCTTGTTGATCATGTGAACGGCAACCACTTCGGCCGCCACATCTTTCAGCTGCGGATTCAGTGACAGCGCCTTTTCATAATCCACCAGGGCCTGGGAATATTTTTTCTGCAGACGATACAGCAGGCCCCGCTGGGCGTAGCCACCGGGGTTGTCAGGCTGGAGGGCAATCATGCGGTTATACACTTTCAAATCAAGGCTTCATCAAACTGCCGCTGCAGGTAGGCCAGTCGGGCCAGCTGGTAGCTGGTATTCAAGTTGCCGGGAGCCAGCTTTTTCGCCTTTTCCAGTTCATGCACCGCCTGATTCAGGTTTCCGGCCGCGGACATGGCCAGCCCCAGGTAGTAATGAACCGGAGCAAAATTAGGACGATTTTCCACCACGTATCGGAAATCACTTATGGCATCCTGTATCTTCTGACCACCAAGCAATAAGCGGCCGCGCAGATAGCGGGCGTAATAGTTTTTCTCATTGGCAGCCAATACCTGTTTAACCAATGGCTCAGCCAGGTCCGCCTGTTTGCGGTCCAGATACAGCTCCGCCAGCTTCAGCTTGGCCGACTCCGATTTGGGATCCGTTTTAACCGCCTGTTTAAAGCTTGACAATGCCTGATCATTTTTCCCTGTCTTCACATAAAAATCACCCAGCATGAGCATGGCGTCGGCATCGCCGGGAAATTTTTCCACCATCTTCCGCAGCGTTGCTTCGGCTTTTTGAACATCTCCCAGCTGCGACAGGTAAAAGTTGACCAGCACCAGCCGCAGGCCCTTGTTGGCGGGATTTTTTTCTACCAGGGATTCGTACAGCTGCCGGGCCTCTGATTTGCGACCGGCAGCTACATACATGCGGGCCAGGGACAACGAAGCGTTAACATTCTTCGGATCCATGGCAATGGCCTTTTGCAGATGCACAAAAGCCTGATCAAACTTCTTCTGCCGGCCATAAAAATTTCCCAGGACAATATGGGTATTCAGCCTTTTCGGATCCTGCTTCAAGGCCCGCAGGTAATTTTTCTCCGCTTCGTCATAAGCACCGTCACGGACCTGCAGGTGTCCTAAAATCATCAAAGCCAGGTGTCCTAAAATCATCAAAGCCTCGATATTGTCAGGTTCTTTCTCCAGCACCAGCTGAACCTTTTTCATGGACTCATCGTACTTCCCGGCCAAGAGGAAAAAACCGGCCAGCTTCAGATGAGCCGCGGTCATTTCGGGATCAAGGGTGGCAGCGTTGTAAAATTCCCGCACCGCCTGTTTCGGCTAGCACCAGCTGAACCTTTTTCATGGACTCATCGTACTTCCCGGCCAAGAGGAAAAATCCGGCCAGCTTCAGATGAGCCGCGGTCATTTCGGGATCAAGGGTGGCGGCGTTGTAAAATTCCCGCACCGCGCGTTGTAAAATTCCCGCACCGCCTGTTTCGGCTCCTGCAATTTCAGGTAGACTTCACCCAGCTGGTAATGCGCCTTGGCATCCTTGGGATCAATCTGCACCACGTTCAGATATTCAATCCGGGCTTCCTTGTATTTTTCAGCCTTCACATAATCCTGGGCCCGCTGAAGATGATCGGCTTTCTTCTGAGCCGGATTTTTGCTGCAGCCAAACAAAATGGCGATACAGGCAAACATCATTAATGCCATCAATACTGCCGTTTTCCATTGTCTTGCCTTGCTTATCATCATGCCATCCTTTTATAAGAAGTTACCATATAATGTCCGGAATGTTCGGCCAGTCCTTTACGGCCGGTTCACAGCCGGCATTAGTGCCTTACAGGTTGTTTTCTGGTTTGAAAAACAAGAAAATGTTACGTGTTTCACAGGTTCTTTGCCATTTAGGCAAAGGTTCTGATGAAAAAACTTATGCAGAGCTTCAAATCATGACAGCAATGATGCAGCCCACACCTCTTAGGCTTCAAACCCTACCACATTGCTGCCAAACAAGCTATCCACCTCCTGCACCAGTTCACTGCTGGGTTCAAGATGGTAGTCTTTTGAAAGGGCAAGCACCAGCTCACAGTCGTTCATGCTCAAATTCACATAGGCCGGGCAGTTGCCACGGTAGCGGGACAATATTTCTTTGAGTTGATTCAACTTGGCAGTGGTCCTTTGAGTTGATTCAACTTGGCAGTGGTCAGTAAATCACGCTGCAGAGCAAGCACGACGCGGTGGATCATCTTCCCGGTTGCTTCTTTCAGGCTCATCACCGTGTTTGCCACCACTTTCGCCCTGGCCCGTTCGTCATCAACTTCAACCTTTCGCCCTGGCCCGTTCGTCATCAACTTCAACCCGTCCTTCAATAATCAGCGGCTCCTGACTTTCAATGTAAGGCGATGCCAACTGGAAGGCATCGGGAAACATGGTTACATCGACACTGCCGGTCAAATCTTCCAGAACAATAAACCCCATCAGATTGCCCTTGGACAGCTGTCCCTGCTGTTTGTCCCGCATAACCCGTTGACCGGTTTCAATGGCGTCCTCCATGGCGGCCGCCATCTTTGCCCGACTGACGCCGGTGGAATCAAAGGCCCCGGCCTTGATCAGGCTCTCGATAACCCTTTTATTGACCTTGTGCAGGTCCACCCGCTGACAGAAATCAAAAATAGAGCTGAAGTTCCCGGCATCATCCCGTTCACGAATGATTTCCTCGGCCGCTTTTTCGCCAACGTTCTTGATAGCAGCCAGCCCGAAGCGGATACCTTCCCGAACCACGGAAAAAGAGGTTCTATTTTTTATAACCTTATCGGAATTCTGCATATCCTCCATCAGGAGGGCGGCCATAAATTCAACCGGGAAATGAGCCTTGAGATACGCTGTCTGGTAGGCGATGTAGGCATAAGCGGCGGAATGAGATTTATTGAAACCGTATTCGGCGAATTTCGCCATCAGGTCAAATATCTCACCGGCTTTTTTCTCATTGATGTTGTTGGCCTTGGCGCCGTCCATGAACCGCTGCCGCTGCTTGGCCATTTCTTCGGCCTTTTTCTTGCCCATGGCCCGGCGGAGGATGTCCGCTTCGCCAAGGGTGTAGCCGGCCAGCAGCTGGGCAATCTGCATCACCTGCTCCTGGTAAACGATGACGCCATAGGTATCTTTCAGCACCGGTTCAAGCTGGGGCAGGAGGTATTCGATTTTCTGCTTGCCGTGCTTTCGATCAATAAAATCATCAATCATGCCGCTGTTGGCTCCCTGTTTTCAGCCTTGATGAGGTTGAGAGCGTTATTAATCACGGTCAAGGTTTTCAAACCGAGGAAATCAAACTTGATCAAGCCCAGCTTCTCAATGATGGTCATGTCGTACTGGGTAACAATCTCGTTGTTCTGCCCGGGATACAGCGGCAGGTAGTCAACCAGCGGATTGTTGGCCACCACCACCCCGGCGGCATGAATCGAGGCGTGGCGGTTGAGCCCTTCAAGGGCCAGCGAGATTTTCAACAGTTCCCGCTCCCTGGCAGAACCCTTGCGCAAATCCCCCAGCCGCTTCTCTTTTTTCAAGGCTTCGTCCAGGGAAATATTCAGCACCGCCGGCACCAGCTTGGCAATCTTGTCCACCTCGGCATAAGGCATGTTCAGACCGCGGCCCACATCACGAATCACCCCCTTGGCCTGCATTTTACCAAAGGTGATGATCTGGGCCACCCGGTCGCTGCCGTATTTGACCCTCGACCGGGACCAACCGGGATGCCCCGCTGCCGGGCGTAGTTGACAAAATCGGCCACGATCAGAAAATAACCGGCAAAACCCATTTTGTTGATCATGCCCAGTTCGGCATCCAGACGGGCCTGGTATTGTGCCAGGAGATCCTGGTTCCAGGCATCGCCGTAAAACCGCTGGATTTTTTCCAGGCGCTGGGCAAAACCCTCCCGGCTCTGCTGTTCCAGGTAGGAACTCAGGCTTTGATTGTCAGGCGGAACAAAGTTCGGCGGGTGATAGGTGCCGAATTCAAACTTGAAGTTGCAGCGTTCGGCAATTTCAATGGTATTGGCCAAAGCCTCGGGATAGTCCGCAAAGCCGGCAGCCATTTCTTCCGGAGATTTAAAGTAGAGCTGATCGGTGCCGTACTGCATGCGGCTCGGATCATCCATGTGCTTGCCGGTCTGAATGCATAACAGCACTTCGTGAGCCCGGGCGTCCTCGGCCATCAAGTAATGGCAGTCATTGGTGGCTACCAGCGGCAGATCAAAACCGCGGGCCATGTCGATCAACTGTTCATTGACCTTGTATTGGTCCGCGATGCCATTGTCCTGGATTTCAATATAAAACCGCCGGTTGTCAAACAACTGCTGATAAAACTGCAGTTCTTTCTCCGCCTGCTGCCGATCCCCCCGATTAAGGTAGGCGGCAATTACCCCGTTCAAGCAGGCACTGAGGGCAATCAAACCTTCATGATGCTGGCTGAGCAGTTCCTTGTCAATGCGGGGGCGATAATAAAAACCCTCGAAATACCCCTTGGTGACCAGTTGACAGAGATTCCGGTACCCCTGCTGATTTTTGGCCAGCAGCACCAAATGATGGGCAACATCCCGATCCTGGCCGCTGCGCCGGTCATGGCGGCTCCCGGGAGCCACGTAGACTTCACAGCCGATAATGGGTTTAATGCCGTATTTTTCCGCCATCAGGTAAAAGTCAACGGCACCGAACATGTTTCCGTGGTCGGTAATGGCAACGGCCGGCATTTTAAATTCGCTGGCCCGCTTCATCAGGTGTTCAATTCGGATGGCTCCGTCCAGGAGGCTGTACATGGTGTGAAGGTGAAGGTGGACAAAAGATGAGTGTTTCATAAGCACTTATATTTACTAGATATTTTTGAGTTTCCTCATTTTTTTACCTCAAAGGTACCATCTTGCTGTGTATCACAGGAAGAAGAACTTTAACAAGTAAAAAAGGGGATGAGAGATGGTAGATTACAAAGTAATAAAACCTGGGAGGCAGCGATTTACCGCAAAAAAATACTGCAATCACTGCACCAAGGCGGGCTTAAGGCCCGCAACCCAAATCAGGAATCAGGGTGTTCCGGCATGGCTCTCGCTCATTCTCGCGGCACATCGTGTG
>MUKC01000021.1 GCA_002049795.1 Desulfobacca sp. 4484_104 | reverse complement strand
CAAGGCGGCGCCGCGTCCTTAGAACGGCGGGTAAGACGGCTCCAACTCATTGACGGGGTCTTGTCCAGGTTGGGATTCAAGGTAACCTTGAACGGCGATCTGTTGGACGCCCGACTCGTCGGCGAGCCAACGCCGTCATGACGCCCGACTCGTCGGCGAGCCAACGCCGTCATTGTTGCAAGTCTTGGAAATCTTGGGCCGGCTGGAAGTTTACACCAAACAGATGGATATGGTAATGTCGGATGATGGAGTAGTCCTGGGTTATATCGAAGATTTTTTCGAAAAACACGGTAGCGCTTTCAGTTATTAACTTAGTGTAAACCTATTCAGCCCAGAAACATGTAACCATAATGGATATAACTAGTTTATCATATTGTCAAATCGAGATCATTTGAGTGGCAATTAGCGTGAGCTGAAATGCCCCGTTTAGGATCCTCAAAACTTTATATTATTGTGAGCTCGGTGACCATCATCGTGTTAACCGGCGCCTTTGTCCTGGGACTGATGTCCGCCAATAAAATGCGGGACATTATCAGTGAGCAATTCAACCAGCAGCAACTGACCATTGCCCAAGGGGTGGCTTCGGATATATCCGATAAGTTTAATTTTTTAAAAAATGAATTGCACACCCTGAATTTATCCCCGTCAGTGCAGTATCTGGAGGTCTCCTGGCCCAATCGCCTGCAGATCACCATGGCCAGTGTCAAGAAATTCGGCACCATGGAAATCGGTCTGATCGAAGCGCGGCGCCAAAAAATCTATCGTTTAAATGCCAAGGGACATGATCAGGTGGCGGCGGCGGCGGTTGGCCAGATTGAATGCTTACGCTGGGCCAGTGACCGGGCCAACCAGAATAAATTTTTCCTAAAACGGGTAGGGGCTAATTTCCCTTCCCTTTCCCGACAAAATCCCTATTTGCTTATCGGGCTCCCCACCTATCAGGTGTCGTTAGATGAAAGCCATCCGGTGGCCTCCGGGGAATTTGTGGGCTGCCTATATTTTCTGGTAGACCCCTCGCGTTTAACCAAGATGTACTGCCAGGACATCCGTTCCGGACAGACTGGCTATGCCTGGGTAATTGATCAGCAAGGTAAT
This sequence comes from Desulfobacca sp. 4484_104, assembly GCA_002049795.1. GTDB lineage: Bacteria > Desulfobacterota > Desulfobaccia > Desulfobaccales > Desulfobaccaceae > Desulfobacca_B. The sequence continues at coordinate 44,623 of MUKC01000021.1, read as the reverse complement.
TTTCTCTACCACCCGGAGGCAGGCTTTATTGGCAAATCAGCCTTTGAGGTCCGGGAACAACGGGCTCCCAAAATCTCTTTTGCGAAAATCAATCGGATTCAAAAAGAAAAGATGCTGGCCGGGAGCGAGGGCTGTTCCTGGTACTGGAGTGGCTGGCACCGTGGTATCGTTAAAAAGATGAAAAAATTTATCGCCTATGCGCCCATCCCCTTGGAAGGGGACAATACCCGGTTAGTCTGGTCAGTGGCGGTGGTGGCTCCCCAAACCGAGGTAGCGGGCGCCGTCCACGGCGTATATGTACGCCAATTCCTCCTCCAAGGAGTGGTAATCCTCATCATCCTCCTGGGCGGCGGCGTCATTATTTATTATGAAAGCCGCTGGTCCGCGGCCCTGGAACAGGAAGTGCAACGCAAAACCGCGGCCTTGAAGCAATCTACCGAAGAGCTGGCAAAATCGGAAAAGCTCTATAAATCTCTGGTAGAATCAGCTGAGGATGCCATTATCAATGTAGATGACGAGGGAAAAATAATTTCGATTAACCGTTATGGAGTCAAGCTTTTCGGCTATACCCCGCAGGGAATTATTGGTAAAAGCATCTATGAGGTGTTCCCCGGCCGCGCCGGTAGGGGGATTCACCATCAGATTGATGAGGTATTCGCCAGCCATAGTGGCCGCCGCACCACTCTCCAAGTCGTGCTGGGCGGGAAAGAATACTACTTCAACCTCAATTTCACCCCCATCCGCGAAAACCACGAGATTATGAGTGTGCTGATCATCGCCCACGACATTACCAGTAGTAAAAAAATGGAAGAACAGTTATACCATACGGAAAAATTGGCGTCGCTGGGTCAACTGGCCGCCGGAGTGGCACATGAGATCAATAATCCGCTGGCGATCATCCTGGGATTTACCGATATGCTGCTGGAGAAAGCTGAAGCCGATTCCCAAGAGCTTAGGATCCTGAAGACAATCGAGCGCCAGGGCAATAATTGCAAAAAAATTGTCGAAAACCTGATGACATTTGCCCGCACCCCGGAGAAGGTCCAGTACCATACCGATATTAATCGCAATGTGGCGATGGTCATGGAAGTCGTGCAAAACACCCTGCTGACCAAAAAGGTTAAATACCACTTACAACTGGCGGAAGGTCTGCCGCTGGTCCGGGGCGATGCCGCCCAACTGCAACAAGTATTTTTAAACCTGGTTACCAATGCGGTGAACGCCATGCCCCAGGGCGGTGACCTGACCATCACCACCGGCTTAAATGCTACCGGCGATCGGGTGCGGATCATATTTGCCGACACCGGGGAGGGGATCAAACAGGAAAACCTGCATAAAATCTATGACCCATTTTTCACCACCCGCAAAGTCGGTGAAGGCACCGGGTTAGGTCTTTCCGTGAGTTATGCGATCGTGACCAAATTCGACGGTACCATCGAATGTCAGAGCCGAACCCGGGAAGAGGCGGGAGATCAGAGCGGCACCACCTTTACAATTACCCTGCCCGTAGCTTCGCCCACTGACCAGGAATTAACAACAGAGGACATTTATGTCAGCCAAGATTCTGATCATTGACGATGAACCAGACATGCTGATCATGCTGGAAATGATCATCACTGATAAGACGCCACACCAGGTGGTGACGACGACTAACCCCTTGGAACTGCCAGAGTTGCTCGCCCAGGAAAACTTTAACCTGGTCATCACCGACCTCAAAATGCCCGCCATGGATGGTATTGAGGTTATTGATACGGTCAAGAACCACGATCCAGAGATTCCGGTGGTGGTCATCACAGCCTTCGGCACCCTGGAATCGGCCGAGGAAGCCGTCCACCGCGGGGCTTATGATTTCATCACCAAGCCCTTCCGCAAGGAGCAGATCCTGGTGGCCATTGAGCGGGCCCTGGAGTGGCAGCGGATTACCCGGGAAAATCGGGAATTGCGAGATCGAATGCAGTCTGAGAAAACGGCCGCCAAGACCTTCCGTAGTCCCGGCGATTAGCGCCAGACGGTCCGGCACCAGTGACCGGCAGAGCATTTTTAGGGGCGGTTTATAATTAACTGTGATTATTGTAGTACTATTCAAGGAGCTGATTGATGTCTGCCACTATCGTCATCGTTGATGATGAACCCGATCTATTGGACCTGCTCAAACTGATTCTGACCGAAAAGACCGATCACCAGGTGATCACCACCACCAATCCGCAGGAGGCTGTTGAGTGGTGCCGGGAATATCACGCCGATCTGCTGATCAGCGACCTGCGCATGCCGGAGATGGAGGGCATCGAGTTGTTAAAAATAGTCAAGGAGATTGACCCGTACCTACCCTTGATTATCATCACGGCTTATGGAAGTGTTAGCTCCGCGGTAGAGGCGATGCGCCATGGCGCTTTTGACTATATTACCAAACCATTCCGGAAAGAACATATCCTGATGACCATTGCCAAGGCCCTACGTTGGCGGCAAGACCACCTGCCGACTTAACCCTTTCTTTTCACCGCGGCATTCTTGTAGAGGCTCTCCTTGAAACTATTAAATCTCTTCAGAAGAAAAAAACCCTCAGCCCCGGCCGGCGGGGAGGAATTTTTCAAGAAAAAATACCAAAGCTTCAAGAATCTCTTGGAGGCCAACAATGCTGCTCTGGAAGTCATGTCCCATATGGAGGCTACCCTGGAGGGCGACTATGTCTTTGATCCTCAGTTCATCCGAGCTAGCACGGAATCCATTCTGGAGAAGGTGCAGACCATCGTCCAGGAGTTGAACACCCTGGGGGACAATCGCTATGCTGAATTGGTAAAGGTTTACCAAAACATTGCTGCCAAGATTCAGAACGAGACCGCGGCTGCACCCTCGGGCGTGCCGATATCGCGGGTATTGCCTCTGAGTCAGGTGGACCGGCGCTTGCTCCTGCAAGTAGGAGGGAAAATCGCCAATCTGGGAGAGATCAAGAATCGCTTGCAGCTCCCCACGCCCGAAGGGTTTGTGCTGACCAACGAAGCCTACCGCCTGGTGCTGGCGGAAAATCGCCTGACCGAACCTTTGGCCAGTTTCCTCAAAGACTTGGATATTAATAATATGGAGCAGTTGACCGAAAAAAGCCGGATTTTGCGAGAAATGCTGTTGCAAGCAAAAATTCCTTCCAGTCTGGTGGAAGAGGTAAATCAGCAATATGATCATTTGATAACCGCGCTGGCTTATAAACCCTATCTGGCCTTAAGAAGCAGCGGCTTATACGAGGATCTGGAATCTTCGTTTGCCGGACAATTCCTCACGGTCTTGAATGTGCCTTTTGACCGATTTTTCCCGAGTTATCTGGAAGTCTTGGCCAGCCAATTTACTCCTACCGCTTTGGTGTATTTAAGCCAGAAAAGATTGCTGCAACGGCAACTGGCCATGAGTGTGGGGTGCTTGGCCATGGTACCGGCCCGCTCCAGCGGGGTGATTTTTACCGCGGAGCCGACTGGCGGTCGCGACGATGTCCTGGTCATTGATGCCGCCTGGGGATTGGGACCGGCTGTAGTTGACGGCAGCTTAACTCCGGATCACTTTGTGCTTTCCAAAAAACCGGCCCTGGATTTACTTGAACAACAGATCAGCCGCAAAACCAAACGGTGGATCGCCGCCGATAAAGGGATCAAAGAAGAGGCTGTCCCCCTTGAGGAAGATTCCCAACCGGCTCTGACCAGCGAGGAACTACTCACTTTAGGCCGCTATGCCCTTCAGCTGGAGGAGTATTTCGGCAGCCCCCAGGATATTGAATTCAGCGTAGATCAACAAGGACAAATACTACTCTTACAATCGCGGCCCTTGACCTTGCTGAGGCCGCACGCCACCGGGGTGCTGCCGCCGCACCTCGAGGAGCGCCATCCCGTGTTGCTCGACCACGGTACAGTGGCCTGTTTTGGGGTGGCGGCGGGGCCAGTGTTTCTGGTTGACCACGAAGCGGACCTGAGCCGTTTCCCGGACGGGGCTATCCTGGTGGCCCGGCATACTACGGCGCGCTATGGCGCGGTGTTACACAAAGCCGCGGGCATGGTCATAGATATTGGCAGTGCCACCTCCCATCTGGCTATCCTGGCCCGCGAGTTTAAGATTCCTGCCCTCGTGGATACCGGAAAAGCCACGCAGGTTTTGCGTCCCGGCCAGGAAATTACCGTAGATGCCAACCAGATCAAGGTTTACGAGGGTCGCCTGGAGGAAATCCTGCAAGCCCCGGTCGCCAAGACCTCGCTGCTGGCCGAAACGCCGATTTATGCCCGGCTGCGGCGGGTATTACGATGGATCACCCCTTTGCGGCTTACCGACCCCCAGCTAGCCAATTTCACCCCCGCGGCTTGTCAAACGCTGCATGATATTACCCGCTTTGCGCATCAGATGGCGGTCACCGAGATGTTTGAGCTCGGTGAACAGGCCCGGCAGGGTGAAGTGCACATGGTGCAGTTGCAGACTAACATCCCCTTAAACCTCTACATTATTGACCTGGGCGGCGGCATCCGGACTGACCACCGGGGGCGGTTCGTGTCACCGGAGGATATTACTTCGATTCCTCTGCGGGCTTTATGGCGAGGCATCAGCCACCCCGAGATTTCCTGGGCTGGCCCCATCCCCATTGATGTGCGGGGGCTTTATTCCGTTGTCTCCCGGTCTTTGACAGCCGCGGCTCCGCAACATGCCGACTTTTGGGCGCGCACCCTGGCGATCGTCTCCGAAAATTACCTGAACTACAGTTCGCGTTTGGGATATCACTTTGCCACTATTGACGCCCTGGTCAGTGATGTCCGCAATGATAATTATCTTAATTTTCGCTTTAAAGGTGGAGCCGCGGATGAATCGCGGCGCGGCCGGCGGGCCCGATTCCTGGGGGAAGTACTGACCCGATTAGATCTAGAGGTGGAGATTACCGGGGACCTGGTGGTCGCCAGGCTATGGAAATATCCCCGTCCCCTGCTGGAAGAAAAACTCGATCTTTTAGGCCGACTGATGGGCTGTGCGCGGCAGCGCGATATGGTTATGGCGGATGAGACCACCGTAGAGTGGTATATTCAGGCCTTCTTAGAGGGCAATTACCGCTTTGCCGGAGAACCCGGCTCCGTTACTCCCCCAGATCAGGATTAAAGGTTTTCACATGATCAAATTGTGAAGCGCCCAGATCGGGTTGGATAGAAACAAGAATTCTGCTCATCTTTTCTTCCCGAAGTTATCAATATTTTTCTACTCCAAGCTATCGATTCCGTTCAAGTCTGAAATTCTCCTGCCGCTCTCTATATCGCCACGGCCAATGGCCAACCAACCGGCTTCAATTAACATTATTGTTGGTAAACGACATTGCCATGCGTTTTCAAAACTAACCAAGACCAGGACGTCAGCACGCAGGTAAAAAAACTTTTTGCTTATTGCTTTATACCGATTAGCTTTCAAATGAGTAATTTTATCCTTTATCCCCTCTTCCCCCCTGGCGGGGGGAAAGGGCAAGGGTGAGGGGGCATTTTAGTTCTTTGATCGCAACTTGGTATTAGCTCCAAAAAAGTAACGGTTTGAGTATTAAGGCAAGCGGTGATCATCCGGTTGAACATTTGGGATTCCCAGAAACGTCGATTAAAGGGGTAGCAAAATTCCGCTTGGCAAAGGAGTGCGAGTTATATGCATAACGGTTCCGGCGGTCAAAGAAACCTGATAACGACAGGCACAGCATTGATATAAATTTCTGGTACGAATAAAAGAGGCTTTCCGAGGGCCACAGCGTGGACACTGATAACCCTCGGGCCACCGCAATTTAAACCAAAACCGTGTCCAAAAAAATGTTGACCTTTACAGTGGTCCGGACCATATTGTTCCACACCAACGCCAAGGGTATGACCCAACTGGTTAGAAACATCCTCTAACCCCCAAACCCCCAAGCTTAACACCTACACTCATCCTGGCGGCCTTAAAGCCCCATACTTAACTAAAAATAATATATTGATATTATTAATTAATCTGTAAGTATGGGTGGTACCGGTTTTGCTTGATAATATCAGCAAGAATCACGAGCGATAACAAAAAATTATTGGCAATAACCTCAAACTTCGGCAAGTGGTCAGCCTGGCTAACCGAACGGAAAGCAAACAGGCCATCAGAGGGAGATACGAAATGCAAATTGATATCATCGGCTTCATGATTAGCAGTTTTCTGGCGCTGTTCTCGGCCATCCTGGTGACGTCGCTGATCTGGCCGCTTATCTGTCTCCCGCTGGAAATAGCGGTCAGATTAAGGTCTGGAGTCAATGGTGGTTCGGCCTGGTTGCAGATCTACCTGGGCCAAAGACCAAATCTCCAGGCAGTGGTTTCTTCTGGTCATGATCGGGGCTAGGTTTTAGGGCAGACCTGGCTAAAACCCCTGAACTGACCTTCAGGGCGTTTAAGCGTCAGCCCCAGCTAGTAGCCACTCTTAGTGACCAGGGCCACGCCCATACAGATCAGCACGGTCCCGGCCCAACGGATCGGGGTTATGTCCTCTTGCAACAGGTACTGAGCCAAGATGGCGGTAACCACATAACTCAGGGCAGTCAGGGGCAGGGCAAAACTTAGGTCTGACCAGGAAAGTACCGCGAGCCAGAGAAAGAAGAAGACGGCCAGACAGAGGATACCGACAATTATGGTAGGATGGCTGAAAATCTGCATGCCCAGTTTCAGGAGCTCACGGGGATGGCAGGAAGAAACCGCGCCGATCTGTTTCATGCCCCGCGACAGTAGAACGTCACCTATCGAGACCGAGATAATGGCGATGATCAGGGTCAATAAGGTCTTGGTCATCATGTCGGGATTCTCCTTTATAACCGCTGGAAATTGCTAAGTTCCAAATTATTTTCAATAAGAGCCTGCTTGATCCGGGGACTGAGCAGGGCACTAAATTCAGCCTGATGGCGATAGGTTGGCATCCAGTGACGCAATTGGGCATTGGACCATAGGGCAGGATGACAATAAATTTCGGTTACCCCTGGCCGCAAGCGGGGCAACAGGCCCAGAAGATAAGATTCATCCATCTGGCCATCATTGAGCAGCCCGAAAAGATGGTCATTGGTTTTAAGGCCAAATTGGCGGGCCGAACTTCGGGCCCGACCGACCAGCCAGGCAAAGATCAAGGCATGGGCCAGCTTGTAGCTCAGGCGCTGCCGATTCAGTCCCAGGGTGATCTTGAGGTCTTCTTGGGGCAGGCGGACTCCAAGAATACTATACTCCTGGGTCAGTTCCAGAACTAGGGGCCAGACGCGGGGATGTAAATGGATATTGAGGTGCCCGTTGATAAACCAGGGAGTCAGCCCGGTGCGCAACACGGCTTCGATCTGGGCCGCCAGTTCACGGCGAATCTCATCCTGCAGTCGGCCGGAAAAGAAAAAACGCAGCCCGGCTCCTAGTGGCTGCGGCGCGAAATTGCCCTGGGAGTCGGTTAAATGCGGGAGATAACGGTGCGGTAGGATCGATCGGCCCTGGATCAGGGTCAGATGGCTGCCCAGACAAAGATTTGGTAATTCCCGGGCCAGGGCGATGGCTTCGGACGCATACGGGGCCGATACCATCAGACTGGCACAGGTTAAGACTCCTTGCCGGTGTGCCAGGGCAACGGCATGGTTGAGTGGCGACGCCAGGCCGAAATCATCACCGGTAATTATAACTGACCGGCGGGGAAGGGAAAGACAATCATTGATCATCAGTGCCTTATCCAGTGCAACCCCTCTACCCAGGAGGCCAGGGATAAAAAATTGTATCCGGGGCAGAGTGAGGAAATCTTCCAAATCCCCCAGCGGAGTCTTGACATAATGACAGCGGTAAACCTTAAGTTGCCAATCCAGGAAAAAATATTTATACCCGGCCAGACAGGGGAAGCGCAGCCGGCGGTTAGTCAATTGGCGTTGTAGTTCTATCCAGGACAGCCGAGGATTAAGAATTTGTATCTGATTCTGGGACTTTAAGGACTTAAGGCGTTCAAACCAGCCATAGAGTTCGTCCGGAGAAAACCTCACCAGATCATGGTCAGCACAGCCCAGATAAGGGGAATCTAGCCTGGTCAGCGGATAGGAAAAGGTGACCAAATGAAACCCTAAACCTATTAAGAACTTAGGCAACGCCGCCAACTCATCAAGTAATCGGCTGATCGTAACCGAGGCGATAGGTTTAATCCCCTGTGCTCGGATTTCCGGGACCATGGCCTTGATATGATCGGTTAAGCCGGATAGCCCCCGGTGTCCATCGTGCCGTTGAGCAGAGGCGGCATCAATCGAAATAATCAAGCTATCTAGACCGGCCTCTTGCAGTTGAGACAGTTTAGGGAGATCAAGCAAGGCCCCATTGGTACATAACAGGGTGATAATACCCAGGTCCCGCGCCTGAGCCAAGATGTCCACCAGAGGGGGATACAGCAGAGGCTCTCCTCCGGTAAACACTAAATATTTCACCCCACCCTGGGCCAGGAGTCGCAACCCGCGGGCCAGACGGGTATCATCCGCCATAACCCAATCTTCCGGCTTGAGCTGATGAAAATTACAGAAACGACACTGAGCATTACAGGCGTTAGTAACGGCAACCTGGCAGAATCCTGGGCCTCCTTGACAAAGAAGACTAAGAAACTCTTTGTAATTCATGAAGCTGAAGTCTTAAGGGAATCCCTTGCCCCGCTCTCGCCAGTTTGGTGCCGCCGGAATAGAAAGCCAAAGAATTCCTTGCCTTCTTTAAGCAACCGACGGCGTTCAGCAGCATCCACCAGCATGGTTTTCACGGTCCGGGCCATGTAACGGGGGCGAAAATAGAATTTACGATAAAAACGCGGAACCGCCTGAAAAATTTCTTCCGCCTTAAGCTCGGGATATTCTATAACACATTGCTGATAACCGGTATCGCCGTCCACCAAGACGCCGGAGCGGAAATAACCCTGTTTAACGCACAGATCATAAAAGGCCGTGCCCGGATAAGGGGTAGCCAGCGATACCTGGATAGTATCCGGGTCCAGCTCACAGGCAAAGCGGATCGATTCCTCAATGGTGGCGGGGGTTTCGCCGGGCAACCCCACAATAAAGGTGCCATGAATCTGAATACCCAATTCCTTGCACCAGCGGGTAAAGCGGTGGGCCTGTTCAATAGTGGCGCCCTTGCGAATGTTCTTTAAGATCTGGTCATTGCCGGTTTCATAACCCACCACCAGGAGGCGCAAGCCGCCTTCTTTCATGGCTTTTAAGGACTGGTAATCAGTGTTAACCCGGCCGGTGGCGGACCAGGTAAATTGTAAAGGACGGAATTCCCGACCCAGTTGCCGGACCCGCTCCGGATTGGCGGTAAAGGTATCATCATCAAAGAAGATTTCTGCGGCCTGGGGGAACAACTCTAAACTGCGACGTACTTCATTGACCACGTCAGCCACACTGCGCACCCGATAGCGGTGGCCGGATAAGGTCTGGGGCCACAGACAATAAATACAGTGATGGGGGCAACCCCGGCCAGTGTAAATGGAAATATAGGGATCTCGCAGATAGGGTATATGGTAACGCTTGATATCCAGATCACGATGGTAGATTTCGGTCACCCAGGGCAGGGCGTCTAAATCTTCGATATAGGGACGGTCCGGGTTGTGATAAATCTGGCCATTTTTACGATAACTGAGGCCTAATATTTTATTCCAGGGTTGATCTTCAGCCAGTTCCCGGACAGTGTAATCGAACTCCCGGCGGGCCACAAAGTCTAAAGCCATACTGGCTTTTAAGGTGTCATCGGGCAGAATGGTAACCTGAGGCCCGACCATCCCCACGGTTACACCAGGATAACTGGCTTTCAGGCCTTCCACCGTCTGGAGATCATAAGTTAGAGACGCGGATGAAGTGAAGATGACCACTAATTCATAACCTCGGGCCTGTTCTACCACCTCCGCAACCCCTAAGTTCAAGGGCGGAGCATCCAACACCCGGCTTCCGGGAATTAATCCGGCCGGGTAACAGAGCCAGGTGGGATACCAGAATGAGGTTACCTCCCGAGTGGCTTGATAGCGAGACCCGGCACCGCCATCAAAATCTTTAAAACAGGGAGGACTAAGTAACAGGGTACGTTTCATGGGCTACCTTTCGCTAAATTTTAGGGGAGCTGCTAACCTCCGTGTAGATCATCGTTTAGCCAATCTTATTTAAGACTGAAACTAAATTTCGTGCTTTAAGAGTAGAAAATTCCATAACTCTCGCGGCATGGCCAGGAGGATATCTGCCCACGGGGCAACCGCCTTGACCTGACTTTCTGATCCAGAATGCAGACCGTATGCCAGATAAACCATACCGTCGCCGACCCCTACTCTGACTTTAACTATCCCGGCCCTGGTCGGTAAAGCTACGGCTAATCTCTAAAAAGCCACCTTTTGGGGCAATGGAATTTTCATGTCCTGTTATTCTATTCCAAAGAACTACCGTTGTCGACGAAATTGCGCGAGTCGCTTGAGCTTATCGCCATAGTTGCTTTTATTAAAGATTAGTTTTTCTTGTGCCGATAAGAAAGACGATGGAGACGCGGTTATTGATACCAGACGCAGCACCCAGAGAATATGAAAGTCAACGATTTATTACATATCATCGCGGGGGGTAAGATAGAAAAGACTTCGACCCGGCAGACGCGAGTTGAAGCCCAGGGGCCGACCTCCGACCTGGAGATAGCCGATGTCATTACCCTGGTTGGCGGTGAAAATCGGCGAGCTCTGCTTTCTGATCCAAATGCCGTGGACCAGGCCCGAGATCTGGTTGATTCTCTCTGCGATCAATTGCAAAATAGCAGTCGGAAAACCCTGATGGCCGTCCATCAACTGGATCGTACTCTGCTTACCCGGATACTTTAATCGTTCCTCCTAATCCTTCGCGACCCAGGGCCCGCATATAACCTCCACTTTTTAGAGAGAGTAGCCTGCTTGTCATGCCTTAAGAACGCCTTACCGGTTTAATCCTGCCAAAGCTAGTCCGATTTGGCATTGATCGTCTCCAACATCTCCCAGAGTCTCTGAATCTTGGGATGCAAATGCCACTCTTTCAGTTGGGTGGCATCCCCCCAAAGGACAAAGTCCAGGAGAAGGCTCCGATCAAGGCAGAAACTTTTGCTAAGCACCTCAACAAATTTTTCTGGTATAAACGCAAGGTTGCCGAAGGCACGAAAGGCCCTGTGGAATACGAGTTTACTAAGAGACGGGTCACCTTGTCCAAAAATAGCCGGCCAGATCGAGAAGTCTGGTTGATGATCAGACGGACCCTGGGAAGCAAACCCACCTGGACCTGTTATCTGAGTTTGGAATGATGGTTAAAGCAAAACTAGCCTCCCTGTTTGAGCAGTGCGAACCGGGGGCGGCTAATTGACTGGTGGCGGCAGAGTGGACAGCGGGAGGGGGTGCGCAGGCGGTCCCGCTTTTTAAAGACAAAGCCGCAATGCTGGCAGACCGCCGGAGTGATCTGGAAACGATAGCCGGGGCCGGGGGCCCGGGCGATATGGCCCAAATGCTCCAGCACCTCTTTCTCGGAGAGCGACAGCTGTTGGGAGAGCTCGCGCAGCGAAAGAGGTTGCTCCTTTAACAATTCTTTGATAGCCTGTCGGTGAGTAAGCATAGGATTAGCAGAGGCTTGGGATGCGATATTTGATCATGGGTGCCGGGGCCTTGGGCACGGTCTTTGGCGGTTTACTGCAACACGCCGGATACCCAGTTACCTTTTGCGGTCGGGGCGCCCATTTTGACCATCTAACCACCCAGGGTCTGACCATCAACGGCATCTGGGGGGAATTTCACCTGGGTCCGGTCGCCGCATGGCAGCCCGCCCTACCCGCCTCGGAGCCTTTTGATATTATCCTGCTCTGTGTCAAGTCCTTTGATACCCTGACCGCGGCCCTGGCCGTAAAAAAACTGCTGGCGCGGCACGGTCTGATCATTTCAGTGCAAAACGGCCTGGGCAATTTGGAAATCCTGGCTCAGGAATTCGGCCCGGCGTGTACTATCGGGGCGCGGGTGATCTTTGGCGCGGCCATCTCCCGGCCTGGGGTGTCCACGGTTACGGTTTACGCCGATAAGGTATTGCTGGGGGCCATTTCCCCCCAGGCTCCGACCGCCACTCTGGCCCAGGTGGCCGCCGACCTCAACCAGGCCGGCATTCCCACTGCGGTAGTGGACAATATCCTGACCCCTTTATGGGACAAAGTGCTTTATAACTGTGCCCTCAATCCGTTGGGCGCCATTCTCGGCGTCACTTACGGCGCGTTGGCAGAAAATCCCGCCACCCGTGAGTTAATGTTGGCCCTGATTCAGGAAATCTATCAGGTAGCCGCGGCCCGCCACATACCCTTAGGCCAGCCAACGGCGGAAAGATATTTTCAACATTTCCTGACCAATTTAGTGCCGCCCACCGCCGCGCACTTGCCCTCAATGTCGCAGGATCTGCGCCAGGGCCGCCGCACCGAAATCGACGCCTTAAACGGCGCCATCTGCCGCTATGCTGCGCCCCTAAAGTTGGCCACGCCTTACAATCAGACAATCTGCCAATTGATTCGCTTTCTGGAATCACAGTCATCTCTCCGGGACCAGTGGGAGCCGGGCCAGACAGCAATCACATTAAAATACTAATCATTGTATTAGGTGCGCAATTCATTGCACCCTAAAGGGCTTGATAGATCAAGCCCCTACAGAGATATTCATCTAATGGTGATACAGGATAAATCAGCTTTTCTAAATTATCGGGCTGGGCACCGTATCCGGTTCTGCCTTGCCTGAGACTTCCGGCAACCGCCAGGCCAGCAAATAAAGCACTTGGGGGCCGTCGTTGCTCAGCGCATGCGGGATGCCAGGCGGGATGATTACCATGGTGCGGTCCCCTGCCAACCGCCGCTGGTGCCGCTGTCCCTGGTCATCCTGCCAGATAAAATCGCCTTCCCCGTTAAATACGTAGAGCCATTCCCGCTTGTGGGGATGCTGATGATTACCCCGCACCTGGCCCGGCAAAACCGAGACCAGATGGAAACTCTCCAGGAGCGCGGACCGGTCACCTAATTCTGTCTCGGCTAGAAACGGAAAATAGGCCAGGCCGCGCGCGTCCTCTTTAATTTTATCGCTCAGATCAATAAATTGGGGGTGGTTAGCTTCTGATGGCATCGGTTCTCCCGGCTGTGCGGTCTTTAAGGTTGAGATCAAACTTGTGGTCTTAAAAGTAATTATGTTAAATTTGGTCTGTGAAACCTCGAAAGCTTAATTTACTATATCCAATACGGGGTGCGCATGGCAACCGTCAATGATTTGGTGCTGGTCCACATGAACCGTCAACCGGCCTTTTTTGCCCGCATCAACGATATCAAGCCGGATGTTAAGCGGGGCTGGTATCAGGTCGAACTGCTGGTTTTAGGTATCCCCCTCCGTAATATCACCTGGATTCTGGAAGATAGTCAGATCAATGGGGCAGAATTCACTATGGGCGGCAATCCGGTGCGCCTGGAACTTATTCCGCCCAAGCCGCTTCCGCCGCAGTCGCCCACTGAACCCGAACCTAAAGCCAAGGTGGTCCCTTTTAAACGCAAATAGCGGCCTGGAGTTGCATCCTGACTAGCTTAATCAGCAGTCTAACTGGTGCCGGAACTTCTTGGGCACCAGCGTCACGCGGGGTACATCCCGCAAGGGGTTGTCATCTACCAGAAGCATGCAATCGTAGGCCTGTTCCAACTCCGCATAAGTTAGTACCTGGCGGGGGGTGCCCAGGCTGACGATCCGGCCCTCCTTCAGCAGCAGTAGTTGATCGCCATACATGGCGGCCAGATTGACATCGTGCGAGATCATAATCACCGTCAGGCCCCGTTCTTCCCGCAGGCCTTCCAGGAGGTCCATGATATTCACCTGATGGGCCAGGTCCAGCGAGGCGGTAGGTTCATCCAACATGATCAGCCGCGGCTGCTGGCACAAGGCCCGGGCAATTACCACTCGCTGCAGTTCCCCGCCGCTCAGTTGATCCAGTCGCCGGTCCGCCAGGTGGTCGACCCGGGTCACTGCCATGGCTGCCGCGGCGATTTCCAGATCGCGTTTCTGCTCCAGACCGGCCAGACTCAGGTGGGGGGAGCGCCCCATGAGGACGACTTCCAGGACCTTAAAAGGCACGTCCGTAGGGGTATATTGGGGGACCACGGCGATTTTCTGGGCCAGGGTCTTCTTGGCATAATCGGCCAGAGGTTTCCCCAAGATTTCGACCACTCCCTGCTGGGGTTTAACCACCCCGGCCATGGTCTTCAACAGCGTGGTTTTTCCGGAGCTGTTGGGGCCGATAATGATAAAAAAACTGCCGTTCGGGATCTGGAAAGATAGATTATGGAGAATGGCACGCTTGCCATATGATACACCAAGATTTTCGACTCTGACGGCCGGAATCATCCGCGGCCCCTTTGCAAGAGCAGGATAAATAAGGGCGCGCCGATGATGGCGGTAATCACCCCGACCGGCATTTCGCCCTGGGAGGGTAAGAGCCGGGACAGGAGATCGCATAACACCAGGTAGCTGCCGCCGCCCAACACACAGGCCGGGATTAACAGCCGATGATCCGGGCCCAAGAGCAGCCGCAGCAAATGCGGGATGACCAGCCCCACAAAACCCACCAGACCGGACTGGCAGACAATGGCACTGACCATGAGCGAGGTGATGACCAACAGCATATAGGACACGGTCTTGACGTTAATGCCCATGTACATAGCCACTTCCTCCCCCAGGGCCAGCAGATTCAGGGGCCGGGCCAATAGGAAAATCAGCACAATACAGGGAGGCAACAAGTATAACAGCAATGCCAAGCGATCCGGCGAGGCCTGAGACAGATCGCCCATCAGCCAGTAAATGATATTGTGCAGGCGGGCATCCTGAGTAATAGAGATAAAAAACATAATGACCGCCGAGCAGAAGGCATTCACCATGACCCCGGCCAATAATAAAGAGCCTTTCTGAGAGGCGGCCCGCCCGGCTGCCAGGATCAGAACCAACAGCAGAGTAGCCATACTGCCCACAAACGCCAACAAGGCCACGCCTGGAAAGGGGGCCAGACCCAGCAAGATACCCAGTATGGCCCCGACCGCAGAGCCGCCCGACACTCCCAGGATGTACGGCTCGGCCAGCGGATTGCGCAGCAGGGCTTGAAATACCAGTCCTCCCAGCGAAAGGGTAGCTCCTACCAGGGCGGCCAGCAGCACCCGCGGCAGACGCAGACGCCAGATGATGGTGGCCGTCATCGACTGCGGATCAGCCTGACCAAACAGCACCCCCAGACTTTCGACCAGTTGAGGTGGAGCCGACCCCAGACCCAGACCCAGAACCGCGCTGACCAGTAGCAACAGGGTAAGCAGCACCGAGATGCTCACGAGACGCCGGAGGAGTGGCGGCTGGTGCAGGTTCAAGGCAATTGGCTCCGCAGTTCGGGGTGGATAAGACCGAATAAGACTTCCAGGGCTTTGATCATCCGGGGCGAGGGACGATCGAAAATATCGGAGTCCACTACAAAAATACGTTGGTTTTGAGCAGCCGGCAGGTGAGGCCACTGGCTCCACTCGGCTTTGATCTGTTCAAAAGCCCCGCCTCTGGTCATCGAAGTAATAATGATAATTTCCGGTTGCAGGGCCAGGACCTGCTCCTTGCTGAACCGGGGATAAGCTTCCGCTCCGGCGGCCAGGTTCTGACCCCCGGCCCGAGAAATAAGCTCATCGAGAAAAGTATTGGAACCGGCCGAAACAATGGGCGAAATGCCGATCTGTAAGAAAACTTTGGGGCGGTCAGGGTGCTTAGTGACCAAAGCCTTAATTTGATCCAGGCGACGCTGCATGTCAGCCACCAGTCTTTGGGCCTGGTCCGAGGCCCCCAGCAACTCACCGATCTCCCGGATAGACTGCATTAACCCGGCTAAATTGCGGGGATCTACCACATAGACCGGTATTCCCAACTCGGTCAAGCGGTCCACCGCGTACTTGGGATTGCCGTCCTTAATGCCGATGCATAGATCGGGGCGCAGGGCCATTATCCGTTCCAGGTCCAGATGAATGTAGGAGCCGATTTTGGGCAAAGAACGTGCAGCCGCGGGATAGTCACTGAATTGGGTAACGCCTTGCAGCCGCGCTTCCTGACCCAGGGCAAAAATAATCTCGGTGATACTGGGCGCCAGGGCCACCAGTCGTTGCGGGTTATCCGGCACTGACACCCGGCGCTCCGACTGGTCGGTATAAACCCGGGCTTCGACCGGAAAAGAAGGCATCAGCCCCATAAACATGGTCATAACCACTACTAAAAAGCTTGGTCGCCAGCCGACTAGCCGCCAAAAACTTTCCATCTATAATTTTTACTTTTTAAATCAGGGTTATGCAAGTCTTGGAACTGATTTGGGGGTCATTTTTTGGCTTGGGACCGAGGGAAGAATAATCCTTAGACTATCTGGTCAAATTACCCTGTTCTAAAATCGTCTCAGATAGGGCGCGTCCTAGATGCCAAACCACCTCTACCCCTGAAAATCATCTTGGTTAGTCTTGGACCACGTCTCCGGGTCATTCGGGGGCGAGGATTTTGCAGTTTTAGGCGGCAAGACAAGGGGGACAGATTTAATGATTAGATCTACCCGGCGATTTGCCTGACGTCCGGTTTCATGCCGGTTGTCGGCGACCGGATGATATGGTCCATAACCCGCGGCCGCTAACCGCCGAGGTTCGATATGGGCGTGCTCGACCAGATACCGCACCAAAGCCGTGGCCCGGGCAGTGGATAGTTCCCAGTTAGAAGGGTATTGCGTGGTGTTGATGGGACGATTATCAGTGTGACCCTCGACCATGATCTCATTGGGGATTTTATTAAATATTAATGCCATCTTATCCAGCAAAGGATAAACCTCCGGCCGCAGCTCGGCCTTGGCAGTATCAAAAAACACCAGGTCCCGAAAACGCAGTAGCATGCCCTGAGGGGTGTTCAATATCTGGACATCTTTAAAATCCGGACTAGCCTTTAAATTACGGATCAGCTCCTCCTCTACCTGTCGCAATTGGGAAAGATCGGCCGGAGACGAAACCTGAACCTGGTCTGGCATTGGACGGAGGACCGCGGAAGAGTCCACTTTCTCACTACTTTTACCTTTAAGGGGAGCAAGATTTGGTCTGACCTGAGGGAGGTAGGAATGGATCGCCTGATGAATGGACGCCTGGGCCTCAATCAATTGTTCCTGGTCCAACCGGCTGACGGAATACATGGCAACGAAAAAGGCCAATAAGAGGGTGATAAAGTCGGCATAGGAAATCAGCCACCGCTCTTGTTGAGAATTTTTGGGATCAGTTTTGGGTGACGTTCGGTGTTGCATAATCTCCGGGCTCCGGATTGGCGGTGCCGGCAGGAAGGGTTTGCTCAACCTGGAGGTCTGCCGGGGTATGGTCCACAAAGAGGCTGGCAGTAGAAAAAGGACGCCGAGTTTTCGAAGGCCAACCCGCTAACAGACCGATCAATCTCTCCTCGATGAGGCGTGGATGTATCCCGGCCGAAACCCCCAGCACCCCTTCTAACACCAGTTCTTTATATAACAACCGGCGTTGATGACGTAGCTGAAGTTTATGGGCAATGGGTAAAAACAGCAGGTTGGCAGAACCTACCCCATATACTGTGGCCACAAAGGCCACGGCGATACCGGGGCCTAATTTGCTGGGCTCGGTCAGATAATTCATGACCTGGATCAGACCGAATACTGCCCCTAAGATGCCCATGGTGGGAGCATAGCCGCCGGCGCTTTCAAAGACCCGAGCCGATACCGAGCCGCTGTCGCGTAGCTGCCGCAGTTCAATTTCCATGATGTCCCGGATGGTTTCGGGTTCCAGTCCATCTACCACCAACTGCAGGGTGCGACGGAAGAAATCATTCGGGAGGTTATCCAGCTCTCTTTCCAGGGACAATATACCTTCCCGGCGGCTGCGATAGGCAAATTCGGTAATTTGGG
Organism: Desulfobacca sp. 4484_104; assembly: GCA_002049795.1. Classification (GTDB taxonomy): domain Bacteria; phylum Desulfobacterota; class Desulfobaccia; order Desulfobaccales; family Desulfobaccaceae; genus Desulfobacca_B. The sequence continues at coordinate 26,670 of MUKC01000021.1, read as the reverse complement.
CAATTAAGGGATTTGCTTCGTCTTTGGGCTCAAAGAAAATCTGGCTTAAACTCCGGCACGCCACCAGCAGATGGGCGGGGGGGAAGCTTAAACAGACAGCGCCCAAGGTCCCGCCCAAGACGATCACCGCGGCGGTCACTTGGAAGATCATCGCCAGGGAGCCACCCTCGAGATATTGGCCCCCCACTACCACCAGGGCTACCAGCAGGAGACCAATTATTGTTGTTTTATCCATGGATTACTTAATCTTGGGTTTTTGTCCTCAGGTTAAGTTAGGGAATACCAGTCACCACTTCGCCCTACCCTGGCGGCTTGCCCTCCGTCCTTGATTGAATATACCGACACGGCTGTTTTAATTTATAAGATCTGGGGAACCTGTTTAATTTCCGAAGTCTTTAAGAATTTATCGGCTGATGCCGATAGAAACTTTAGGAGTTGACTTATGGGGCTTTTTGTTCAAGGCGGTTAGGCTTCCGGTCCATAAATCGATCTTCGTGAAATGAGTCAAGAATTTTATCCTCTCTCCACAAGTGCGCTGGAGCCGGGCCAGGAATTACCGTTCTCGATATACCTGCGCGCCGCCCTGAACCATTATTTTCTCTATCTATCGGCACGGGAACAGCTCAGTCCTCACAACTGCCAATACCTTAATCAATGTAAGATAACCACGGTTTTTGTCCCCAAACCCGAGCGCAGTGCTCAGATAAAATATTTGCTCAACCGGGTGGAGCAGGTAATCCAAAGTGACGCCGTGGCCTGGCCCACTAAAGTAAGCTTGGTATATGATACCGCGCAGCAGATTGTCCAGGAGGCCTTGTTGCAACCTTTACCCAAAAACATCCGGAACTGCCAGACCATCGCTAAGAGCCAGGTGCAACTGATCATCTCCCATCCCGAGGTCTTACATCACCTTCTGCAAATCACCGCTTATGATTACTATACCCATACTCACTCGGTCAACGTCTGTTTTATGCTCGTCGCCCTGCTGCATCGTCTAAACCCAGATCTGAGTCAGGTGAAGCTGAACGATTACGGTTTAGGAGCCCTGTTGCATGATATCGGCAAGACCCGCCTTGATAAAGAAATTCTTAATAAACCAGGGAAACTGACTCCCGAGGAGTATGCCGAAATCAAGAAACATCCTGTTTTAGGGGTGGAATTGGTCAGGGCTACTCACCCCTTGCCGCCAGATGCGGAAAACATCATCTTGCAGCATCATGAAGATTTAGATGGCAGCGGCTATCCTTTTGGCTTGGGCGGCGATGAGCTGCCGTTGATCAGCCGTTTGGCCCGTATCGTTGATATTTATGACGCTTTGACCACACGGCGCCCATATCGCCCGGCGATGCATTCTTTTGAGGCGCTGGCCTTGATGTGGCAAGAATTTAAAGGTAAATTGGACCATAAACTATTCCAGGAATTTATTAAGTTGCTCGGACAAGCCTCGCTGAAACAACCCGGGCGCTCTTAACTCCCTTTACAATACCCTATCTCCCAACCTCAGCTTGAAAACCGGCCAGTCACAGAGATGACCGGTTGAAATAACTACCTGCAGTTTCGCGCCTAAATCGAAGTTTCTTGGGGAAAATATTAAAGTTTGATGGAGCTGCTAAACACCTGGTTAGGGTTATCATGACAGCTGTTATGTGATAGAATGGCTCCGGTATCCAGGTAAGAGGTAATCTTAGGGAATTTTCATACCAAAGGAGGTAATAACCCCGTGACCACCGTGACCCAGTTGCTCCAAACCATCGCGTCTCGGGTCCCGGCCCTGATTCCAGAGCTTGAGCGCTTACGCCGAGATTTCCATCAGTATCCCGAACTTTCTAACCAGGAGGTCCGCACCGGGCAGGTGGTGGCGGACTATCTCCGAAAGTTGGGCCTTATAGTCACCAGCGGCATTGCCGGCCACGGGGTAGTAGGAACCTTAATCGGTCAGCACCCGGGGCGGGTGATCGCCTATAGGGCGGATATGGACGCCTTGCCGATTACCGAAGCAGTCGATTGCCCCTGGCGTTCTCGGGTCCCCGGAGTAATGCACGCCTGCGGCCATGACTTCCACTTAAGTATTGGTTTGGTCACGGCCCGGCTGCTGACCGAACTTAAAGAGCACTTGCGGGGCCAGATTCGCTTCATCTTTCAACCCGCCGAGGAGGGCCTGCCCCTGGGTCAGGAAGGCGGGGCGAAAGTCATGGTCCAGGCCGGGGTTCTGGAAAATCCGCGGCCGGAGGCCATCTTGGCCCTGCATATCTCGCCGCTGATTGAACGAGGAGTGATGGGCTATTGTCCAGAGGTGGTCACCGCCGGCGCCGACCGGGTGGAAATGGAGATTAGGGGCCAATCAGTCCATGCCGCTACGCCCCATAAAGGGGTCGATGCCATTCTGGTTGCAGCCCAGATAATCAATCAGCTTCAGAGCCTGGTGGCCCAGGGCAAGGATAGCCGACTGCCGGTGGTCCTGGTATTTGGTCGCATTGCCGGGGGAACGCGTTTCAATATCCTGGCTGATCGGGTGCAATTGGAGGGTACTATGCGTTACCTGGATCGGGCGGTGCGGGACAATCTGGTGGACCGCTTTGAGTCGCTGTTAACCGGTCTGACCCAGGGGTATGGAGCCGGATATGCCTTGCGGAGCCAACCTATATACCCGATTCTCCACAATGACCCGGAGTTGACCAGTCAAGCCGTCCTGGTGCTGAAGCATATTTTCGGTCCTACCCGTCTCTATCGGATGCGCCCCGTGATGGGTAGCGAAGATTTCTCTTATTTTGCCCAACAAGTTCCCGCCTTTTATTTTTTCCTGGGGGCTAGGACGCCTGGCACCAAAGGTCGGCCCCTGCATACCCCTGATCTGAACCCCGATGAGGGCGCTCTCGGAGTCGGACTCAAGGCCGCGGCCAGCCTGCTGTGCTGTCTCAGTGAGCCTGAGTTTCCCTGGGGCCTGAACCGGCGCGAGTCACCCACGCCGGAGTAGTGGCCTCGGGGTGAAGATCAATGCCCGGCAGATAGGGTTTGAGATCCACTACCGGGGTGCCCTCCCGAGCGTCCAGTTTATCCAGCCAGATTAAATTGTTTTCAATGCCCAAGATGCGGACCGCGCTCAGACCGATCAGATTAGGCCGCCGGGGGGAGCGGGTGCCAAACACCCCAGTCAAAGGATTGGCGGGATTATTGCGGGGATGGACCTTCAGGAGTTGGCGACTCTGGGGATCGTCATGTTCGTGAAACCAATAGATCACCCAGACGTGGGAGAACCCGGCCAACCCGTCCAGGGCCGGGACGTATTGCGGGTCAATCTCGATAATTGTTTGGCCGCCGGGATGCCGTACCCGGCCAACAGACCATAGTTCATACTTTTCCATAATTATTGCCCTTGCCGAGGTTATCGACCCTTAGGACCTATTAGTTTATAAACGGGGGTGGTTTCGCGACGACCGCGTAGAATTACTGGTGGAGCGGCTACCACCTCGAAGTCCCCGGCCACCTCCTGGTAAGTCAAGGGGCCGATAATAGTATCGGCCTCTAGCTCGCGGGTCAGGACCTGAAGACGAGCCGCGACATTGACCGTATCCCCGATTACGGTATAATCCATGCGGCGACTGCAGCCGATATTGCCGACGATGGCCTCCCCGGTATTGATGCCGATGCCAATGCGGCGGATGGGAAATTCCCCCTGATCCTGCATCTCCTCCAGTCGGCGGTGCATGGCCAAGGCACATTCGACGGCCCGATGCGAGGCCTGCGGAATCTCCAGAGGCACGCCGAACACCGCCATCAAGTTATCTCCCAGATACTTATCCAAGGTGCCCTGATGGTCAAAGACTAGAGCCACCATGGCGGTAAAAAATCTATTGAGCATTTCTACCACGATTTCCGGGCTGTTCTGTTCGGAAATCGCCGTGAACCCCCAGATATCGGCAAATAGCACGGTTACTTGACGGCGTCGCCCCCCTAATTGCATCAGGTCCGGGTTTTTGATAATCTCATCACATACTCCCGGACTGACATAGCGAGATATAGTATCCCGCAACTGATCCTTTTCTTTATATAAGCGGAGACGACTGCGCAGCGCGGTCTCATGTTGGGCCTCCTCATCGGCAATCTCCTTTAAGAGATTCTTTAATTCCGGATCGTCGGTCTCGTTGCTCAATTCCAGATAACTGTGCCTGGCCTGCAACTCTTGGGCAATGGCCAGCTCTATGGCCTCCACAATAGTCAATTTTGACACATCATATTCCTTACTTTTCTCAACTTCGGATGAGCAGTCAGCCCCGGAACGACTCACTATGGTATTCTGATTACCTGTTTATTATATATAAAAATTAAAAACCTGGCCCGATGTTTGGTCAGCCAATGAAAATTTTCCCGGCTAAAGGCGGATCATCCTTTAAATATAGGGTGATAAGTCTTAATCAGGCAAATTTGGTAGTTTCCAAGTTGCGCTGACCTGATTTGATTGGTAAAATTTAAACATCGGCTTTTAAGCTTGAAACTCTGACAGTTCGCCAAGATTGCCGACCGTCAAGATGGTCGGAACTGCCGATGCCAAAGTTATGTTTGGTTTTCCAAGGCCTTGGAAGTTAGGGTTGGTCAGAGCCGGCACGCCGGAGTTCCCGGGTCACCACGTTCAGCAAGGCCCATACGGTGTCCAGGGGCCAAAATTGCGCTAATCCCGCGGGGACGGTAAGGCTGACCTGAGCCGGGAACTCATCATCCGCCTCCCAGAGGATGACCCCCACCGACAGGCCGGGAAACACCGGCAGGGTGAGGGCCGCATCGCCCAAGTCCTGGGGCTGGCCGCCAAGCTCATCTCCGGCGGCTAAAAAACCTGCGGCATCCTGACCAAAGCGGTCCTCTAGTTGGGCTACCGGCAGGGCATGGGGACCTTGAAAGAAGGTAGTGCCGCCCTTGAATTCACGGGGGCTAACCTGGGTAAGGTTTAGGGTAGCAATATTTACCCGCAAAAGGAACAGCAAGGTTACCAGACAGAGTTGAAAGCCTGGTTCCCGGTCTGTGTTACCCATGATGACTATCTGACGCCGAGCCGGAGCAATGCTCAGCATCTGGTTCAAAAAACCTAACCGATAGTTGCCGTCCATAAAACTGGCCCCGGTGCGAGCGGTCACTTCTTCTGGCGGACGCTCAGCTAGCTCCTGCCAGAAACAGGCATCGACATCGGAACATTTTTCGTATAACACGTTGGCTTCCGGGTCGCTAGGGACTTGGTGTTTGAACTCGACCATGATTTCTCTTACGTTAAACAATATTCCTGAAAAATCTTGCCCTGTAAAGGCCTATCTGTTGTTCTCGGCCGGTTTAGGAGCATAGGAAGATAACCAACGCGATGCAGGAGCAGCCTTAGGCGATGAAACAATTTTTCTATCCCCGTAGCGTGGCGGTAGTGGGGGTCTCGGAATTGCCCACTAATTTGGGTCGGGTTATAGTCAATAACCTCTTGGACTTCGGCTTCCAGGGGCAGATATTTCCGGTGGGACCGCGGGGTGGTCAGGTGCGCGGCCTGGAGATTGTGCCCTCGGTGCTGGAATTGCCCCAGCCGGTTGACCTGGTAACCGTGCTGGCTCCGGCCCTGATCGTCCCCAAGATCTTGGACCACTGCGCCCAACGGGGGATTAATCGGGTAGTGGTGGAGTCGGGGGGATTCTCCGAATGCAGCGAGGCCGGGCGGGTCCTGGAAGAAGAAGTGCGCCAGCGCCTCCATGATTATGGCATCCGCCTGGTGGGGCCCAACGGCCTGGGGCTGATCAATCTGGAAGTCGGCCTGTGCCTGCCCTTTGCCCAGATTCCCCTGCGGCCGCCTGTCGGAGGTGTATCGGTGGTGGCCCAGAGCGGTGGCGTGGGCGCCAACCTGATCTCCTGGCTGGCCCAGGAAGGACTGGGGATGAACAAATTCATTAGCCTGGGCAACAAATTAAATATTAATGAAGACGATGTCCTGGCCTTTCTGTTGGAAGACGACGGCACCCATATTATCTACCTCTACCTGGAAGATATCGTCGATGGCCGGCGTCTGATGGACCTGGGGCAATCCGCCACCAAACCGATCCTGCTCCATAAAGCCAATATTGGCATTGCCAGCGCCGCCATTGCCCGCAGCCATACCTCGGCCCTGACCGTGGACGACAAGGTGGTGGATGCCGCCTGTGTCCAGGCCGGGTTGTGTCGGGTTCATACCCAGGCCGATTTTTTGCTGGCTGCCAAGGCCCTGGAACAGCCGCCCTTAAAGGGCAACCGTTTGGCCGTGATGTCCCGCTCCGGGGGGCAGGCGGTATTGGTGGCCGATGCCTGCCAGCGTTGGGGCTTTGAGTTGCCGCCGCTGTCGGACCGCATCCAGAATTTAATTCGCAGCCGCTCGCGGGCCGGGATCATTGAACCCATCAATCCGGTAGATTTGGGAGATGTTTATGATTTTTCGCTCTATCGGGATCTGATGCATGAATTCTGTCGCGATCCGGTCTATGACGCGGTGCTCCTTAATTATGAGCCGTTATCCGATGAGGAAAAGGGCGTGGCGCGGGACACGGTCCAAGAGCAGATCAGGTTAGCCGAGCGCTATAATAAACCGCTGGTGATTGCGGTCATCGGCGAACTGGAGGAACAGCACTACTTCCGGAAGGAAATCGGCGTGCCGGTCTTTGATTTTCCCGAAGAGGCCATTCAGGCCCTGGCCCTGGCCCGGCAGGCCTCCCCTTCCACAGTAGCCAATTCGCCCGCGATTGCCCCAGCCCTGGAATTAACCGCGGTGTCGAGGGTGCTAGAGCCGCATCTCTATACCCCCGGGTCCCTGTCATTGCCGATAGCCTTAGAGGTTTTCCAGAGCCTGGGCCTAGTCGTCCCCGAGTGGCAACTGGTGGATTCAGTCGCCGCGGCGGAGAGCGCCGCGGCTCAATTTAACTGTCCGGTTTGCCTGAAAATGGTGGCCCCTAGCGCGGTACACAAATCTGACCTGGGCGGTGTCCTGCTCAACCTCGAAACCCCAAAAGCTGCGGCCCAGGGGTTCGCACAGTTGCAACAGGTGGCGGCACAGCGGCTGCCGGCCGGCGAAGACTGGCAAGCGCTAATCATGCCGATGGTAGAGGGCGGCATTGAAGTACTGCTCGGGGCCCGGCGCGATCACACCTTTGGACCAATCTCTGGTGGCGCTGTCTAATCTGATGTTACAATTCCCGCAGATACAGGAACTGGATCTCAATCCGGTGCGGGTCTTTCCGGCCGGACAGGGAACGCTAGTATTGGATGCTCGGATGATGATTGGCTGATTTCGGACTAGCTTCGGCCCAGGTTAAAAACCTGGGCTACCTCAATTTTTAGTAATTTGATGATACTTAAGCTCAAATTTGACCTGGGCTGGGGATTCATAAAAGATATTGTTTCCCTAGTGGCACCGGTATCTTGCCGGTGCCACTGAAATGCCCCACATAGAACCGTCTAGGTTGGGGAGAAGCCGCCGCCTCGCTCCTACCATACATTAGGAGATGCCACTTTCTCTGTAAGGGTATAAATTAGCCCTCCGCAATTATCTGCCTCTAGACTTGGCGAGCTTTTTCAGCCCGATATCATCCAATCTAGCCGTTTTGGGGCCCAATGAATGGCGCCTCGACGGAGGCGTGAAAATTGTTCTTTAAAAGCGACTTGATATTATTATTAAAAGTTGAGAGAAATCATACGATTAACCGGCACCCCCAGGGGTGCTGCGATCGTGCGATTATAAGAGATAGCCCGCAGGGCCATGCCGGTCATGGTGTAGCTTACCAAAAAAAAACAGGCTCTAAAGACGTACTTTTTACCTTCCGTGGTTTTAGGATTGGTGGACCAGGGACTGATCATGATTACTCCGGCATCTTCACAGATACGGGCCGCGGGGAGGGCATTGCCGGAGGCATTGGGACCGATGAGGGCCAACCTCTGGTTCCAACTGATGAGTTTCTGAGCCACGGCCGCGGCGGATTCGGCCTTGTCCGCAATGTAACAAGAAGAAATTGCTCCGTCAATCGGAGAGCGCAAGCCGCTCAGGAGACATGGGAAATAAATCATCCTCTTTTCTTGGAGTTTGGAATATCAAGATTAAAGCCTCACCCAAGTTAAATAAATTGTTGACTTTAAATATCAGGGTGTATATAGTACTCTAAATTATCAAGTGGTTGGGGTATCTTTAAGTTGTCTTATTATACCAAAATGGCAGAGGCAATTATTTTAACCAGGAAAAAGGAGGAAAGGGAATGCGGTCGAAACTTGTAATGGGATTGGTCCTGGCAGTAATGGTTGGCTTGGTGGCGACCCCAGCATTAGCAGATAAGTTGCTGTGTGTCTCCAAAAAGGCACTTAAGGGGGAAATGAGCGTGTCCCAGTGTCTGGCCAAAGGCGAGCGTTTTGCTATCGTTGATGATAGCGGGATCGTTTTCATTCTGACTCCCGAAGAAGTGGAACTGACCAAGGCCTTTAACCCCAAGGTCTTTGAAACTCGGGCATTTGGTATTCAATATCAAAAATTAGCACCAGAAGTTGCGCCCATGGCGGTGCCCAAGGGAACCAATTAATAATCAATTGGGTGGAGCCAATATGGCTTACGATGATAGGCGTAAGCCAGAGCACCTCATCAAGCCCTCAAAGCTAAAACTTTGAGGGCTTATTAATCATGCCCAAGGTGGCCGGGCGACAGGTAAGGCCGCAATTGCCGCCAGAGGAGGGATCATGCTTCAGATTGAAGACCTATGGGTAACCATTGAAGATAAAGAGGTCCTGAAGGGAATCAACCTTAAGATTCAGACAGGTGAAACTCATATTCTGTTTGGCAAAAACGGCTCCGGTAAGTCCACCCTGCTGATGACCCTGATGGGCTTTGCGCGCTATAAGGTTGTCCAGGGGCGCATTTTATTTAAGGGTACCGATATCACCCAGATGCCGACGTATGAGCGGGCCCGGCTGGGACTGGGCCTGGCCTTTCAGCGACCACCGACTATCCGGGGAGTCAAGACCCTAGATCTGTTGCAGGTCTGTAGCGGCAAGGGGCGCCCGGCAGCCGAGGCACTGGCCTTCGATTATGATTTTGAGAACTTCTTGGAACGCGAAATTAATTATGGTTTCTCCGGCGGAGAGATCAAGAAATCGGAACTGTTACAGCTCTTGGCCCAAGATCCCGCCCTGGTCTTGTTGGATGAGCCGGAGTCCGGCGTTGATCTGGAAAACCTGCAAATGGTGGGGGAAATTATCCGCCGCTTGCTGCAAAAGGAACGGCGTCGGGCCGACCGGGATAAATCCGGACTGATTATCACCCATACGGGGTTTATTTTGAATTATCTCAACGCCGATAAAGGCCATGTGATGTGTGACGGTCAGATCGCCTGTCATGGCATTCCGCGGGAGATCTTGGAACACATTAAGGAACAAGGATACGAGGAGTGCGTACGATGCCTGACGATCTCAAAGGAGTAGCCGCCCGAGGCCGCGATAAAAAGGCGGAGGCGGGACAAGATGTGGACCTGAACCAATACTCCCGTCAGGGCGGTGACTGGGCCTACGATGAGCAATATCAGGGATTTGATGCGGCAGAACGATCCCATCTGCTGAAGGCGGGTATAGAGCTGACCGACGAAGAACATGCCGCGACGTTCTTCCAGGCCGACCGCGCGGTGATGCATTGTAAGGTCAGTCAACCGGGGGTGGAGGTGTTGCCCATTACGGAGGCCCTGGCGCGCTATGAATGGCTAACAGATTATTATTGGCGTCTGGTTGCTCCTGATTCGGATAAATATACGGCTCAAACCGCCCTAGATCTGGACAACGGCTATTTTATTCGAGCCTTGCCGGGGGCCAAGATTGCCTACCCAGTGGAAACCTGCCTCTACATCCGCACCGAGGGCCTGGCCCAACATGTCCACAATATCGTCATTGCCGAACCGGAGTCGGAACTGAATGTCATCACCGGCTGCACTACCCATCCCGGTGTCAAGGCCGGTCTGCACCTGGGTATTTCTGAATTTTATGTCAAGGCCGGAGCCCGGGTTAACTTCACCATGGTCCACAACTGGGGGTCTGACATCCATGTCCGGCCGCGTTCGGCGATCTTAGTGGAGGAAAAAGGGACCTTTATTTCCAATTACATTTTGCTCAAGCCGGTGAAATCCGTCCAGATGGACCCTTTGGTGCGTCTGACCGGCACCGGGGCGGTCACCACCCTGCAATCCATCGTAGTGGCCCACCCCGATACCGAATTGGACCTGGGCAGTCGGGTCTACCTGGAGGCCCCCCAAACTCGGGCCGAAGTCATTGCCCGATCGGTAACCACCGGCGGGAAGTCCATCTCACGGGGGCATCTGGTCGGCAAGTTCCCGGACGTTAAGGCCCACCTGGAGTGTCAGGGGCTGATTCTTTCTGAAACCGGTATCATTCATGCCATCCCGGAGCTGAGCGGTGAGGTGGCCGGAGTGGAAATGTCGCATGAGGCCGCGGTCGGTAAGATTGCCCAGGAAGAGATCGAATATCTTATGGCCCGCGGTCTGGACGAGGACGAAGCCGCCTCCACCATTGTCCGGGGGTTTTTGAGCATCAAGATCGAAGGTCTGCCTCTGGCCCTGGAAGAGGAAATCGAACGCACCATCCGGGAAGCCCGCAAGGGTCTCTAGACCGCTTAGTTCCTGAACCTTGATCTACCGGCGCGCGGGCTTGGCCGCGCCATCCCCTTTTTAGCCGCCGCCCCTACCCCAGGAGGCGGCAGGTTGATCAAGCGCTGATAACCCCGATCCTTGTTTAGCTTCCGAGGTCGCCGGTAGTTAGACCTCGGCCATCAGCTTATCAAACTCGGCCACCGAAACCGCGGGTGAAGTGGTAAAAGCAATGCCGGTGGCCTGGCCCAGCGCCACCGAAACTTTCATGGCCTCTGCCACTCCAGGTAAATCAAGGATTAAAATCAGATCAGTTTCCCCCAGCAAGGCATACATTGCTTTCACTTCACCGCCAAACTGCTTGATCAGACTGATCGCCTGGTCGGTGCGGGCCGCGCTGATGTGCTTCACCGCCTCCCCCGAATATTGACCACACATTATAAAGGTTGCCATGTTGATGTCCTCCTTATGCGGTTGTCATTAGTGCCTGTTATATCAGAAAACGCGATTCTCACAACCTCTGGTTTAGACCTTGGACGGGGCTGCAGCTTCCCTGACGGATTAACGCAAGATGTCCTAAGATTTGAAAATTCGGGTTAATTACTTTAAAAACAATTTGAATTAAAATACAGCGTCAATTTACTAAATCCTGGCTCCCTGGCTTGCCAAAAAATCAATTAATGCTTAACGTTTTATCAAAGCTGGAAATTAACGAATTTACCGGTAAGCTTTTTATTCTTTGGAGTCTAACATGGCCTATCTAGGCAAGTTAGGAGATTTTATTAACCACCGGCTCTCCGGTCACCTGGTTTTTGCCTATGAAAGTCCGCAGGAACATATTGCCGTAGTGACTCCTTTTTTGCTGCAAGGGTTGGAGCGGCAGGCCCGGGTCATTTATATCGCCGATATCCACCCGGCCCAGGAAATCCTTTCCTATTTATGGCGCAAAGGCGTGGACCCCAAACGATATCAGGACGCTGGCCAGTTGCTGATCTTAAACCGTTATGAGAGTTACATTCGGCAAGACTCATTTGATCCTGATCAGATGGTGGATTTCGTCCAGAACGAGAGCGAGCGCGCCGTACACGAAGGTTATTCCGGTCTGGTGGCCACCGGGGAAATGACCTGGGCGCTGCGGGGTTATCCGGGCTCTGACCGTTTGGTGGAGTACGAGATGAAGCTCGATGATTCTATTTTAAATAATAGATCTATATACTTATGTCAATATAACCGTCATCATTTTGATGCGCAGCTCATTGACGAGGTCATGACTGTCCATCCCCTGATCATTTTGGGCAACAGAGTTTTCGACAACCCCTATTATCTGTCCCCCAAGTTATATCGTATTAATTAATGGCCTTCCGCCTTTAGCGCCGGATCAGTGCCGTTCCCCCAGGGATTTCGTTTTATCCTGATTAATCCAAGGCTTGCAGACACGGCGGCACGGCATCTTGGAGTTTGTCGGGCCAGCTATAACAGCAATAGTAATAAAACGGCGCGTCACAGAAGCAGACCGTCGATTCCTCCCATATGAGATAAGGGCAGTATTCACAACAGGGCGGTAGTTCGTCGAGACAGGAGAATGGGATGCCATGTTGCCCGGAGCGAAACTCTTCCAAGTCAATCATACGCTTAAGTTCTCCAAAACCACAAATTAGCGGCAGAATAACTTTATCGGTAAAGTCCGAGGGCCTGATTACCGATAACCTAAATAATAAGATAACTTTTCCTTGTTGGTCTATATTTTGCGGTGCTTTCAATTATGAATTACTGGAAAGCGGTTTACGGCCGAGCCTTAAGCTTTACGAAGCTGAACTTATACTGGCGAAGGAGGAAAAAATTGCCCTCGGCCAGCTTAGTTGCACGCGCAGAGTCAGGGTTCTTGCTTCACCTGGCGTTATTGTTCAGTCTGGGCCTCCTCGCCGGGGGCTGTAATATTGAGCGGCCCTACCTTTTAGAACCTTTAGTTTACGCCGCTCCTACCCAGGTTTTCCTAAATCCGCCCACGCGGTTATTGTTAACCAGTCGCACCGGCCTGTTCTATTTTACTACCCCGGACAACGTCCCTAACGTGAGTCTGCCCTTAACCGAGATTTTCTACCAGCAATTTCTGAAAAAACAGGCTTTTTATGATTTAAGACTCATTCCCCAGACTTATTCTACACTGGAAGAAGCTCTTCGGATCGGCCGCCTGAAAGGCTATGACCTGATCCTGTTGGGCCAGGTGCCTTATTTTCTGGACAGCGGCACTATCAGCAAATCTGGCCTCCAGATAGATCTACGCATTATAGAGGTAAAAAGCGGTACCGTCATCGGTTATCTCTCTGATGCGGTGGGCGCCGAACCCAGCCCCATGTTGGATTTTATTATTTGGGATACTAAGCCCAAATCCTCGCCTAGCGTCTATGCCCTGGCCCAGGTCTTGGCGGCTCGCGTTGCCGCGGTGCTTACCTATATTCCGGAAGATGCTACCTCGGCCCCAAGTTTGCCTCGGGAAATTCCACCTCCCACCAACCTTAATGCCGCGTCCCGATAGCATACCTCTATCTAACGCGACAATTCGCTCCTGGAGCCGCCGACATTTTTAAACACCGCCTGAAAGTCCCGATACAGGGTCTTGTTGTAACGGATGCGATGACATTTCTTCAGGTAGCGATTCCGGTCAGGATTTTCGGCTAACAGGTCCAAACCCTCCCAACCCCGGGGGCGGGGGAAGGCATAATAAGGGAAGGCCTTGGGCACCCCGCGCACATAGATCACCTGCGGCACCACCCATTCCTGCCGGGCCAGATAAACCCGGTGCATGCCATCATTGATAATCAGCGCCACTGTACCGTCCGCTTCAAAGGACTCCTCGATTACTGGGGGGTAGAGATCATAAGAGACTAATTTCCCTTCCGGTGCCCTGACGGTATAGGTCACAAAGCCATCCAGGCGGAACATATCCAGGCCATTATCTCTAAGACTCCAGCGTAATTCCTGAACCTTACGCAACTCTTGGAGCCAAAGATAGTTCTGGGGCGGATGCAAATAGTTAGTATGAATAAGCTCCAGGGTGATCAGAGCATGGCGGTAAACCAGGACCTCGGGCTGTTCTTTAAGCGGCACCTGCCGCAGCCGGCCGATCAGTTCGTCTTCGGAATGATGTTTGACCTTAATGATTTCCATCTCAACTCTCCGGGTATCAAAATACGCTGTTTAGCCTGCCATCTCTCATTCCTGGATAAACTCCCCCCCCTCCTCCAGGCACTGTTCCGCCCGGGCCAGTTGCCGCCCCAGATACAAGGCGTGATTGAGATCCGAGAGGGCCAGGTCGCGGGCCAAGTAGTGCTGTAATTGCCGGGCCTTGTCGCTCCGATAGGTTTTCAGAGTCACATCACTCCAGCGGTGTTCCACCACAATCTCACCCTGGTCCAGACTGATGCGAAAATAGCCGCAGGGATCGGTGCGGATCTCGAAGGGGCGAGGCCCGATGACCTCCAGGGCCCGATCCAATTCCCGCCGGTCAATGCTGATCGAATGACTGATGACGGTGATAGCGCCGGGGGGCAGCCCCGCGCCCTGGGCCACATACTGTTGGATGGCCATCAAACCGTAGAGATTAATCAGCCAAGCATCCAGGGCGTTATGGGTCCGAAAGGTAGCGGTTAAGGTTAATTTTTCCTCAAAACGCCGGAAAAACAGGGAGACCAAACAGGGGTGTCCCTCTGATGCGGCTAAGTCCCGGCGGTTATCCCAGAGCACCACATAAGCCTTGCGATCCTCCGAATCCGCCTGCAGCCGCTCGATGCAGGCCTGAAGCCCGTCCAGGCCGAAATACTGCCGCAGCCGATGGCCATAATTATAGGTTTCATCCGCGGCTTTTTCTCCCTGCAAAATCCCCCGCTGGTAATGCCGCAACTGCTCGGGGTCAAAGTTATGGGCTTGCAGGGTAGCTTCCGGTTCGAAGACCGGTTGCTCGACGATTACCTTGAGGTTGGATAATTCGATGCGTTCACCTTTTTTCAGGGTTACCGGCTGGCCGAACCGACTGATGATATATAATAGCTCTTTCCAGGCCGCCAGGGGGGTATCCCGGACTACGGTATGGGCCCTCGGGTTACCGGGGAAATGGCTGATCGCCACCTCGGGCAAGGGTATGGCCTGTCGGGGCAGGTTGTTTAAAGCCGGCCCTGGCTTCCAGGTCACGAAAAACTGGGCGATGCGCGCCAAGGTGGCAGGCTCTTGCGGTTCCCCCAGCCAGTGGAGTTGGGGTAGCGCCGCGAAATGTTCCGGTCGGACCAGGCTATCGATCAAGCGCCCGGTGCCGCTAATACGGCAGGTCTGGACTTCTTCCCCCGTAGGCAGGGCCTGATAACTGACCAGCTTGGAGTCGCCTAATTCTAGTCCCTGGTCAAAGAATTTTTGCAGCTCTTCCCGCGACCCGGAGCGATTGCGGCCGCAGATCAGCAGCACCTGAATCTGGGGATTATAGAGCAAATTACGCAGTAGCTCCCGCAAGCCGTTGCCGTAAAGCGTGCCAAATAAGGCGATCGGCGAGGTCTGCGGATCGAGATCTACCCCGGCCTGGCGAAAGCGTTGCTGCACATATTCGATCTTTGACCACAAAGTGACCACGCCGATCATCCCGTGGGGGTTGATTAGCGATAATTTCTCCTGGAAAAAGAGGGGGATAAATTCCATGTCAATAAAAACATTGTTGAGGTTCATTTAACTTTACCAGAAAATTTACTATAGCTGATATTTTAAAATCTACCATAAAAACTTTTTGGTTTCCCAGGATTATATAATAATAAGCACTGACGATATAATATAGCGGAATCGATAAACAGTACATCTTCGGAGGCTGAGCGAAAAGATTAAGCGCGAACCCAGATTACCAATAACTTCCAGGATGAGAGCGATCGACTCAAGCCGCGGAGGGCTGAGGCCTGACAGAAACTGCGGGACGAAGTTCAGCACTCTGAGCTTAGATTAATGACTGAGAGGTAAGTATTAGGAATTATACCAAAACAGCATTAATGGAAGAGTTGGCGAATGAGTCGCAGCGCACTTTAAAAGTTAAAATTTTATACAACAAGGGTATCAATCAGAAAGAGGCCTGGAGTATCATTACAGAAAACATTCCAAATTTCAGCACCAAAACCTTTAAGATGAGCTGGCATGCTCTTGAAATAAGTAAAGGAAAGACACCTAATTGGGAATAAAGCTGTATCCCAACCAAAGGAGGGATTGAGATGACCACCAAAGAAAGGCTTTACCTGTTAAGTTTTCAGGAGATCAGCCGGGCCGTCAGTTCCACCCTGTCGGTGCAAGAAGTTATGGAGTTGATCGTCAATAAAATGACAGAGGTGATGAATCTGAAGGGCTGTACCATTCGCCTGGTCAACCCGCGCACCAATACCCTGGAACTGATGGCTTCTACCGGCATCAGTGAAAAATACCTCCATAAAGGGCCGGTGGATATGGACAAAAGTGTGGCTGAGGCCCTGAGCGGCCGTCCGGTAGCGATCTATGACGCCACTAGCGACCCGCGCATCCAGTACCCCCAGGATGCCAAGGAGGAAGGTATCGCCACCCTGGTAGCCATCCCTATTTTGGTCAAAGGCCAAGTGATTGGGGTCATGCGGCTGTTGACCTCGGAGCCTCGGGAATTCACCATGGATGAGGTGGAATTTGCCGGCGCGGTGGCCGAATTGGGCGGCCAGGCGATCATCAATGCCCAGATGTACGAGGCCCGCCTCAAGGAATTGGAGTTGCTCAAGGCCCTGCAGCAGGTTGCCAAGGCCATCAATTCCACCCTGGAGGTGCAAAAGGTGCTGCATCTGCTGGTCAAGACCGCCACCACGGCGCTTGATATCAAGGCCGCGGCCGTGCGCCTGTTGGACGAAAAACGCCGCCAGATGGAGTTGGTCGCCAGTTACGGCCTGAGCGATCGCTATATCAATAAAGGGCCGGTAGAAACCGATAAATCGATTGCCGAGGCCATGACCGGCAAGCCGGTGTCCATGTATGACGTGGCTTCCGACCCCCGGGCGCAATACCCCCAGGCCTGCACCGAGGAGGGCATTGCCTCCATCCTGTCGGTGCCCATCAGCCTGAAGGGTAATGTTATCGGGGTCTTGCGGATCTACAGCAGCGATCCTCGGGATTTCTCCGAAGATGAAATTACCTTTATTTCCTCCCTGGCCGAGCAAGCCGCCCTGGCCCTGGAGAATGCCCGGATGTATCAGAAACTCAAGGGCGAACACGAAGAGATCATGAGCGATCTCTACCGTTTCACCGGCTTTACCCGCAGTATTTAGTTCAGAAATGGTGGTCTGACGGCAATGGCCTCGGAGAACGGGGCTATTCCCCCGAGCAGCGGCTCGTACCGCCTTAACTAAAGGAAATATCCGAGGATTTTTTAACTTGACGGCGCAATTCTAGTTTAGTAATAAACTAAAAAGAGACTTATTGACAGGCGAGAGTTAGTCTGCGGGCCAGCCCGAGGTTGGCCAAGGAACCCGGTGAAAATCCGGGGCGGTCCCGCCGCTGTGACCGGGGACGAATCCGGCAAAAACCACTGCCTGGGCGCTTAACCCAGGTGGGAAGGGCCGGCGGAGAAAGATCCGGGAGCCAGAAGACGAGCAGATTGACTTGAGGGGATTGACTTATGGTAACAGGGTCCCCTGGCTCACTCGGGTCAGGGGATTTTTTTATGGCCAAAAACTGACTGCGGCCAAGAGGGCAGCAATGGAGATGAACGCGGTATTATTAATAGCGCCTAAGAAATTAGAGCTCGGTCGGGTGCCTCGGCCAGCATGTCCTCAAGGGGGCTTGTTGATAAAGATGGCCGCCTGCTCCCTGTGCGCCACCGACGCCAAGATGTGGCACCAAGGGCACCGCGACCTGATCCTGCCCCGGATCTTGGGACATGAAATGGCCGGAACCATTGTCGAGGTTGGCAACGGGGTGCGGGGTTTGCAGATCGGCGACCGGGTGCAGATAGCGCCGGGCCTCCCCTGTGGCCGTTGCCGTTATTGCCTGCGCGGGGTTCCCAACCTCTGTCAGGAAATGCGCATTATGGGCTTTCATCATAACGGCGGTCTGGCGGAATTTCTGGCCGTCCCCGCGGCCGGAGTGCACCAGGGCGCGGTCAACCTTATTCCGGCGGCTCTCTCTTTTCGGGTGGCCACCCTGGCCGAACCGCTGGCCTGCTGCATCAACGGTCAGGAGCAGGCGGTAGTAGGTCCCGGGGAGCACGTGGCAATTTTCGGGGCTGGCCCGATCGGCCTGTTGCACGCCCAACTGGCCTACCTCAGGGGGGCCTCGCGGGTTATCCTGGTAGAGATAGCTCCGGAGCGGATCGCACTAGCCCGGCAAGGCTGGGCCGATGAAGTGATCGACGCCGGTGATCAGGATCCGGTCGCGGCCATCGGGGAACTTACAGGCGGTCAGGGTGTCGATGTCGCTATGCTGGCCTGTAGGGCAATCGAGGCCCTGGAGTGGGCCCTGGCGGGGTTGGCCAAACGGGGCCGCCTCTGTCTGTTTTCCGGCCTGCGGCCCGATCAGGCTTCCCAGGCGCTGGACTTAAATCGTCTGCATTATCTGGAGGCTAGCCTGGTCGGGGCCTACGGCTGCACCTCCCGCCAGAACGCCCTGGCCTTGGAATTGCTGGCCCAAGGGCGCATTCCAGGGGATAAGTTGCTGACTCACCGGCTACCGCTGGCTGAGGTGGAAACCGGCCTGCACCTGGTCCAGAATCGCCAAGGACTCAAAATCACCATTGATTGTTGTAGTGCAGAGGAAAAGGGTTTATTTCATGGAAGCTAATACCAGATTTGCAGAACAGGCCCTAAGAGGGTTTGGCCGCGCCATTTTGGAACTGCTGCAGGGGCGTCATCTCTCCCGATCGCAGGCCAAGGAATTTTATCGCCAGATCCTGCTTTCCGAGCAGCCGGAGCTTCAGCAAGGGGCCTTTCTGATTGCCCATCTGGCCAAGTCTCCGACGTTGGAGGAGATTGCCGGGGCCTGGGAAGCCCAGATGGACTACGATGTTGAGGTCATCGACCCTCGACTTCCGGAACCCAGTGCCGACATCGTTGGAACCGGTTCAGATTTCCTCAAGACGGTCAACGTCTCCACCGGCGCGGCGATCATTGCCGCGGCGGCCGGAGCCTATGTGGCCAAAAAGGGCTCGCGGGCCGCGACCGGGGTCTCCGGGGCCTCCGATATGTTTGAGGCCTTTGGCCTGGATCTGGAAGCCCCTTTAACCCTGGCGGCCCAATGCCTGGAAGAGCATCGGCTGTGCTATATTCCCGGCGAAAGGTTTTTAAAAACCGGATGGGGGAGGCTGATCAAGGTTATGCGTTTTACCACGGTGTTTAATATCGCCTGTCCCTTGCTGATGCCCTGTCGTTCCACTAAACACCTGCTGATTGGCACTTATAGCGCGTCTTTGGCCCGTCAGGTGGTGGAAATCGGTCGGGAAATCGGTCTGACCGGGATACTGGCGGTCTATGGCCGGAGCGCGGCCCATTCTCCGGAACAGGGAATGGATGAAGTTTCGGTCTGCGGTCCCACCCAGGTGGTGGAATGGCGCAACGGACAAATGGCCGAATATATCCTGACCCCCGCTGATTTGGGGGTCCCAGCTTATCCGTATGAGGCCATTGCCAGCCGCAGCACTGTAAGCGACAATGCCCTGGCTCTGTTAGCAGTGCTGGCCGGTAGAGAAGCGGGGGCAGTAGCTGATCTATTATGCGTCAATGCCGCGGGGGTGCTCTATCTGTTGGGAAAAGCCCGGTCCTGGCTGGCGGGCGTGGAACAGGCCAAACAGGCCTTGGCTCAAGGCCGGGCCTGGGAGACCTTACAGCACTTAGTAGCCGGTCCTTGCCAAAACTTGTTCACTGCCTTAGCAAAGACCCTTAATAGGTAATTGACGGTGACTAAATTCGACCGGGCGCGAATCGGGTTTTCTCTTGACAGCCGATAGGCCGACTGCTATCCTGGACCAGGTTTGGGGGAAATGATTTAGACTGCCGGAGGCCTTGTCCCGATTCTCGATAATCCATTGGAAAAGGTTGAATTATGCAATTTCGGCGCGGGAAATGGAGCGCGGCCCTGGCCCTAGGCTTTATCTTTATCGGAGTAATGGCCCTGGCCGTAAGTTGTTCCGGGCCGCTCTGCAATAAACACCTCTATATTTTTCGGGAAACGCCCGAAAAAAGTCCGCATGAGGTAACAGCCCTATTGATCACCGACCCTAAGTTGGCGACGGCCTTGGTGCCCGAAGCTGCCGACCGGATCCAGCAAGGGCTGCCGTGGGCCCCGGAGCAGTTAGAACAACCGAGGGACGCCTATCGTCTCTCCCTCATCAATGTGGACGGCCGCAAGGTCTATCAGGGCCAGTGTTTAGACACCTTGATCACCGACGTTTGTGAAGTCCGGGCCGGCAACCGGCGTCTATCGGTCCAGGTGATGCTTTATGGGCCTTGGGGGCGGCGCAGCCTTGGTCAAGACGTCCAGGTCAACTTGAAGGCGCAAACCGTGTATTTCCTCGACATTGTCGGGTCAGGAGACCGGGAAGGGGCAGTCCAGGTGAAACTTGAGCCGCTGAGGAATTATACGCCCGAGTTTCGCCAGCGTCTTCTCGATTGGCAGCGCGCCCACACCACCGGGCGCTCCCTGGATTGAGGCAAATCAAGCAGGCAGTCACCATTTTTTCAGTCCGGCCAGTTAAAAGGTAGGTGGCAATCAAAACAGAGAAAACAGATGTCCAGGATTATCAAGCTTTTGATGGGGTTAATGCTGATCATGGCTTGGGGCGTTTATAAGACTCCGCCCGGTTGGTCAAAGGGCAAAAAAACCGGCTGGGGCAAAGCACCCATGCCGCCGGGTCAGATAAAAAAACACCACCAATATGGCCCTCGAAAACCCTAGCCAGGGCTGAATAAGATTGATAATCATCCCCCTCTCCTGGGCCTTCTCTCCTCTCTGAAGGCCCCTACGCAAAAAGGGGTTTCCCTGTTTAAGTGAACTGCATCCCAACTCTAAAATAGCGAACAGGGTGCCTAGGACGTACCCTATGATATCAATGTGCTCTGAGAATGTTTACACTAGGGCGCGTCCCACCCGCCGAAGATAATGCTTCTCAGATTTAAATAAAATAGGGCGCGTCCTACGCGCCAAGGATAGCTTATACCGTCTTTGGTTCTTGCCAGACCCCTGGAATCTTCGTCCCGCAAAAGGCGCAGGCGCCGTCCTGCATCTTGACCTCGCCGATCATATAGCCTCGGCGGGGAATGATCAGTTTGCCGCAGTTATGGCAGTAGGTATTTTCGGCCGGATTTTCCCTAACGTTGCCGATATAGACATATTTCAGACCTGCCTGCAGGGCGGTCTGCCGGGCCTGCTCCAGGGTCGCTACCGGAGTAGGGAAATGGTTGCGCATCTTATGTAATGGATAAAACCGGGAAAAATGCATGGGGGTCAAAGGTCCCAGTTCGTCTCTAATCCAAGTGCACATTTTTTTAATTTCCTTGGGGTTATCGTTTAGCTGGGGGATAACCAGATTGACCAGTTCCAGGTGCACCTGTTTGCGGCGCAGGGTCTTTAAGGTAGTCAGCACCGGGGCCAGGGTGCCACCCACCAGGTTGCGGTAAAAGTCATCGGTGAAGGCCTTGAGGTCGATGCAGACCGCATCCAGGACTTCGCACAGCGCCTCCAGAGGCTGGGGGTTGATGTAGCCCGCCGAGTGGCTGACATTGAGAATTCCGGCCTGGCGGGCCAAGCGCCCGACGTCCATCATGTATTCATAGAAAATGATCGGCTCGACATAGGTATAGGCAATGGAGGGACAGTTGGTGTCTTGGGCGTTTTTGACCACAGCCGCCGGCGGAAAAGCAAAATTGTAGGTTTCCTCAGGACGCGCCTGGGAGATTTCCCAGTTCTGGCAGAACTTGCAGTGCAGATTACAACCGGCGGTGGCAATGGAATAGGAGGCGCTGCCAGGGAGCACATGAAACAACGGCTTCTTTTCGATGGGGTCGATGTGCACCGCGCAGGGGTTGCCATAGACCAGACTGTAATATTGGCCGCCCCGATTCTCCCGCACCCCGCATTCGCCGCGCTCGCCGTCCATGACCTCGCAATTATGGGGGCAGAGATTACAACGCACCATGCCGCCCGACGAAGGGGTAAAAAACGAGGCCAAACGAGGCTGGATAAATCCGTAGCGCACCCGTTGGCTCAATGCCGGTAAAGGCAGCGCCGGTAAGGACAGGGCGGCCAATCCCAGGGCTCCGGCCTTGATAAACTGGCGGCGGCTACAGCTCCGGGTGTTCCACTGCACAAACCAATTATCCATAATTAACCATCATCTCAGGCTACTCCAGGGGCAAGCTTAAGCCTAATCAAAGGTTACCCACAATATCATTTATATTAACATTTATCAGCCGGGCTCACTACGATTTTCTCCGGCTCGGGCTGCCACAGGGAAAGCACTTCAGTTAAATCCCCTCAGTTCTAGTTGTAAAGGGATAGTAGCAATTCCTGTAGACGACTCAGATATTTTTAGAGCTAGTTATCGGGATAGTAAAACGATGGAATCTAGAGAATCGCTTAGACAGTTATAAACCCGAGAGGAATTTTGGCCCGCCAGGGGCAGGAGGTGCTCTGGAAATTTAGTAATTCAACCGGTAATTAGGTGTAAAGCTCTAGTCGATACCTCAGTTTTTAGCCCCCATTAATGCGATTGCGCAATACGCCGGAGGTTTTGAAAACTACGACATTACGGGGCCGCAACATTAGATCTTGGCGGGTCTGCGGGTTCCGGCCGCGACGGGCGTTCTTACGGCGCACCGAAAACTTGCCAAAACCGCTGATCAGCAGGTCCTCTTCTCGGGCCAGAGTATCTTTCATGATCTCCAGGACTCGCTCCACTGCATCCCGCGCTTCTTGTTTGCTGATTCCGATCTGGTTATGGACATTGTTGATGATCTTCTCCTTGGTCAGGGCCATGATCGCCTCTCCTCTAGTGGTTGCAGCAAGTCAGTGCCTGGCACCTATAGGTGTATCTGCCAAGTTATTATTGTTAAAATGAAAATCCCTGTCAAGCATTTTTTCGGTTAATGGTTAAGATAAATTTTCTTTTATTTAAGTAGGTTCCTGGCCTCTGGGGGGCGACAGCCGTGTTCAATGCCCAAGCGGGTGAGCTTTTCCACTTCCGCGGCGGGCAGCGGTTGCAGCCGACCCAACTGCCGGGCGGTAACCATAATTAAAGCCGCGTGCTCCAGCTTTTCCATGCGGTTGTAGGCCTCGGTCAGGTTGCGGCCCACCGTCAGGCCGCCATGCTGGGCCAGAATGATGGCATCATAATAACGGATCAGTTCCTGAATGGATTGAGAAACTGCCGCGGTTCCGGGGGTCGCATAGGGAGCCGTGGGGATGGCCCCCAGTGTAATGATTACTTCGGGGAGCACTCCCGATTCCAGAGATACTCCGGCAATCGAACAGGCGGTGGCTAAAGGCGGGTGAGCGTGGACTACCGCCCCAATATCCGGGCGCTGGCAGTAGGCAGTCAGATGCATCTGGATTTCCGAAGAGGGTCTCCCCTCCCCCTGTATAACCTTGCCGTTCAGGTCAACGGTCAATATATCGCTCTCCTGGAGAAAGCCCTTGTTGAGACCGCTGGGGGTGATGAGTAAACGGTCATCCGTCAGCCGTGCACTAATGTTGCCATCGGTAGCGGCCACCAGGTGGCGCTGATGCAGGAGGTGGCCGACGTGCACGATATCCTGCCTGAGTTGGGTCTGACGCGCTAGCAATTTTGGTCCCCTACCCTTCTTTCTTGACCTTGGGGTCAGAGCAATTTTTTTACCAGGTCCAGGGCCTGCTGGCGGGTGCTAATCCGGCCTTCCAAACAGGCCTCTTCGACCGCTTCCAGCAGCTGGCGGAACTGTGGTCCTGGAGTCAGATGAAATTCCTGGATCAGGTCATCTCCGGAAATTAATCGAGGTCGATGTTCCATAGGTTCCGCCTTGACCAATCGTCCCAGGGCCCGGAGAGTCAATTCACCTTGGCGAAAGATCGGCAACAGCAGGAACGGCCGCATATGCAATTCAATAAGACGCGTAATTCTTCCTGACTGAACCGCAACCGCCAGGCGATCTGGGTAAACAGTTCGGCCCCCAGCCGTTCATGGTGATAAAAGGTAAAACGTTCGGGATCGTCCCGGCGTTCCTGGGTCTGGGGTTTGCCTAAATCGTGAAACAGGGCCGCCAATTTGAGCAGCACCGCCTTACTATCCCGCCGGGCATAGTCGGTAATCACCCGGCCCAGATCGCCAAACCAATCTTGGGGATGGAGCAGGATCTGTTCGAGGCAGTCCACCGCGAGCATCGAGTGCTGGAAAACATCCAGATGATGATAACCGTTCTGCTCTACGCCTTTCAGGTCCTCTAGCTCTGGAAAAATTTGGCCCAAGAGCCCCGCCTGATCCATTTGTACCAGGGTGGGAAAGGTCCGTTCGACCCCTAACAGGTGAAAAAGTTCCTGATGGATGCGTTCCCCGGCCACCCGGCGAAATTCCTGCCGATACTTGCATATCGCGGCCCAGGTATCGGCAGTCAGGGTTAAGCCGTGGGTCGCGGCGAAGCGAAAGGCCCTGAGCATCCGCAGCGGATCATCGTGGAAGTTTTCGGCGGCCAAAATTTGCACGCGCCCGGCCTCTAAATCTTCCCGGCCGCCCCAGGGATCCAGCCATTCCAATTGACCGGCGCGCATCAGGGGGATTAAGGAAATGGCCATGGCATTGATGGTAAAGTCGCGTTTATGCAGATCGGTCACCAGGTCCGGAGCCCTAAACTCGGCAAAATCCAGATTTTCGCCCTGCCAGACGACGCGGGCGGTACGTTCCCGTTCGTCCAGCAGCACGAAGGTGCCGCCGAGCTGATCAGCCAGAGCCGCGGCCAGTTCCAGGGCGTGACGATTAACCGCCAGGTCCAGATCCGGGGCTTGCCGGCCCCGACCCAGTTCCCGTACCACCCCGCCCACCAGATAGACCTCGAGGTGGCGGTCTGCAGCCAGTTGGGCCAGAACCTGGAGGGCCTGTCGTCCTTGTAATTGTCTAACGAGCCGAACAAGGTCGGGCGGCGGTTGCGTTGGCGCGGTCATAGGCGGATAATGCTCCTGCGGGGTTCAAATGCTAACTTAAATAAAATTTAAATATAAACCATTTATCCGGACTCGGCAAATCCGGCGCATTACGGTATAATCTAGACTCAGACCGGACTAGCCCAGAAAACGTAAGATTGCCTTTAATTTTAAATAGATCGCTACATTAACTTTATGGCTGAAAAACCCCCGCGCCCTATTTTTGTCTGTCAGAGCTGCGGCTATCGGGCCGCTAAATGGCTGGGGAAGTGCCCCGACTGCGGGGCCTGGAACTCCCTGGTAGAGGAATTAGTAGTTCCCATGGCCTCGGGCAACCGGGAGATCCCGCCAGCCGGGCCGGAAAGCAGTCCGGTGCCGCTGGTCAGTCTGACCGCCCGCGCCGAAGATCGCCTGCCTTGTGGCCTCAGCGAATTTGACCGGACTTTAGGAGGCGGCGTCGTGCCCGGCTCGGTGGTCCTTTTGGGCGGCGACCCGGGTATCGGCAAGTCAACCCTGATGCTTCAGGTTTTGGATCGGCTCTGTGGCCCGAAGCGCCGCGGGCTCTATGTCTCGGGGGAGGAATCGAGCGCCCAACTTAAGCTGCGGGCCGATCGGCTGGGGATCAGCGCGCCGGAACTCTTGGTCGCTACCGAGACCTGTCTGGAAAATATTATCAAGATGATGGAAACCGTCGGACCCGATTACCTGGTCCTGGATTCCATCCAAACCCTTTATACCGCCACCCTGCCGGCCGCGCCCGGCTCCATCAGCCAGGTCCGGGAGACCGCTTTCCGCCTGGTGCAACTGGCCAAACGCCGCGGTTACCCGATTTTTCTCATCGGCCACGTCACCAAGGAGGGGGCCATTGCCGGACCCAAGCTGCTGGAGCACATGGTGGATACGGTGCTCTATTTTGAGGGCGAACGCGGCCATGCCTTTCGCATTCTGCGCACCGTCAAGAACCGCTTTGGAGCTACGCATGAGTTGGGAGTGTTCGAGATGAGCGAAGCCGGTCTGAGGGAAGTGACCAATCCCTCTGAACTCTTTTTATCCGAACGCTCCCTGGAAAGTCCGGGCTCGGTGGTAGTGCCCTGCGTGGAAGGCTCCCGGCCGATCCTGGTGGAGGTGCAGGCCCTGGTTACCCCCTCCAGTCTGGCCCTGCCGCGTCGCCAGGCGATGGGGGTTGATCCGGGCCGGGTGTCGCTGCTCGTGGCAGTTTTGGAAAAACGCGTGGGGCTGGCCTTTGGCAGTCAGGATCTGTTTGTCAATGCGGTCGGGGGAGTACGGCTGACGGAGCCGGCGGTGGATTTAGGGATTATTGCCGCGCTGGCCTCTTCTTTTCTGGACCGACCAGTGCCCGCGGATACGCTGGTCTTTGGAGAAGTGGGCCTGACCGGTGAAGTCCGGGGCGTGGGCCAGGCCGAGATGCGTCTTAAAGAGGGCCATAAACTGGGTTTCCGCCGCGCCTTGCTGGCCCGGGGCCACCAGACCCGGCTGCCGAGCTTCCCGGGGCTGGCATTGCAGGAAGTGGCCGATGTCGCCGCGGCCCTGCGGACCTTATTTCCCCCTTACCAACGCTCTCAATCCGGATAAATTAAATAATGCTGCCGTATCTCAAGGTATTTCTCTAACCCTGTCTGCCAGTCTTGTTCGAGCTCGACCACTGGCCGACCCTGCTCCAACCCTGCCCGAATCGCTCCATCCCCGGTAAGTAGATCAAAGGGCAGTCGCTCATATTCGTACTCATAGGGCGGCGGCCGCCAGGCAAACTGCTCGGGATACAATTCCCTGATGGCGGCAATCAGACTCAGGGTGGTAAAATACGGTTTAAAACTCTGTCGGTCAGTGACATGAAGCTGGAAGCCGCGGCAGACTTCGCCGGCCCATTTATGAAAGGTAGGCTGAAAACTGGCGG
>MUKC01000113.1 GCA_002049795.1 Desulfobacca sp. 4484_104 | reverse complement strand
TTTTTTAACTATCAACTAAAACTATCACTCAGACCCGCCTTCCCTCTACCCGCCGCAACGCCGGTACAATCTGCCGCCGCACCACCTGATCCCAATCAATCGCCTCCACCCCGGCCCGATCCAGAGCATTAATATGAACATGCACTGTTATCCCGCCTCCTCTTTTATCTTGACGCAAATCTACTCGCTCAAAATCCCCCCTTCTCAGCGCCTCAAAATTCTCCCGCCCCAGGCTTGCCATACTCCCGCGCGGCAAAATCCCTTCCCCGGTCTGAGCAATAATCACTCGTTCATCTTTGGCCAAATTGAAATATCCGCCGGCCTGATTGACCGCTTCCTTAAAATCTCCCCCGCTTTCCGACATAGTCTGCCGGAAAATATGGGTAGCAGCTTCAATCGATTCCCGCAGAGAATCTCCGCCTTCCTGTTGCAGGTTTACAGTATCTGTCACCGCGTTCTGCCAGTCGGTTGCGGTTTTAGAAAAAATCTCTCTTAAACTACGCACGCCTTCATCGGTTTCCTTCGTGACCTCATGCCCCCGGGAAGTGGCATATTCCATGACCGTCAACATCTCCCGGGCATTGGCAAAATATTTGGAACTGGCCACCATCGCATATTCCACCAGCTCTTTGTATTTCCCCTTCGCCCGCTCATAAACCGCGCCGACATCCTCCCCGGCTTTGGCCAGATCCGCCTCCGATGCCGCCAGCCGGATAATAGCCTTCTGATAATAATCCACCGACTCCATTGCACTGGTGAACAGGTGCGCCGATCCCCGCACCGTCCCATACAAGGCGATCAGCTTGGCCTGGGCCATTGCTACCCCACGGCTCAGCCGATCATAATCCACACTGGCCTGCTGGGATTGTTTGCCACTGGCCGCCACTTCCCGGCCAGTCTGCTGGGCCGTGCCGGCCAGTTTTTTCAATTCTCCCGAGACCTGGGAAATCTTGATCGACCCTTGATCATCGACGGTCAGGGTAATTTTCAGTTCATTAGCCATTAGTCTTCACTTTCTTGGCATTTTTTCGGGCGATATCATGAATCAATGCTAAATTTTCAAGCATCCTTTTCGGATTTTTTACCTGGTACCAAGCCATTATTT
Organism: Desulfobacca sp. 4484_104; assembly: GCA_002049795.1. Classification (GTDB taxonomy): domain Bacteria; phylum Desulfobacterota; class Desulfobaccia; order Desulfobaccales; family Desulfobaccaceae; genus Desulfobacca_B. Next base: position 6,893 of record MUKC01000113.1, on the reverse strand, counting down.
TCCACACATCAATATTGAAATCTTGACAGAATTGATTGCATATCATCTTATAAATTTCCCAGACCAGGAAATTGCCGGGACGCAAGGCGGGACGGTGACATTGATCACAGGGAGGGCGTATGCCGAATAATTCTTCTTCTTTCCTGCATCTCTCACAGGTGCGGGAATAAGGATCGGTATAATATTCGGCATACTCAATCAGTTTTTTCGATCAGCTTCCTCCTTGTGCTCTACTTTCTGTTGCCGCCGTCGCACCACTTCGTTGAGCCACCGCAGGAAAACGCCGCTCTTGGTCAATAAATACGTCAGATTGTCCTCATCATAGGCCATTTCACTATTCTCTGGAGTGCCCTGGCCTTCAATATTTAATTCATAGTCCGGGAACAGTTTGGCTAATCCCGCGACGGTTAAACCTCGCCAATCCGCCACCGCATATTTCAGTACACTATGATGATAGTCAGCCCAGCTCTCTTTATGCAGTTTTACCTGGTCATCCGGTAAGGCCCGCATAATCAGGCGGGTATCCTGAAGAATATCGGGCAGCCGCACTAGCACTTCAAACCCGGGAATTTCCGGAACCTTTTCCCATTGCGCCTCGGTCGGATCTTTTATCAAATCGGCAATTCTCATTGGCTATACCTCAAGTCAAAGTAATGCTGAATTCATCATCCCCGGTATTCATCGCCAACAACGCGGTAATCGGATAAGTATAGATCTTGGCCCGCTCATCTACCCTGACTTCATGCAATCGGGTTTTAGGGGCAGACAGGGCGATAATATTCCCTGCCGTAGCTCCCAGAGTGGCCGCCATTGCTATCATTGTTCATGTTGACTTCCAGCCGCTCAATCAAGGCCCCATAGCTATCGATCACAAAAGAGGCCTCCAGGAAAACCGGCGGCAACGTGGCATTGTAAGAAGCTGACACCAGGTCATCATCTTCCACTTCACTGTCGATCCCGGTGAACTCGAAATTTAATAGACCCGGTTTACCGCCTTCCAGCGTCAGTCGGACATTGCCTCTAGCTCCCCATATCCTCTTAACTACGCCGTCCATACGTAGTTCCAGGGTCAGGGAATCAATATCTTCGGAGGCTGGACTATAAGTCACACTGGTGCCGGTGCTGATAGATTCGGCAAAGCCGCAGGCCTTCAGCAGTTTGCCCCAGGGCGGCGCTACCCCGGCCGTGCCGCTGCCATGTAATTCACATTGGAAATTCATACGCGCCGATCGACGGCCGGCCAAAGTAATCAATTTCGACAAAGTCTCACGCCGCGGATTACGCTCATGCATCTCGACTGTCGGCTCAAAACCACTGTCGAAGATCAATAACGCATCAGCCGTACCCGGCGTCTCCGCGCGTTTTTCTGACCAACATCGGCATGGTTGTTCTCCTCTATTTCCTGTTCTTTCCTGATTTCTTTAGGTTCTTTCTCGTCCACATATGGAAAACCAATCTATCTTCACTCATCCATCGACCTCTCTTCCACCAATAGGCTGATCTCAGCCACGTGGCATAATACAGATCCAAACATTCGGGCCTCCACATTCTCCACCTGAGGCGGCCCCGATAATAGACAATTGCCTCCCAGGTTAGGATCATGACGGAACTTGGCGCACACCGCCTCTACCAAATCCTGAAAGGTTTTCTCACTCCCGGCGCTGTCATCCAGGCTGTAAATGCCGGTGATCTCAAAAACATGCCGCCGCCGCACCACGGGCCTGGCTTCCCACTCTTCCGAGGTGCTGCGTCGGGTGATCGACCAGCCGTTGAGCTTGCTGCTACTCTGATAAAGCCTCAATAAATCCTTCCAGTTGCTGGCCCAGCGCTCGTAGTCATGCACCACCCCGATGCCGGCTATGGTATTTAGCTGCGTCTCAATATAATCCCGAATCGTGCTGTAACTCATGATAGCTCTTTCACTATCCGGTCAATCACCCGCTCCCATAATCTCCACATCGGCGATCCTGACCCCTGCAAATCCCCAACTGTCTTCTCTACAAACCGCCGCGGCCTGGTCCCCGGATGCCGCACCCTTTTCGCAAATACCGTCTTCCCGCTCCCCAACCGCTCCGCCCAGGTGGTGCGGCCCGGCCCGCCGCCCGGAATAAAGGCCAACGCCTTCTTTCTTCTCGGCCGGATCTCATGCGCTCGGCTGCCCTTCTCCACGATCTCCCCATAAGGCACCGGGTTGAAAACTTCTGCTCGAAACGGCACGCCCGGACTCAATCGCTTATCCCAGCCCCGCCACAGTGTTCCGCTTTCCCCCAACGGCGTTGCCTGCACCACCTTGGTCAGGGCCAGTTCGGTGGCCTCCACCCCGCCCCGGATCACTTCCTGCCGATAAATCCCCGCGGCCCGGTTGCCTGCCGTCAATAAAATCCCTCTCGCCTCTATCTCTGTCCGGATACTAATCATCTTTAGCGCCTTTGCGCTTTTGCGCCTTTGCGTGAGATTCTTTTTGCCTCTCACCAAGACGCCAAGACGCCAAGAATTTTAACGATACCTCTTTGGATGCGTCAGACGATCCCCCTGCCACCCCGCCAGGCTGTCCCAATCGCCGATTACCGAGGCCGCGACCGGCGGCCGTTCGTCTCCGGCAGTAATATGCTTATGATATAAATTCTCCAATTCTTTTCCCCGTTTGGCATATTCCCCCGACTTGGAGATATGCTGCACGCTGTCCGCGCCGATCGCCGACTCTAAACTCTGCGCATATTTCCGACTCAGCGCATAGCAACCCAACGCCCCCGCCAAATTGATCACCGCATCCTGATCGCTGGCCGGAATCGTGCTGGTGGCCGCATCCACTATATGCAAGGCCGTATGCTTCAGATTAATGGTTTCCGCCGCTGTCGGTTCATAATTTAAAAACCTCAGCGTCTTGCCGCTCGTCCCCTGATAGATCAACCATTCACTCTCATCTACATAAGTCGGGATCTGATTGCCGGCCGGATATTCCACCCCCAGAGCCACCGAAAATCCAGCCATCCAGTCGTCCGGCAAATCATATTCATAAGTCCCGGCCCCGGTGATCGCCGATACTATCACTCGCGGCCGGTCACTGGAATATATCAGCACCGCCTCGGAGATAAACGCATCCCGCTCCGTGGTGGAAAGGTGCTCTGCATCATCTTGGAGCACCTGGCTAAGTTTGGTCTGAAAATCGTCTAAGATTGCCATTATTCAAAGATAAAAGATATCATTGTATTTGCCGTAATTTCATCGCCCTTGACATAAGGAAAGCACCGCACTCCTGGAAAATCAATTTCCTGATTGAATCCGAAATCATCTTTGACTTTTAACAAAATCGGTCCCTCCGCGCTTTTTTCCCTGATTATCAAAGTCTCGCCTGTGCTTACTGGATAAAAATTTATTTTTCGCAGCCGCAGGCCGGTATTCTCCACTCCCAGTTCTGTAGCCAAATCCAGGGCCGAACTGCCGTCAAATACCACACTGACCACATGACCGCTCTTGGTTATTGTATTGCTCATGATTTCTGATCCTTCTTTGCCGCTTGGCGTCTTGGCATCTTGGCGAGAGGTTTTTTCTTAGTCAAAATTTTCACCGCGGTCTCGACAATCTTCTCCTCCGGCAGGGTGCAGGTGCAATGAAATCCCTGCGCCCGGTAGGGATCTACCGGATGCGGATGCCGGCATTCCTTCTCAAAGGCCCGCGCCAGGGCCCGGCGCTCCGGCTCCCAGATCTTCCTGAAATCCATAGGAATCAGATAACACGGATGGCAATCGCAGACCGGGCAGATCGGATAATGGTTTTTCCAATGCCCGCCCAGGTTCTCCGGCGCGCTGTGGCTGTAAAATACCATCTTGGGCGTCTCCCAGGCCCCGGCCGCGTTCACCAGGGCGCTCTCCGGTCCCACCACCAAATCAGCCACTTTGGTCATCATCAGGGTCGTCCGCAGATTCCATTTTCCGCCTACAGCCAACACTCGCTCATCTACGGGCATGGCGCTGCTCTGATAATAAAATCCCGAACAGATATAATGCCGGGAATTGGGCACTTGATTCAACACCTCTTTGAGATAGCGAAAGCCCCGCACAATCTGTTTGTTCCGGGTAGAGCCGTTCAAGTGCCAGAGCACTACCTTGTCGTCCCGCGTCTGCTTCTCCTCCTGAAACTTGGCCAATACCTCCAGTTCTTGATCCGACAGATAGATTTCCGGCCCAAATTTCTCTCCCGCCTCCAGCTTGAAACCCGCGGCCTGGACCGTGTCATCATAATAATTAATTCCGGCCGCCTTCTGCCGCCGCTCCTCTATGGTCGGTATCTCACCAAACTGTCCATCCGTCTTATGTAGATACTTCTTCTCCACCGTAAAGGCCAGGTTGATCACCAGGTCATATTTCTGTTCCAACCCTGTTATCCACTCCTCCCAGGCCAACGGTTCTTCCGGTTCGGGATAGTCGATAATCTCCCGCACATAGGGATTGTGCTTATAAACTGCCTTATTCTGCGGCCAGGCCGCCACATCCACCTCATAGCCTTCACCTTGCAAAAGCCTCGGGATCGGCGTGGTAAACAACAGATCGCCGATCCCTCGCCCCCCGCGCACAATCAAAGCCTGTTTCATGGCCGTCCCCTAATTCTCCCTTCCCTGATGGAAGAGGGGCGGGGTGAGGGAGATATTTTGGTCAGTTCACAATGCAGTTCGGTAAAATAATTTCCTACTTCGCCCCGGTCGATATTGGGCCGATCATGCCGCACACTCTCCAAAAATTCCAGCTCAAACAGTCCCGCACAGCCCCCGGTGTCAAAGCCCATATTATGATCCAGGAGATGGAAAAAACTCTCTGGCACGAAATACCTGACATGCGTCGGATCGGCCACCGCGGCCCGGCAGGGAAACTCCGGCACTTTAATAACCAGCGTCCCCCCGGGCTTCAACACCCGGTGAATCTCCCGCACCAGTGGCAAATAATTTTGCACGTGTTCAAATACATGACTGGCATACACCAGGTCGAATTCCTCCCGCCCGAAGGGCAGGGGATTCTCCAGATCTGAGGCTACGTCCACGCCGTCCCGCGGCTCCCGGTCCAGATTGATCCAGTGCACCGCCGCGGTGCTGGACATAACAGCATTACCACACCCCAAATTCAGCGCCTTAACCGCCATGCTTTAGCTTCCTTTTTTCCTCCCCCCCCGTTGGGGGGAGAAGGTTAGGGTGAGGTAGAATTACTGAAACTCATACCACATGGTACCATGGAAGGCCGGATAGGCCTTACCATTCCCCTGCTGGGCCACCTTGAGCACTAATACCTCGCCGGCCGTCACCTCATCATAGTCGGTATCCACGGTCATCGCCACCGGAGCCTCGCTCCCGGCGCTTACCCCTGTCGAACTAAACGCCAATGCCGCCACTTCGTCAGTGCCGGCTCCCGCCGTACCCAGATTGACGATGGAAAATTTGGGATAATTGGTCGCTGCTCCGGTCAAGGCCGCCTCAAATACCAGCTTGGCCCCTTTGACCCGCAAATCCTTGGGCGCCACAAAATATCCAAGAGTCTGATCAGTATTGGTCGCCCCCGAGGCCCCGGCCTCAAAATAATGCGAAATCACCAATCCCGGCGCATCTGCCCCTAGAAATTTACCCATTTTTATCCTCCCTTAGCTCACTACCCGACCCTGGAAGCCCCGATAATCCAGGACGCAATAACCCCAGATGTGCCGGATCTTGTAAGTGATCTTATCGGCGCTGAACATGCTGCCCACCGTCGGCTGATCCTGCACGAACAGCTCCGGCTCTTCCCGGCCCTGGAAGAAGCCGACTTCAATGGTCGGGCATTCCTTGGGATCGCAGACCACATACCAGTTGTTGGCGTCCGTCCAATAATCCACCACGATATAATCCATGCGCTCCCGGTTATGCAGGTTGGGCGCATCCGAAATTTCGGTGGTGGCCGCGCTGATCAGGGTATAGGCCCCCATGCACAGCTTAAAGGCCAGCTCTTCCAACTCATTGGGAATCAGCAGATACTTGGGCGTCAATCCCAGATATTCATAAGAATCCCCAAACGCCGTCTGCGTCCGCATCTTATAGCGGGCCTCGTTCAGGCCGGCATGGCTCAACGCCGTCGTGGCATAATTGCCATGCGTGTCATCCGATTTAAACAGATAATCAGTATCCCCGGTGATGGTCAGCGCCACCCCCTGGCCGCTGTTGGCGGTGAAGATATCGAAGATCGCCTTGTACAAGGTCCGCGCCGCGGCCCGGCCCAGCCGCACCGGAATCCGCCGGATCGACCCGACATCATCATTGGCGATCATCTCCATCGTCACCGTTTCCAATCCGCCGTATTTCCCGATCGCATAGGTTGCTTCTTCATCGCCCGGCGAGGTCAGTTCGGTATAAGTGCCCTGCGCCGCTACACTCGGCAACACACCGAAGCCGCCCAGCCGCAGCCGCCGGTTGGTCCGGAAATCACTGATCGCCGTGATGTCACTGACTATCTTCCGCCAATCCTGCAATGGCGCCACATTATACTCTTTGAGCATCTTCCGGGTAATTGAATCCCCCAGGATCTGCGCCCAGGAACTGGTAGTCAGGCCCTCGGTAAACCGCTCCAGGTTTTTGGCTTCCGCCAGCCGTCCGGTCAGGCTCACATCTCCAGTGATTTCCTCATAGGCCTTGCGGAAACTCCGAAAACGCGGCACCTTATCAATATCCTCAGCCTCGAAAAACCCATCCAGGGCCTTGATCACCTTGTCCTTCTCATTCATTCCGGCCCGCGCCGCACCCAGCCCGGCCACCTGGCCGCTTTCGGCAAATTTGGCCAGATAATCCCGCTCTTCGGCGATCACCTTGTCCAGGTCGGCCTCTTTAAAGATCGTGCCGCCAAACCACTTCTTGATCTTGGCCCGGGTGATCTCCGGCA
>MUKC01000112.1 GCA_002049795.1 Desulfobacca sp. 4484_104 | reverse complement strand
GCTGGATGTATCACTTCCGGGAATATTAGCCATTATCGACCCCTAGGGGCGACCCCACGGGCAATAGCGGCAAGAAGTATTGACCTGATTATCGGTGCCCGCCAAGATCAAGGCGCCGCCGCCAGTTCCACCGCAGGGCGGCCGAAATGGGAGCGGATATAGTCGCGTTCCTCTTCGATGGTGCTAACTTCCTGGTCCAGTCGGGCATTGAGCAGGCTTTCCAACATAACCTTGAAATGGGGTCCGGGAGTGTAGCCCATCTTCTGTAAATCTCGACCTTTGAGTAGCGGGCGGACGTCCTTGAGCTGAGTAAAATAGAGCGAAATGGCCCGCTGGCTGGCCTCTTGCCGGGTCTTGGCCATCATATAGAGGAGGTACTCGGTGGGGAACATATGCAGCAAATGGTAAATCTCCTTACGGCCCAGGTCGGGTTGGCGATATAGCCGCACCAGGGCCTCGTCCGCGGCTTTTTTGGCCCATAACATGGTCTTGGCCAGCTCGGGCTTCATGTTGAGACGCTGGGTTAATTCCCGCAGTTGCTCACCTTTGAGCGGTTCGATCAGCCCCAGGAAATAGACCAGCCAGCGCTCATAACGATCCTCTAAAAATAGCAAATCATGCCAGGAGAGCACGCCCCGCACCTGGTCCAACATCCATTTGGTCCCCGGGTCGCAACGCAGGTTGGGATGGATGAATTGCAGCAAGTCAAAACTGGCCATCCGGGCAATGGCCGGAATGGGGTTGGCTTCCTGCAGAATCAATTTCAGCTCCCCGAACAACCGCGCCCCGGACAACCGATCAAAAAAATTGATCTTGACCGCGTTTTCGATCAGGCTGGCGGTAAGTTTGCTGATCTGAAAGTTAAAGCGTTGCTCAAAGCGAATGGCCCGAAAGACCCGGGTCGGGTCTTCCACAAAGCTCAGGTTGTGCAGTACACTGATGTGCTGCTCTTTAAGGTCGCGTTGGGCCCCAAAAAAGTCGATCAAGACGCCAAAGTGCCGTTTATTCAACTTAACCGCCAGGGTGTTGATGGTAAAATCACGGCGGTAGAGATCCATTTTGATGGAACTGCCTTCGACGATGGGCAAGGCCCCGGGAGCCTCGTAATACTCGGTGCGGGCCGTGGCCACATCAACCTTAAAGCCATCCGGAAAGATAATCACTGCAGTTTTGAGTTTATGGAAGACCCGCACCCTGACCTGGTGGCGCTCGGCAAACTGGCGGGCAAAGGTAATGCCATCTCCTTCAATGACAATGTCAATATCCAGATTTTCATGGCGTAACATCAGGTCCCGGACAAAGCCCCCCACCACATAGGCATTGTAGCCCAATTCATCGGCGATCTGGCCGACTTGCTGAAGAATCTTTAGAATCCGCTGCGGCAGCCGTTCCCGTAGCAGGCTGACGATCTTCTTTTTGCGCAGGGGTTGGGCCAGTTCCTTATCCAATTTGAATTCCGCCCCAGCCCCCGAAGCCATCAGCAGGTTTAGCAGGTCGGTCCGGCTGATCACCCCCAGGACCCGATTCTGGTCCACCACCGGCAGCAAACGCTGTTTGTTAATCACCAATCGTTCCTGAATTTGCGCCAGGGAGGCCTCGGGACCGACGGTGGCAAACTCGGTGGTCATATACTCTTTGACCGGCAAATCCTGCAGGCCGTGATAAATGGCCTTCTCCACGATCTGTCGGGAAATCAGGCCGACCAGGTTTTTGCCGTCCATCACCAACAGGGCGTTCATATTCAAGCGGGTCATACTCTGGTGCGCCTCAGCAATGGTCGCCTCATGTCTGATAAACTTGACCGGAAACGACATCAGTTCCCGAGCCGTCCGCCGGGGACTGATCTGGGTCTGGAGAAGCTGTTGCAGGGTCTCCTCGACCTGGGCCAGGGGCGTATCCTTGATAGTCGCCGAGGCCGCATAACTATGGCCGCCGCCGCCTAATTCGCCCAGAATTTCCCCGACATTCACCTCTGACAGGCGGCTACGTCCGACCACGTAAACCCGGTCCTCCATCTGTGCCAGGGCGAACAGGACATTGATATTCTCCATGTCCATAAATTGATGGGCCAGCACCGCGAAATCGCCGATGTATTGCGACGCGGTAGCCCGAGCCAGGACGATATCGATGCCGTTGATATTTAAGGTGGTGGCATTGCGGATCATATCGTTTAACAAGGAGATCTGGTCTACGGTCAGCTCCCGGGTGAGCATCTCGGATACTGTATTCAGATTGGCCCCCTGCGACAACAGGTAGGCCGCGGCTTCAAAATCCTCTATGGTGGTCGAAGCGAAGGTAAAGGAGCCGGTATCTTCATAAATCCCCAAGGCCATGATGGTGGCCTCATCCGGCGTGAGAGATATTTGGCGTTCTTTGATAATCCTGGTCAGGATGCTAACCGCGGCACCGGCCGGGCGGATAACCTCCAGGCTGCCGGTCAGGTCGTCCGGCGAAGACGGGTGGTGATCATAGATGTGGACGTCGATGTCCGGGTTGGGAAAGGCTTCGGCAAATTTGCCGATCCGGCTGGCCTGACGGACATCGACCAGAATGAGGCGCTTGAGCTCCTCCAGGTTGATATCCTTGACCTTGGCGAAATCTAAAAAATAGAGACTGGAACGCACAAAAAATTCCCGTAGATTGCGCTCCTGCGCGCCCGGAAAGACCAACAGAGCCTCGGGGTAGAGCTTCTTGGCGGCTACCATCGAGGCCAGGGCGTCAAAATCGGCGTTGACGTGGGTAGTAATAACTTCCAGAGTTCTTGAGGCCATAAGTTTTTTGAGTTTCGAGTTTCGAGTTGTTAGTTACCCGAGGCATATCAATCAGGGCCGCGGATGCGCCTGCCGGTGAATTTCCTGCAGGCGCGCCGCATGTAAATGCGTATAAATCTGGGTGCTCGAAATATCGGCATGCCCCAACATCATTTGCAAGGCCCGGAGATTCGCCCCATGCCACAACAGATGGGTGGCAAACGAATGCCGCAGGGTATGAGGGCTGAGGTCAGGAGGCAACCCGACCTGGCGGGCGTAACCCTTGAGAATCTTCCAGAACCCCTGACGACTGAGGCCTTGCCCCCGGTGGTTGAGAAATAGTTTCTGACTGCCCGGCTGACGCAACAGCACCGGCCGGGTCTGGGTCAGATAGAGCTGCATTTTTTTGACGGCCTGGTCCACCATCGGCACCAGGCGTTCCTTGGAGCCCTTGCCGCGCACCAACAAGACCCCGCGGCGCAGATCCACCTGCCGGGGGGTTAGCCCTACCAGTTCCGACACCCGGATGCCGGTGGCATACAGCAGTTCCAGCATGGTATCATCCCGTTGACCCAAGGGGGTCAGGGGATCGGGGGCACTCAACAGCCGGTCCACCTCCTCCACACTGAGCACCCGGGGGAGGTTGCGGGGCAGACGGGGCGAGTCAAGCCAGTCCAGTGGATTGGTTTCCAGTTGACCTTCGCGCACCAGGAAGCGGAACAACTGACGGATAGCACTGAGCTTGCGCGCCCGGCTGCGGGGGCCGACCCCCTGGCTCTGCAGGTGGGCCAGGAAGTCCTGCAGGTCCCGTACGGTTATAGTGTTCCACGCCAGGCGACCGCGCTCCCCCACGAAGCCCCGCAAGCCTTCTAAATCTTGACTGTAGGCTTCTAAGGTAAGAGGGGCTAACCCCCGTTCCACGCTGAGATAATGATAGAATTGTTCCAGGGTCGCTTCCATAGGTTAGTTCTTGTTATAATCATTTATGCTCAAGTTAGCAAGCCGGGATTAAGGCCGAGCTCTGCAACAAATGGCTAATTCTTGGGGACGATCACTAATGAGCGAAATCATCTATGGAGTGCATCCCGTATTAGCCGCCTTAAGGCAACGCGGCAATACCCTGGAGGAAGTAATCGTCGCCAAGGGCGCGGCTGGCCAATGGCTCGAGGAAGTTCGCCGCTTGGCCCGGCAACACCAGGTGCGCTTCCGCGTGAGCGAGCGGGCCGGCCTGGACCGCCTCTGTCAGACCAGCCGTCACCAGGGCATTATGGCGCGGGTTGCGGCGTATCGTTATTTGCCGGAAGCCGAACTTTTGGACCGGATCGCGGTCCAGCCCAAGTCAGCCCTGGTGGTAGTCGCGGATTGCCTGCAAGATCCCATGAATCTGGGCAACCTAATGCGCAGCGCCCACGCGGTCGGGGCCCAAGGGCTGGTCATCCCTAAACACCGCGCCGTCGGGGTTACCCCGGCGGTCGCCAAGGCCGCGGCCGGGGCCGCGGCATATCTGCCGGTGGCCCGGGTCACCAATCTGAGTAATTTCTTAAAAGACTGCAAAGCCCAAGGGCTATGGGTGGTAGGAGCCGAGGCCCAGGCCGTCCAAAGCCTTTATACGGCAGACCTGACCGGGCCTTTAACCCTGGTGATCGGCGGCGAAGGCAGCGGTATCCGGCCGCGGGTCCGCCGCGAATGTGACCTGTTACTGGCCATTCCCATGGCCACGCCGCAATTGGGGTCCCTCAATGCCGCTGTTGCCGGCGCCATTTTTATGTTTGAAATCCTCCGGCAACGACAGCAGCAGTCGCCGCAATTCTAATCAGATAGTTCTAATCCGGAAACTCCCCCGCCCCTGGTGGGATGGGACTGGGGGAGGGTGAGGTTAAAGTATATTATTACCACTAACCTAAGCCTCAGTCCGGGTCCAACTGTTCCAGCTCAAATACCGCCCATAGCGGGGTGTGGTCGCTGGGTTTGGCCAAGCCCCGCGGGGCCACATCGACCTCACACTCTTTGGCCACTTGGGCTAGGGACGCGGTTACCATGATGTGGTCCAAGCGCCAGCCCAGATTCCGGGCAAAGCTCTTGGCTAGACGATAATCCCAGAAGGTAAACTGCTGGTCCTGGGGGTGAAACTGGCGATAGAGGTCGATAAAGCCCCAGGCCGCCACCTCGGCCAGGGCCTGACGTTCCAACGGATGAAAGCCGACGGCGCCGTCCAGGTGCTCCGGATCATAGACATCCAGTTTATCGGGGGCGACATTCATATCGCCGGTCCAGATCAGAGGTTGATCGGGCCGGAAGCGGCGGTTAAACCAGTTCCGCAGTCGGTCGAAAAAGCCCAATTTGTCGGTGAAGGCCGGATCCTGGGGGTGGCGGCCCTGGGGGATGTAGGTGTTGATTATCCATATTCCCGACACCTGCCCGGCGATCAGCCGGGCTTCCGAGTCCGGCAGACCATCGCCGAACTCCGGCCAGACCTCGGCTAGCGGCGCCTTGGAGATCAGGGCCACTCCGTTGAAGGATTTTTCCCCCCGCGCATAAGTATGATATCCGACCTCCTGAAAGGCCGGGTATGGAAAATCCTGATCCTGGCATTTGGTCTCCTGCAGACACAGGACGTCCGGCTGCTGCTTTTTGAGCCAGTCAACCACTATTGGCAGCCGGGCCCGAAGGCCATTGACGTTGAAGGTGGCAATCTTCCAGAGCATCTATTTTTTCCTTTGGATTTTAGAGAGTGGTTAGCACTTACAGCCCC
>MUKC01000111.1 GCA_002049795.1 Desulfobacca sp. 4484_104 | reverse complement strand
AGGTAGAAAACAACTTCATCAAGCATGATCTGGTGATATTTTTTCAGATCAGCATCCGGCGCGATCCAGACCTCATCAAGGGCCCTTTCTCCCGGCGCCAGCTTGGCGTACATTTCCGGACCACCCAGGAAACCGCTGCTTTTGACGTTGCCGGAAGTACAGCCAATCAGAGAACATAGGAAAAGCACCCCTGCCACAAACAACCCATAATATTTTGCTCTTTTCATTTCAACCTCCTGCAGGTAGGGGAAAACATCCCATTAAACGCAATAACAAACCACCGTTTATCCTGCCCATGCACCTATCACCTTCCTGGATTCAGGTCAAGTGAAACGGCCGCTCAGCAGACAATTAACGGCAGGGAAAAACTTCCCGGGGGCGTTAAACGAACATCCAGCCGCTAAAAGATGACTGCTTTATTGATACCATACTTAATTACTTGATGAAATATAGTTTTATATGTTACTATAGCATTATTATCAGGAATCGTATCATTCAGCCATGAGCAAAACAGCACCATGACAAAAAGTCCACCGCCCCAATCGTTTGCGACCTGCTGGTGGCCAGACAACCCCTGAACCCCGGAGAAAAGCTCTGCTGTCCACGCTGCAATGAAATTTTGCTGGCCCCAAAGCAAAATTCCATCGAACGCAGCCTCGCCCTTTCTTTAACCGGCCTGCTGCTTTTTCCCTATGCCATGTTTATGCCCATCATGACCCTGGACACCATGGGTCTATCCTGGCCCTGACCAGCATCTTTTTCCCGCTGGTCAAGCTTGTTCTGCTCTTTTTGGTCAGCCTGAACCTCAAGCTGAAACGCTATCCCAAGACCCTGCCCCTGATGATGCGCAGCTACATTCACCTGGACGAATGGGGCATGCTGGAAGTTTTTATGATCGGCATTCTGGTAACAATCATTAAGATACACCACATGGCCCATATTCGCTACGACGTCGGCTTTTTCTGCTTCGTTGGACTGATGCTGGTGGCCTTGTGCTCCTCCGTGATGCTTGACGAAGATAAGTACTGGCGCCTGATTGAAAAGGGACAAAAGCGATGAACGACACCCTGCAGGATGCCCCTACCGCCCGCCGCCAGGGGCTGCTTCTCTGCCATGACTGCCACAAGCTTGTCCCGGCTGCTGAAAGCACCGGCACTTGTCCACGCTGCGGGGCGGCGCTGCACCTGCGCAAACCCAATTCCATCAATCGAACCTGGGCCCTGGTGGTCACGGCGGCCATTCTTTCCTTCCCGGCCAACTTCCTCCCGATCATGCGGGTCGACTTCCTCGGCACCCCTGATCTATCAACCATCATGGACGGCATCATCTATTTTTTCAAGGAAGGTTCCTACGGAATCGGTGCGGTCATCCTGACCGCCAGCATTCTGGTTCCCTGCTTCAAAATCATCGGCATGACCCTTATCCTGCTCTCCATCCACTTTCGCTGGCAGAGCTGGCTCAGGCACAAAGCCCTGCTATTCCGCATCATCGAATTTATCGGCCGCTGGTCAATGCTGGACATCTTTGTCATCGCCCTGCTTCAGGTGCTGGTCCATTTTCAAAACCTGACGACCATCGCCGCGGCTCCGGCCGCCCCCTACTTCGCCGGGGTTGTTCTGGCAACCATGTTTGCCGCCATCACCTTCGACCCCCGGCTGCTGTGGGAAGCTTGAAACCAACAACTTGAAATTTCAAATAGTTACAACAATCTAAACCTTTAAATAATTTTCAGGACATTACCATGGAAACACCTGCAGTGGAAAAAGCGGTGGTCAAAAAGAAAAAAGGCATTTCGCCGATCTGGATTCTGCCAATCATCGCCCTGATCATCGGCGGCTGGCTGCTCTATAAAAGCTTCCAGGACGCCGGCGTTGACATCGTGGTTCATTTCCCCACTGCCGAAGGCATTAAAGTTGACAAAACCCAGGTTATCTACAAAGGCATTCCGGTGGGAACCGTTCGCGACATTGTTATCCATCCCGAGATTGACGGGGTCGCCGTGCACATTGAAATGGATCGCCGGACAAAACTGGGACTGGTCGAAGACACCAAATTCTGGATCGTTGAACCGGAAGTGTCCGCCGGCCGGATTCAGGGTCTTGGCACCCTGCTGACCGGCAACTACATCGGCGTGCAGCGCGGAGTTTCCAAGGTCCCCTGCCGCGAATTCACCGGGCTCGCCGATCGCCCGCCGCTGCCGGTGGATGCTCCCGGCCTGCGGATAAAACTGACCAGCAAAACCCTGGGATCGATTCAGCGAAATACGCAGATCTACTATAAAAATATCGTCATCGGCTCCGTGCAGAGCTACAAGCTCGACAAAAAAGGGGACGGCATCATCATTGACGCCTACATTGAACCGGAATACAAACACCTGATCAAAACCAAGACCCGCTTCTGGAACAGCAGCGGCATCTATTTCAAAGGCGGGCTGTCCGGTTTTAAGTTCCGGATGGAAAGCCTGGCATCCCTGATGTACGGCGGCATCAGCTGCTACACCCCCAGCTATCAGTTCACCAGCCAGCTGGCCAGCAATGGACATACCTATACCCTGTACGCAGATTTTGATGAAGCCGAGTATGGCCTCAAAATGACTCTCCAGCTGTCCAGCGCCGAGGGCATTGAAGCCGGCATAACCAAGGTCATGTACCGTGGCTTTAAAGCCGGCGTCGTCACCGACATTACCTTCGACGAAGACAAGCAGGTCCTTACCGCCCATATCAACGTCGACCCACGGGCGGAATTCATTTTGCGGGAGGGCTCACGCTTCTGGATAGTCAAACCCGAACTTTCCGTCAGCCGGGTCCGCAACCTGGAGACCCTGATCAAGGGTTCCTATATCGCCTTCACCCCCGGCAACGGCATTTACCGTGACTACTTCATCGCCCAAGCCCCCCCGGCAACCGAGGAGCTTCTGCCGGCCGGCAAGCGGTTTACGGTTTTGGCTGACAACGCCAAGTCGCTCAGCATCGGCGCCCCGGTCCTCTACCAGAAGCTCAAAGTCGGGGAAATCACCAACTTTGACCTAGAAGCCTCTGGCAGCCGGGTTAAAGGGGAAATCCTGATTTACGAGAAATATACCCACCTGATAAAAGAAAAAGCAGTTTTCTGGAAAACCGGCGGCATCAGGGTTGATGCCGGCCTGGACGGCATTACCGTTGAAAGCGGCACCATCGACACCCTGGTGGCTGGCGGCATCTCCTTCATGGTTCCCGTTTCCGCCGCCAAATCCCGGCAGGCAAAACCGAAATCCACGGTTTTTACAATCTACGAAAGCTACCGGGAGGCAGCTGAGCAGAGCCCGGCCCTCCAGGCCAGTGGCCTGCGGGTTGAACTCAAGGCACCGGAAGCGCGCAGCATCTCCCTGAACGCGCCGGTTCTCTACAAGCAGATCGAAGTGGGGAAGGTGGTCAACCGCCGTCTGGATGAGAGCGGGGATGACGTCATTATTGATGTTTTCATTGCCAAAAAGTATGCTCACCTGCTCAAGGATTCCAGCGTCTTCTACAACGTCAGCGGGATTACAGTCAACGGCGGTCTTTCCGGCATCAAGCTCAAAACCGATTCCCTGAAAAGCATCATCGCCGGCGGCATCTCTTTCATGACCCCATCCCCGGGAAAGCCGGCAGCAGCCGGACAGCAGTACATTCTCTATGACGACCTTGAGGAAGCCCGCAATATCGACAAGAAGCTGATTTCAATTACTTTTGCCAACTCCCGGGGCCTGAAAAAGGGAACGGAAATCCGCTACCATGACATTGTCATCGGCCGGGTGAAAGAGGTGGATTTCAACGCCTCCATGGACGCGGTCATCTGTCAGGCCCTGATCGACAAGCGGGCGGTAAAGCTTTTTGCGGCTGACACCTTAGTCTGGCTGGTATCGCCGGAAGTCAGCCTTGCCGGCATCAACAACCTGGAGACGGTCGTCACCGGCCCCTATATTACCCTCCGGCCCGGTAAAGGCAGCCCAGTCAACCACATCACCGCTTTAAGCGAAGCACCAGCCCTGGAAAAAACGCTTGATGGACTCAACATCATACTTGAATCCAGTCGACTTGGGTCATTGAAGAAAAATTCGCCGCTCTATTACCGACAGATTCAGATCGGGCGGGTTACCGGGGCCAGGCTGTCGCCAACCGCCCAGAAAGTTTTCATCCATGTCAACATCAGGCCCCCCTACGACCGGCTGGTTCATGAAAATACCAAGTTCTGGAACGCCAGCGGCATCAGGGTAAGGGCCGGGATTTTTTCCGGCGTCAAAATCGACACTGAATCCGTCACCGCCCTGGTGGCCGGCGGCATCAGCATGGCAACCCCGGAAGGCAAGGAAATGGGTAAACAGGTTGCCGAGGGCACCCATTTTCTTCTTCACGAAGAAGCCAAGGGCTGCTGGCTCGGCTGGCAGCCGTCCATCTCTTTGGACTGAGATTGCCAACCTTCAAAAAAACGTGAAAAGGAAGATCAGTATGTTCAGGAAATTTTTTTTAATTATTGCGGTCCTGTTGCTTGCCACCAGCGTCTATGCTGGCTTCAAAGGTCCGGGAACCATTCCAAAGCTGGAAACAGTACAATCAATCAAGAGTCTGCATGATGACGCCAACGTTACGCTGGAAGGACATCTGATCAAGAAAATCAAGGAAGAGCATTACTTGTTTAAAGATGACACCGGCGAGATAGAAATAGAAATCGATGATGAAGATTTCCGGGGCGTGCAGGTTACTCCTCAAACCAAAGTCAGGATTGTCGGCGAAGTGGACCGGGATAAAGATGCCACAACCATTGATGCCGATTACCTGGAAGTGATCAAATAGTGTCCATCCGGAAATTACCGTTTTCGGATGAGCTGTTAGCCATCAGCCTTTAGCTGTTAGCTTAACAAGTTGTTTTTCAATGTTTTACTGAAAACTGACTGCTGATCGCTGAAAGTGTTCATCGGTAAATAGATGAACGTTATATAGCATCTTTAGTTTTTGTTCATCAGGAAGCCCTCACTTGCCAGGCGAACCCCGGCAATAATCAGCAAAAGGAGACGCAGCATGAAGAAAAATCTCAACCTTGTCACCCTGAAAATTGTCATTTTAATCCTTGTCCTTCTGACATGCTCTCTGGGGAGCGCCCTGGCCGCAACGCCTTTTCAGCAGACCCCGATCTTCCTCAAGGCCCATGAGATCCTGCCGGCCGCACTGCTGTCGGGAGAAAACTACCGGGTTGCCGAAAGGGTGCAGAATGACGGGGTTATCAACACCTACCAGATTGACACCACCAGCGGCATTATCTTCGTTGAGAGCACGACGGAGCTGATGATCCGCATCAACGAACTCCAGGCCCTGATGCGCATGAACGAAATGGAACGGAAAGGGGTTTTCAAGGATTCACTGGTTGCCGGCGTCAAGGCCCCGGTCAAACTGGCCGGCGACCTGGTTACCAAACCGGTGGAAAGCAGCAAAAATATTGTCAAGGGAACCGGCAGTTTCATCAGCAACGTCGGGCGCTCCATCTTCAGCCGGGATCCACACCAGGACAACGTACTCAAAGTCGCCCTGGGCTACGACACCTTGAAACGAAAATTTGCCTTTGAATTTTTGATCAATCCCTACTCTAACTACAGCCCGGTGGTTGGACGTCTCGGTGAAATTTCCCGGGCCGCTTTGGCAGGCGGTATTTTACCCCGAGCGGCAATGATGGCCGTTCCCGGCCCAGCCGGCACCGCCCTGAGCCTTTCGGCAACTGCAAAAGGCATGAAGGAACTGGTCCGCGACAACCCGCCGGGAGCCTTGCGTAAAATCAACCAGGAAAAGCTGCTAAAAATGGGCATTGAGCCCGAACTGATCGAGGTTTTTCTTGACAACCACAATTATGACCCTGAAACCCAAACCATTCTCGTCGGGGAACTGGACAGCATGAAAGGGGTCCAGGGACGCAATTTTTTCCTTGCCGCCGCTTCCCTGGCCAGCGAGAGCACCATCGCTCTGCTCTACCAGGCAACAGCCCAAATGATGGCCGGCTACCATCGCCTGGTCGCCCCGGCTGCCCACATCGGCACCATCGGCGGGCGGCCTTTCATCATGAACCGCGCTGGGGTGCTTGTCCTGCCGCTGCCGGTTGACTACATCTTCTGGACCGAGCCGGTAGCAAGCAAATTACAGGCTCAAGCAAGGAGTTGTGGCTCAGCGGCAAAATTGAACATCAAGCCGGAAGCGAGTTCGCCGCCCGGAACTGGAAGATTTTCCAGGATGCCAATCCTCTCTTGATCAAGTAATCTGAAGAACAGTAATGTCCGGCACGCTTTTTGCGCTGTTTTCCCGGCGATTGGAGCGTGAAAGTTGCCTTGTTTGAGCCCTGAAAGGGCGAGTTTGGCAACTTTAGCGAAATGAGCCGCTGGAAAAACAGGCAATCGAGCGCCGAAAGCGCTGAAAACAGCCACCGGTTGACAGCACGCAAGAACCTAACCGGACAGCAATGTCTGAAGAACAGAAAACACAGATAATTACTCCGTTTGACCGATAAATACGCACTCATTTTTGGCTTGACTGTAAACAATACAAATGATATTTTAATAATTATTGTTAAATTGTTTTTATTGCAGCACGCGGCTGGGTAAGTAATCTTATTTTGTTCACATGGTAAATAACTGCGAGGTGACGAAAGTGAAAACAAGAAAAAAATGGCGGCACAGCCTGCTGCTGGGATGCATACTGCTGCTGGCAATGGTTTGCGTCGGCCAGGCGGCATCCTACGATTACCCTTTTGCCGACCCTATTGAGGCTACAATCCTGTCGACGCCAAAATCGGCCCGGGCAAAATTGCCGGAAAAAATCAGGGTCAAGGAATACGCAACCATCACTGTTTTCCCTGAACGTCACGTTCCTGAGGTCTTCTGGTACAACAAGGAACTGCGTTATTCCATCGCCTATCATAAAGAAAAGGCTCCACTGATGGTTTTAATCGCCGGAACCGGCGCCGGCTACGATTCCGCTAAAATGCAGATGATGCAAAAAGCCTTCTTCCAGGCCGGCTTTCACGTCCTGGCCCTAAGTTCACCCACCCATCCCAATTTCATTGTCGCGGCTTCAAGCACCGGCATGCCGGGGGACATCCGCTCCGATGCCAAGGACATCTACCATGTTCTGGAAACATTATGGCAACGGCTCAGCAAGAAGGAACTGGTTTCCAACTTTTACCTTACCGGCTACAGTCTCGGCGGCTCCGAGGCTGCGTTTGTGGCCAAGCTGGATGAGGAACGGAAGGTTTTCAATTTCAAAAAGGTGCTGATGATCAATCCGGCCCTGAACATTTACGACTCCGCCGTCAAACTGGATAAAATGCTGGTGGACAACATTCCCGGCGGCATTGATCATTTTGACGATTTTTATCAGAAGCTGATCCACAACATTACCAAGTCCTACGTACATGGTGATTTTGTCGATCTGGCCGGCGATTTCTTTTACAAAGCCTATGACAAGATCATCCCTAATCCCCAGGAAGGCAAGGCGCTCATCGGTTTTTCATTCCGCATTTCCCTGGCCAACATGCTGTTCACTGCTGACGTCATGACCAACAGCGGCTACCTGGTGCCCAAAAACCTGAAATTGTCGCGCACCACTTCCCTGACCAATTACTGCAAGGTCGCTTCCCGGGGAAACGGGTTTCGTGAATACGCCGAAAACCTCCTCTATCCCTATTTTAGACGGCAAAACCCCTACTTGTCATTTCAGGCACTGATTGCCAGAAGCAGCCTGCGCAGCATTGAAAGCTACCTGCGCAACAGTGACAAGATAGGCCTGGTAACCAACGTGGACGACATAATCCTTGCCGACGGCGACATCGACTACTTTAAGCAGGTATTCGGATCACGGGCCAAAATTTATCCCCGCGGGGGGCATTGCGGCAACATGGCCTACAAGGACAATGTGCGCTACATGGTCAACTTCTTTAAAAGCAATTAGGGGGACAGGGTAATGAAAAAAGAAAAAATCAGATCAACCAAAAGCATCCTGTTGTTTGCCCTTCTTATTTTCATTATGCTGTCAACCGGTTGCGCCACCAACCAGTCCGCCCAGAAAAACGGGGCGGTAATTGTTCCGGCCACCAAGCCGGTTGCCGCATATGTTCGCAGTGATGTGAAATACGCCATCGACGCGTATGATCCCTGGGAAGGGTTCAACCGGCACATGTACATCTTCAACTACTATTTCGACAAATACTTCTTTCTCCCGGTGGTCGGCGCCTATGAGTGGATCATGCCGGACTACCTTGAAGACCGCATCTCCGGCATCTTCAAAAACTTCAGCGAGCTGCGCAATTTCACCAACAACCTCCTGCAGCTGAAAGGCAAAGGAACCGCCATTACCACGGGGCGGGTTCTGGTCAATTCAACCGTTGGCCTGGCTGGCATGTACGACCCGGCCAGCAAATGGGGCATGCCGGTGCAAAAGGAGGATTTCGGCCAGACCCTGGGCCATTACGGCGTTGGTGCCGGGCCATTCCTGGTTCTGCCGGTTTTCGGCCCTTCCACCCTGCGCGATACCACCGGCCTTGTCTTTGACACTGCCGTACATGCAGCAGTCATGAACTGGGCCCTGGATGACGTCAACAACAAGACCGAAATCAAACTGGGCATCAATGTACTTGGCGCCATCGACGAGAGACATCGCACGCCATTTCGCTACTACCAGTCAGGATCACCCTTTGAATACGAGTACCTCCGCAAGCTCTACCTGGAAAAGAGGCTCATGGATATCGCCAGGTAAAACCTGCAAAGAATACAACCATAAAACTGCCGTCGGCATTCTGTAACTCCGACGGCAGTTTTTTATTGAGTTTCATTTCCTGATCAACTCTTTCAGCGATCAGCAGCCAGCGTTTATCTCCCTAAAAAAATACAACTTGACCCCGGCAACATCCTGTGCCAAGTATTTAAAAAAACGGGGTGACATGAACGCTGCATTCTCGGGCGGCAGCATAAAATCAGGCTTTGCAAAGGAGGAAAACCATGGCTGACAAAATTTTTCGGGTCAACATGAACGACTTGAGCGTTACCATTGAAGACGTGCCATCCGCCTGGCAGGGACTGGGAGGCCGGGCACTGACGTCGGCAGTCGTGGCCGCCGAGGTGCCGCCAACCTGTCACCCGTTAGGGAAATACAATAAACTGGTCTTTGCCCCCGGCCTGCTCTCCGGAACCCGGGCCGCCAACTCCGGCCGGCTTTCGGCCGGAGCCAAAAGCCCTCTGACCGGCACAATCAAGGAATGCAATTCCGGCGGCACCGCGGCTCAACTCCTGGCCCGGATGGGGATCAAGGCCCTGATTCTGGAAGGAGTGCCGACTGACAACCGGCTCTATGGCTTGCAAGTAACCGTCAACGGGGTTGACATTGTACCGGCGGATGAACTGGCCGACAGCGGCAATTTCACCGTGGTTGAAATACTGGAAAAGCAGTCCGGCAAAGACTGCGGCCTGCTTTCAATCGGCCAGGCGGGTGAACGCCGCCAACTGGCCGCCAACATCTCCGTCAAGGATCCGGACAGCAAATTCCGGAGCCTGGGCCGCGGCGGCCTGGGGGCGGTCATGGGTTCAAAAGGGGTGAAATACATCCTGATTGACGCCGCCGGGGCGCCAAAGAGCATTGCCCTGGCCGATGAAGAAAAATTCAAACAGGCAGCGAAAACCTTCGCCAAGGCCCTGCTTGACCACCCGGTCTGCGGCGGAGCCCTGGGCGCTTATGGCACCGACGTCCTGATCAATATTGTCAACGAGGTCGGAGGGTTGCCCACCAGAAATTTCCGCAGCGGCCAATTTGACCGACACGAAATGATCTCCGGGGAAAAAATGGCCGAAATCATTGAATCCCGGGGCGGGAAGCCCAAGCACGGCTGCCACGCCGGCTGCGTCATGCAGTGTTCCCAGGTATATGTTGACAAAGACGGCAACTATATAACCTCCGGTTTTGAATACGAGTCCATCTGGGCCATGGGAGCCCACTGCTGCATTGACGACCTTGATCTCCTTGCCCGGGCTGACAGCATCATGGACGACATCGGCGTCGATTCAATCGAAATGGCGGTGACTATCGGGCTGGCCATGGAAGCGGGCATCATTGACTT
>MUKC01000179.1 GCA_002049795.1 Desulfobacca sp. 4484_104 | reverse complement strand
GAAGTCAACCCGGAAAAAGGATTCAAAGGCCGGGCGTTCAAAAAAGGGCATCTGATCAGCAAAAACGATTTGGAAAAGCTGGCGGCCATCGGCAAAAATGAAATTTTTATTCTTGACCTTGACGCCGACCAGATTCATGAAAATGACGCCGCGGTGATGATGGCCGGCGCCTTTGCCGGCCGTTATGTCGCCCATGACCTGGAACCCTGGGAGGGGAAAATCAATTTTCAGAGCCAGAAGGATGGCCTGCTCCGGGTTGACAAGGAAAAGCTGCTGGCCATCAACCTGCTGGGCGACCCCAGCTGCATGACCAAGCCCACCAACCTGCCGGTCAAGAAGGGGGAAACCATCGCCTCAACCCGCATCATCCCCCTGTTCACCAACCGCCAAGTCATCGAGCAGGCTTTGGAAATCGCCAGGCCCGAGGGAGTTTTTCACATCATCCCCTTTCGCGCCCGAAAAGCCGGGATCATTGTTACCGGCAACGAAGTCTACCATGGCCTGGTTGAGGACCGCTTCCTGCCGGTTATCAGCTGTAAACTGGCCCAGTACCAGGCCGAGATATACCAAAGCACCCAGCTGCCCGACGACAAGGAGAAAATAGTCGCCGCCATCCGGGACTTTATCGCCGGCGGCTGCGAGATCATCGTGCTTACCGGCGGTACCTCGGTGGATCCCAATGACGTCACCCCCCTGGCAATCAGCGAAGCCGGCGGCCGCCGTTTTATTCGCGGCGTTCCCCTGCAGCCGGGCAACATGTTCACCATGGCCTGGATCAACCACAATGACCGGGACATCCCCGTCTGTGCCGTGCCGGCGGCGGCGCTGTTCTATCCCCATACCGCCTTTGACGTGTTTCTGCCCCGGCTGCTGACTGGACAGCAGCCGGACAAGAAGGAAGTGGCAGCTCTGGGCCATGGTGGCCTGTGCCACTTCTGTCAGCAGTGCGTTTATCCCGTCTGCTCTTTCGGCCGGGGGTAGAAAATGAGTACACCCATCCCCCCGGTTTTCTGCCTGATCGGCACCAGCAACAGCGGCAATCGGCACCAGCAACAGCGGCAAAACCACGCTGATAACCCGCCTGATCAAGATATTCAAGCAGCGGGGCCTGAAAGTGGGAACCATCAAGCACCACCCCCATGCCTTTGACATTGACCACGAAGGAAAAGACAGCTGGCTCCATCAGCAGGCCGGGGCCGACGCCACCGTCATTACCTCCCCCAGCCAGACGGCCCTGATCAGAAAAACCAGGGAGCAACTGGACCCCAAGGCTCAACGACATGGATATTGTTCTTATTGAAGGATTTAAACACAGCAGCTTCCCGAAAATTGAAGTTCACCGGCAGGCCCAGCGATCAAACCTGATCTGCCGCGGGAGCAATCATGACCCACACCCGATCAAACCTGATCTGCCGCGGGGACAATCATGACCCGCACCTGATCGCCATTGCCAGCGACCGGAACTGGGAGTGCGACGTCCCGGTTTTCCCGCTGGACGCCGCGGAGCAGCTGGCTGATTTCATCCTCAAGACCGGCAACATTGCCGTCCCGAACCCCAAAACAGCTCCATGACGGCATTGACAAGCCCCTGATCGAGATCGACGGACAGCGCCTGATCGACCGCATCTTTCATGCTGTCTCCGCCTGCTGCCGGGAGGTCCTGATCAGCAGCAACACCCCACAACTTTACCATTCCTTCCCGGCCGCCGTGATCCCCGACCTCTATCCCGGCCGCGGCGCCCTGGGCGGCCTGTACAGCTGCCTGCGCCAGGCCTCCTTTCCCGCCGCCTTTATCGTGGCCGGCGTACAGCTGCCTGCGCCAGGCCTCCTTTCCCGCCGCCTTTATCGTGGCCGGCGACATGCCCTTCATCTCGGCGGCGGCCATCCGCTACCTCTGGTCCCAACACCGGGGTTACGACGTCTGCCTGCCCCGGAGCAGCGACGGCCGCCAGCCGCTGGGTTACGACGTCTGCCTGCCCCGGAGCAGCGACGGCCGCCAGCCGCTGCACGCCATTTACAAAAAGAGCTGCCTGGTGGCGATAAAAAAGCAGCTTGAGGCCGGCCAACTGAAGAACTGAAGATTTCCGGTTTTTTCCCCGAGGTCCGGGTGCGGGAAGTCCTTACCGAGCCCTACCCCGACCTTTTTACTCCCCGCTACTTTTTCAATCTCAACACCCCGGATGACATCAGCAAGGCCCGGCAGCTGGCGGGACAATAGAATCAGCTAGTGTTCATCGGGAAATGTTCATTTCCCGATGAACGCTTTCAGCAATCAGCAGTCCGAGAGCCATGCCGGAACATCCTGATACTCTGATTTGGGTTGCGGGCGCCAAGCCCGCCTTGGGCATTAATAATGGTTGAATTTTACCGCCATATCTGCTAAAAGCTTGGGACAGTGAATGGCTCCCCTGATGAAACCTGATCCCGACCACAGCTTGCCTGAAGCATCATCTTTCGCCCCGGCATCCATCCACCTCATTCTCAAGCCAGGAACACATCGATCCCGCGCCATCGGCAATCGTGCCGTCTGGCGGCTGAAACGGTCAACCCGATAATTTCAGGAGTATATTTTTGCAACAGGTTTTTACCCAGACAACGTTTTCACAGATGCCCATTGACCCGCTGGTTTTACAGGGCATTCAAGACGCCGGCTTCCAGAACTGCACGCCGGTCCAGGAGAAGATCCTGCCCATCGCCCTGGAAGGAAAGAACATTGCCGCCCAGTCCCAGACGGGAACCGGCAAGACGGCGACTTTCCTGATCACCCTTTTCAACCGGCTGCTGCAGACCGAAAGCCTGCCGAAGGGGAAAAAACAGCCCCGGGCCCTGATCATGGCCCCTACCCGCGAGCTGGTAGTTCAGATCCATCAGGAAGCGAAGCTGCTCGGCGCCCATACCGCATTGAAGTCCTGGTCATCGACGAAGCCGACCGCATGTTTGACCTTGGCTTCATCCCGGACCTGCGCTACATCCTGCGCCGCTGTTCACCGTATGAAAAAAGGCAGTCCCTGCTTTTTTCCGCCACCCTTTCCTACCGGGTGATGGAACTGGCTTACGAACATCTTGACATCAATGATTCCATTGTCATCACCCCCAACCAGCTGGCCGCCGAAAAAGTCCAGCAGTGTCTCTACCACGTGGGGAAAAAGGAAAAAATTCCCCTCTTTTTCGGCCTGCTGGCCCGGGAAAAACCGGAAAGATCCCTGGTTTTCTGCAACACCAAAAGGATGGCTGAAATCCTGGTGGACTACCTGAAAATCAACAACTATCCGGCCGCCGCCCTGACCGGCGACGTGCCCCAGAAAAAGCGGCTGTCCATCCTGGAACGGTTTAAGAAGAAGGAAATCACCATCCTGGTGGCTACCGACGTCGCCTCCCGGGGTCTGCACATCGACAACGTCACCCACGTGTTCAACTTTGACCTGCCCCAGGATGCTGAAGACTACGTCCATCGCATCGGCAGAACCGCCCGGGTGGGAGCCAGCGGCAAGGCAATTTCCCTGGCCAGTGAAGACGACGCCTTTTTCCTGGAGCCTATCGAAGCCCTGGTGGGAAAAATTGAGGTCCTCTGGGCGGAAAACGACGATTTCCTTACTGACATCAGGCGGCCGCGGAAACGTCAGTCGTCCGGGAAAAAGCCAATGGGCAAAAAACCAGCCGGCAGATCGTCCGGCAATCATCGCGGCCGCAGCCGCGACCGCCGCAGTCGAAGCCGAAAAAAACCTTCTTGAACCCGCCGCCTACCCCCCCGACCGCGTTGCCCGCAGAACACCGGAATCGAACGGCGGAAACCGTTTTCCGCCGGCAAGGAAGCACTTGCAATTCTTTCCGTTTACTGATAACCAAGGGGGCGATTATTTTCTCCGGCTGAGCGATTATTCGGCCGGAGAATAAAAATTTTCTCCGGCGGCAATCACGGATTATTTTCCCCATGAGCAGCAAGAAAAAACATATTTATCGCGTCCAGTTCAAAACCGGCAATCGCAGTTATTCCCTGCTGGCCCGCAGCATCGGCGAATCGGAGATGTTTGGTTTTGTCGAGGTGTCCGATTTTATTTTTGAAGACCAGGAGCGGCTGATCATCTCACCGGAGGATGACGCCCTGCGCAAAGAATTTGCCAAGGTCAATTTCATCTGCATCCCCCATCAATACATCCTGCGAATAGACAGCCTGAAAGACGAACAGGATATCGGCGTTTCGTACCTGAAAATAGCCGACGAACAGAAAAGCACAAAGGAGTAAAACCATGCATGAACATCATGATCACAGCACCCAACGAAAGCCACCAGGAAGACTACAAGAAATGGGCCGCCCAGGCGAAAAAAGCGGGCCGGGAAGACCTGGTTGAACTGATCCAGGCCGCCATGATCCAGTTCAAGGAAGGCAACAACCGCCTGCGGCAGGCCAAGCAGATCCTGGAAATGGACTAGCAAACGCCATGGCCTCACAGGTATACCGTCAGCTGGAAGATCGCGGCTTCATTTACCAGGCAACCCACGAGCGGGAACTGCAGGAAAAGCTGGCCGCCTCCCCCCAAACTTTAGCCTGAT
Source organism: Desulfobacca sp. 4484_104 (assembly GCA_002049795.1). Lineage (GTDB taxonomy): Bacteria > Desulfobacterota > Desulfobaccia > Desulfobaccales > Desulfobaccaceae > Desulfobacca_B. The sequence continues at coordinate 980 of MUKC01000179.1, read as the reverse complement.
TCCCATCGTCGCCATGATGCACATGCAGCGGGCCGGCCATCGTCCCATCGCCGTTCTCGGCGGCGGCACCGCCATGGTCGGCGACCCCAGCGGCAAGACCGAAATGCGCCAGCTGCTAGCCATTGATCAAAACGGGGTGGGAATCCGCCGGCAACTGGAACGTTTCCTCAAGCTGGGAGACGACCAGGGGCTGCTGGTCAACAACGCCGACTGGCACTGACCTATATCGATTTTCTCCGGGATATCGGCCGCCACTTCAGCGTCAACCGCATGCTGACCGCCGAATCCTACCGGCAGCGCCTGGAAAGCGGCCTGTCGTTTATTGAATTCAACTACATGCTGCTGCAGGCATATGACTTCCATATCCTGCACCGGGACTACCAGTGCACCATCCAGATGGGCGGCCAGGACCAATGGGGCAATATCGTGGCCGGCATTGAGCTGATCCGCCGCCTGGAGGGCAAGGAAGCCTACGGCATCACCTTTCCCCTCCTGACCACGGCCAGCGGCGAAAAATTCGGCAAAACCGCGGCCGGGGCGGTCTGGCTGGATGAAAAGCGCACCTCCGTCTATGACTTTTACCAGTTCTGGCGCAACTGTGAAGACGGGGAAGCCGGCCGGCTCCTGCGGCTGTTTACTTTTTTGCCGCTGGAAGAAATTGCTGACCTGGAGAAGCTTAAAGACCAGCACATAAACCGGGTCAAGGAGATCCTGGCCTTCGAAGTTACGGCCATGGTCCACGGTCACCAAAAGGCCGCCGAAGCCTACCAGGCCGCCGTCAGGCAGTTCGGCGCCGCCGACCCGGACAACCGGGTCAAAACCTCGTCGGCCATTACGAGCATCAACCTCTCCGACTCAACCGATTCCCTGCCCCAGACGACGCTCAGCAAACAGGAGCTGGAGAAGGGCGTTACCCTGGTGGAGCTTTTCCTGAAAACCGGCCTCTGCGCCTCCAAGGGACAGGCCCGGCGCCTGCTGCA
>MUKC01000110.1 GCA_002049795.1 Desulfobacca sp. 4484_104 | reverse complement strand
GTGCCGCCGGACCTCAAGGGCAAAACTAAAATAGCGCAGAATAAGGCAGACCGACGATATCAGGAATCCTGGGCGCTGTTTTTCGCGCTCTTATTAGGCAACGTTACGCCCCGGAATGTTGAGTTTGTCGCCCAGGGCATCGAGAGCTATCTATCGCCGGAGATTTACCAGTCCTTGATGAAGGACATGTATGAGCAGGCCAAGACGCTTAAACGGAACAACCTGGCCGTATCGTTTGAACCCCGGGAAGTGTCCTGGAACGAGAAGACGGGCCGGGTGTTGGTGAGGGGCCAGACGACGTTGCGAGGGTCGTTCGGCAAGGCGCAGAACGTGGCCAAGACCTATGAGATTGGCATTGAAGTAAGGAACTACTATCCGCTGATTACTTACCTGGATGCCTACGAAAAGAAGGCGCGGAAGAAAGACCAGGAGAAAAATTATGACCAACAAGCTGAACCGCAGTTGGAGCCACAGGACAATTAGTATTACGGTGGCCCTCATCTTCTTCCTGGGCGCCGGGTTGGCCTGGGGTGAAGAAGCGGCAGGGCCGCCGGAGGCCGGCCATCATGAGGATATTCCCGCGGTGCCGGCCAAGATCATGGCGGCCCTGAACAAGATCAATCAAGGACAAAGATCCTCACCTAAAGCTTCGGGGCTGTCGGTTCAGGATGGCGACACGGTGAAGGTGGAATCCGGGCGCAACGTCAATATCGCCGTAGCCGGGGACCATCTTAATCGCCTGGTGACGCCCTTCGAGAATCCGGTGGTGCATACCACCGACAAGGCCAAGGTGACGGTGGACGGGCCGGTGGTCTATGTCAGTCTTCCCCGGGGCGACGGCCCGACGGCCATGTTCATCACTGAAAACGGCGAGCCGGATCCGTCAATCTCCTTGACCTTGATTCCCAGGTCGATATCGCCGCGGGAGATTCGCTTGGTGTTGAACAACAGCGGGGTGGTGTCGATATCGGGCAAGTCGGCCAAGTGGGAGAAAAGCCAGGCTTATGTTGAGGCCATAGAGAAAGTAATGATCAGGACCGCCCGGGGGGAAATACCGCCGGGCTACAATCTGCGCTACCCGGTCAGTTATGATCCCCGGCCCCGATGCCGTTTGCCGGTGCGGGTGGACTGCATGCAGGTCTTGGAGGGCCACAATTTTATCGTGACGATATCGAAAATGACCAATGTGTCCTCGGAGCCGTTTCTAGTGGATGAGTCGGCCTGCTACCAGGAAGGGGTGCGGGCGGTGGGGGTCTGGCCCCAGGTCAGATTGAGCCCGCAACAGAGTACGGAGCTTTACGTGGTGTATCAGCGGGACTTTGGCAAGCAGCCGCGGATACGGCCTAATGTGCTGCACATGGCTACAAATCTTGGTAAGGAGGCCAAGAAAAAGACCAAGGCCAAGAAACGCCGGTCGCGTTCGCAGTCAGCCGCGGACATGGAATTAGGACTGTCGGATAGCGACCAAAATCGGCCGTAAGGAAGGAAGATCGTGAAAGTTATCAACCATTTAAAGCAAAAATGGGAAAAGTCGCCCGCGCAGTATAAGCAGCGGGTAGTAATCGGCCTGGTCTGTATAGCTGTATTGGGAGCGATATATCTATTTGTTTCCAGTAACCCGGCAGGAAGATCCGGCCCGACGGCAACCCAGCGCAATGTTTTCGACATCAAGGATTTCGAATCGCGGTTTGGATTGTCCGGGGGGAAGTCCGAGCTTGAGCAGATGCAACAGGGAAACAAGAAAACGTCCGAGCTTGATCGACTGCAACAGGAAAACCGGAAATTACAGAAGCAGCTTGAATTGATGCTCAAATCGCGATCTTCCGCGGGTAATGCCCCGGAGTCGAAATAAGTCATGCGATCTCGGCTATCAGCTTATTGGGACTATGTTCCCTCGAAATATAAGCGGTGGATAGTGGTTGGTCTGGTGGGGACAGCCATAGTAGGAGCGATCTATATGTTTGTGTCAAGTTCTCCCAAGACCAAGACCAAGCATCGGCAGCCGCAGCACCGCAACATTTTCGGAACCAAGGATTTTGAAACGCGTTTCGGGTTGTCCGGAGTGGGATCTGAGCTTGAGCAGATGCAACGCAAAAATAAGAAACTGGAAGATCAGATCAATCGACTGACGGATAAAAACCGGGCTTCACTGCAAATTACCATGCTGAAAAATCGTATCAAGGATTTGGAAAAGAAATTAGAGAAACTCCAGAAATTAGCTGCGGTTAAGCCGGAGGCCGAGGCGAAGAGTACAAAGGTGGAGCGCAGGGCAGTCAGTGACGTGTCGTCGCGAGGGATTATGGAGCCGCGCAGTAAGAAAACCGCTGAGACTGGTCGGGCAAGCGGTTCCAGTTCCACATTGTCTTCCCGAAAAACTGACTTCCAGTCAGGTTCGGCTTCGGGTCCGGCCCGGGAGATCAAGGTGATCACTGCCTCGCAACCTGCTGAGACCAAAGTCCAGAAGGCTAAGAAAGACACTGTTCCCGGCACCTTTTTACCGTCGGGAAGCATATTTTCGGGGACCCTTATTACCGGCCTGGATGTCACCTGCGGCACCAGCGCCAAGAAAGACCCGTTCCCGGTGCTGCTGCGGGTCAAGAAGGAAGCGATCTTGCCTAACCGCTACACCGCGGACGTGCGGGAGTGCTTTCTGATTGCCGCGGGTTGGGGGGATTTGAGTTCAGAGCGGGCCTATCTGCGGGGGGAACGGTTGTCCTGCATCCGGGAGGACGGCAAGGCGCTGGAAACCAGGATTGATATGTATGCCGTGGGTGAGGACGGCAAGGCCGGAGTACGGGGCCGTCTGGTGAGCAAGACCGGAGCCTTGCTGAGCAAAGCACTGATGGCGGGCTTCATGGAGGGCTTTTCCAAACTTTTCTCCAGTCAACCTATAACTCTCCTGGGCACTGGGACTTATGGGAGAAACACCAGGACTCCGTTCCAGCAGAACTTCAGCACCCAAGCCTTGCAGGGAGCCGGGATCGAGGGCCTGGGGTCGGCCCTGGACCGCCTGAGCAATTACTACATTGACATGGCGGAGAATATCTTCCCGGTAATCGAGATCGACGCGGGGCGGGCGATTGATTTTGTCCTGATCACCGGCAAGTCATTGAAGTTGGAGGGGAAAAGTTGAGGCTTGTTTGGGGAATGGTCCTGATGTTTCTGATCATATCGGGATGTACCCATTATCAACCGCCGGTAGCCGAGCCGGTCTTGGAAATACCGCCGCCTTCCCGGTATCGCATTGATTTTAAGCGCCGGGGAACCCTGGTGATCCCGGGTTTCGGGGCCATCGAGAGGGACGGCCAGTTTGTTTTGGAACCCATGTATTAGTCCGGAACCGGAAAAGGAGAACGGAGTTGAAAGTCAAATCAGCGATTGTTTTCGGCTTGGTGTTTTTGGGGGCAATGTCGGTTCAGGCCGCGCCGTTCGGGGAAATCAGGTCGGCCAGGAGTTTACCGATTCACGGGGTCAAGATGATTGAGTCCGATAAGGGAGTGTTTTTTATCTCCGAGAACGGTCGATTTGCCTGGAAGGGACCGATCTACGACATGTGGAACGCCAAGCCGGTGGCGACCATAGAAGATGCGGAAACCGTGGTGAACCATATAGATGTGAAAAAGATCGGGGTCAAGCCCAACGATCTGGCCACCCTGAGTTTCGGGGAAGGGCAGCAGGAAGAGATCATCTTTGTGTCCTCGGCCTGTCCGCACTGCAAGAAGCTGTTGGAGCAGGCGGTTGAGTTGGGCGAGCAGTATCGCTTCCACATTATTTTGATCCCCATGGGCAGGAAGAGCATGAAACAGACCCGGCAATTGCTGTGCGCCCCGGACCAGGGGCGGGCGGTGAAGGCCCTGTTGACCGGCGATTATGAGGGATTGGGTTCAGGCGACTGCCGGATTAAATCTTTGCAGCGCACCCTGGTGGCGGCGCGCATCCTGGGCATCCGGTCGGTGCCCTATCTCATCCGGCATGACGGCCAGGTGAAAACCGGGGGTGTAAAAAATTTAGCTGCTTGGTTGGCTGCTGCCGAAGTCGAGGGAAAATAGATGCAACGATATCTTTATCTGACGGCGTTGTTGGGGCTGGGGCTGTGTTTGGCCGGTTGTTCACTGAACCCTTGGGAGGGCAAATACGCCTGTAAGGGATATCCTGAGGGGGTGCGGTGCCATTCGGCCCGGGAGGTATATAACCTGACCAACTACCGCGCTGCCCTGGGGGATCCGGCTGAGGAAGACCAGGAGAACTGTGCCGAGTGTGGGGAAAGGCCCAACCTGGCCGAACCGACGCAATCTGGTTATGTCACCGAGGTTACTCCCGAATCCACCGCGGCGGTACAGGGCTTAGGTTATACCGGCCCTATGCCGCTGCGGTCGTCGGCGCAGATCATGCGGATATGGATAGCTCCCTGGGAATCAATCGACGGCGTGCTGCATCTGCCTACCTACCTGTATGCCGAGGTCGAGGCACGGCGGTGGAGCATCGGGGGTCGGGCGATGGAGGTCGCTCCCCGGATTACGCCGTTAGATATCCGTGAAACTTCTGAATCTGCCAGGATGGAAAAGAAACCGGTAGCGCGGCGAGCCAGCCCCTCAGCATCCCCGCCCGGTTCTGCCTCCAAGTCGGTGCCTTCGTTATTAACTCATGGTCCCTTCTTGCCGTCAGAAAAAAACGCACCGAAAAATAGCTTTTTCAATCGTCGAACCGGAGAGTCGCGGGTGGATAATCCCGTTAACCAATAAAAAAAAATATTAGGAGGGCATGATGATGAAGTCTAACAATTTAAAACAGGCTTGGTTGTGGTCCCTGGCGGCCCTGGCCGTAACTGCCGCAATCCTGGCGTTCCCCGAGTGGGTGCAGGCCGCGTCCACTAGTGGCCCGTTGTCGGACGTTTACACCAGTCTGACTGAGTGGGCGCAAGGCAACGTCGGGAAAACCGTGTCATTGGGCATGATTCTGGTAGGCATCGTGGGCGGGATTGCCCGCCAGAGCCTGATGTCCTTTGCCACCGGCATCGGCGGCGGGCTGGGGCTGTACAACGCCCCGACCATCATTGATACGGTGTTCAACGCCACCCTGCACGCCGGCATGCTCAATTAAGCGATGCGAAGCAGTGCCAAACGAGAACGAATAGACCAGCTGCTTGCGGCCATGGCCTATTCCTACGAGGATGGTCTTTTTCACTTGGAAAATTCGTCTTTGGGCTTCGGTTTTATCTGTTCGCCGTTGGCCGGCGGCGACGACCGGGTAGCCGACCGGTTCAACAATTTGTTGAACATGGCCTGGCCGCCGGAGACGATTCTCCAGTTTTGCTTGTGGACCAGTCCGGACTTGTTGCCGGAACGGATATTGATTTCCGGCGAGGATGAGCTGCCGGAGGTTTTGCAGGAAATCAGGAATAGTCGGGTGGAGTTTTTGCGTCAGGGGGCGGATGCCCCCCTGGACGCCGGCGGCATTGTGCTGCGGGATATCAAGCTGATCGTCACGGCCCGTTTTCCCGTGGCTCGCGATTATCCCGATTCTGCCGAAAGCCGCCTGGCCGTGGAGTTGCGGGAGGCCGCGGCCGAAACCTTAAAGACCTGTGGGATTATATCCGGGTCATGGAGACCATCTTCAACTGGTCGGAAAGTGCCGGATGGCGGTGGGATACCTCCACCGAGTATGACCGTAACCGGATGATTCGCAGCCAAATAGTAGATTACTCCACCAATCTGTTGGTTTTCCGCAAGCACCTGCAACTCAGCAATGATGAGCGGGTGATCAAGCTGCTGTCTCCCAAGAAACTGCCGGACACCGGCTTTTTCGGATTGGCGCAACGGTATCTGATTGACCCGATGACCGGCACCCGGGGTATTCGGGAAAATGTGATGATCACTGCCGCGGTCTATTTTCCCGATACCGAAAGGAGGCGGGGCAA